>JANMAS010000314.1:0-19007 GCA_031359975.1 Burkholderiales bacterium
CGCCTGCGCGATATCGGCCTGGATGTCTGAAAAGCCGATCGCCAGATCGGGTTTGAGCGCCAGGATCTGATCCACCTTCGCGCTGGTGAAGGCCGAGACCTTCGGTTTTTCTTGCCGCGCCCGCGGCGGGCGCACGGTGAAACCGGAGATACCGACGATGCGGGCGGATTCGCCGATCGCATAGAGCACCTCGGTGGGCTCCTCGGTGAGGCACACGATTCTCTCGGGAAAACCCGGTGTCATCTCATTTTCCCAGTGCGGTTAATCGAATCAGTTCAAACAAAGACTGGTCGTTCGCGTAAATTACCGGTGGTGTCATATCCAGATTCAGGCGGAGTTCATGGCGATCAAGAACAATACGGCCGTCGCCGTCGACTGGGTGGAACAGGGGTTGGTGCCGGATGGCGTGGTGCGCATGGGCATACGCCGCCTGTTGAAGGCCCGGCTGAACGAACTGGCCGCCGACGATGCCGATGCGGCTGCCACCCTCACCGCGCAGTTTGTCGACGCGATGCGGCGCTCGCCACTGGCGCTGTTGCCCGAAAAGGCCAACGAGCAACATTATGAAGTGCCCTCCGGCTTCTTCGTCTCGGTGCTGGGGCCGCACCGCAAGTACAGCGGCTGTTACTGGCCTGAGGGTGTGGACACGCTGAAGGCCGCCGAAGCCGCCGCCCTGCGTGTGTCGTGCGAGCGTGCCGGGCTGGCCAACGGGCAAGACATCCTGGAACTGGGCTGTGGCTGGGGCTCGCTCACGTTGTGGATGGCCGAGCGCTATCCTGGCAGCCGCATCACCGCCCTGTCGAACTCGCATTCGCAGCGCGCATTCATCGAGGGCCAGGCCGCTTCGCGCGGGCTGCGCAACGTGAGCGTGATCACCTGCGACATGAATGATTTCGATACCGAGGGCCGTTTCGACCGGGTGGTGTCGATCGAGATGTTCGAGCACTTGCGCAACTGGGCTGAAGCGTTTGCGCGTGTGCGCAGCTGGCTCAAGCCGGGCGGCCGATTTTTCATGCACGTGTTCGCCAATCGCTCCACGCCCTACGCCTTTGTGGAGCGCGATGCGAGCGACTGGATGAGCCGCCACTTTTTCTCCGGCGGCATGATGCCCAGCGACGAGCTGGCGCTGCATTTTCAGGATGACCTGCGGCTGCTCAACCGCTGGCGCTGGGATGGCCGCCACTATGCACGCACGTCCGAGGCGTGGCTGCGCAACATGGATTCGCAGCGCAGTACGGCGATGCCGGTGTTCGAGCAGGTGTATGGCGCCGATGCGCCGGTGTGGTGGATGCGCTGGCGCCTGTTTTTCATGTCGTGCGCCGAACTGTTTGCCTTTGATGGTGGCCAGCAATGGTGGGTGAGCCACTACCTGTTCGAGCGCCGCGCGTGACCGTGGCGATCTCGCGTGCCGCATCGGCTACCGCCGATGCGCAACCGGCACCGACGCTGCGCCACCAGATCGCCAATTTCGTGCTGCTGCAAGCGGGCTGGTTTGCGGTGGTGCTCGGCGCTGCGCATGGGTTTGTGGCCTGGGGCGTGGCGGCTGCGGTGGCCATCGTGGCCTGGCATCTGGCCATCGTGTCGCGCCCTGGTGCGGAGCTGCGGCTGGTGTTGGGCGTGCTGGGGGTGGGCCTGATGTTCGAGGCCGTCACCCTGCAGTTGGGCCATGTGCGCTATCCCACCGGCGAATCGGCCGGCGGGCCGCCCCCTTACTGGCTGATCGCCTTGTGGGGCTTGTTCGGCATCGCGCTGAATGTGTCGATGCGCTGGATGAAGGGCCGCTGGGTGGTGGCAGCCCTGCTGGGCGCCGTGGTGGGGCCTTTGTCGTACGTGTCGGGGGTGAAGCTCGGCGCGGCAGAGTTCATCCATCGCACGCCGGCTCTGGTGGTGCTGTCGATTGGCTGGGCGATCGCGATGCCGGTGCTCATCGGGCTCGCGGCGCGCTTTGATGGCGTGAGCGTGCCCGAGCGGGGAATTCAACGTGGCTGAGGCGCCGTCGATCGGCATGTTGCTGCTGCGCGCGCTGGGCCTGATCGCCATGCTGGGCTTCGGTACCTGGCTGGCCAGCCTCGCGCGCAAGGATGTGAGCCTGGTCGATCGGGTGTGGTCGGTGTTCATCGTGGGTGGCGGCTTCAGCTATGCGCTGGCCTGGCCGGCGCTCACCGATCGCGCACTCTGGATGCTGGCCATCGGGGTGGCGTGGGCGCTGCGCTTGGCGATCTACATCACCGTGCGCAACTGGGGCCATGGCGAAGATCGCCGCTACCGGGAGATTCGCGCTCGCAATGATCCTGGGTTCGCCTTCAAGAGCCTGTACCTCGTGTTTGCGCTGCAGGCGGTGCTGGCCTTGATCGTGAGCACGCCGTTTCTGGCGGGCGCGATCGGCGGCCGCCCGATGGGTTGGCTGGATGGGCTCGGCTTGTCGGTGGCGGCGTTTGGCGTGGTCTTCGAAGGCGTGGCGGATTGGCAGATGTCGCGCTTCAAGGCCGATCCGGCGAGCCGCGGGCAGGTGATGGATCGTGGCCTGTGGGGCACCACCCGGCATCCCAATTACTTCGGCGAGTGCTGCGTGTGGTGGGGCTTGTTCCTGGTGGCGCTGGCCTCGGGCGAGGGCGTGTGGACGGTCGTCTCACCGCTGTTGATCACGGTGCTGCTGCTCAAGGTATCGGGTGTCACGCTGCTGGAAAAAGACATGGCCGAGCGCCGCCCCGCCTACCGCGAGTACATGCAGCGCACCAACGCGTTTTTCCCGGGCTGGCCGCGCCGGCCCTCGCGCGCATGAATGGCTGGTTGGGGAGGGCGTCGATCGGCGCGGCCCTGATGATGGGGCTGGCGTCATCCGCCACAGGCGCAACATCCGGCACCTGGAAGTTTCTCGTGCTGCTCGACGACAAGCCGATCGGCCGGCACAGCTTTACCGTCACCGAACAAGGCGACCAGCGCGAAGTGCGCAGCGATGCGATGTTCGACGTCAGCTTTCTCGGGTTCTCGGCCTACCGCTATCGGCTGCAGACCACCGAGCAGTGGCGCGGCGAGTGCCTTTCCACACTGAGCGCGCGCACCGATGACGATGGCGCCATCTCCGAGGTGGAGGCCCGCGTGGAGGGCGATCAGTTGCGCGTCACCGCGGGCAAGAACACACAGTCGCTCGCCGGCTGCCTGATGAACTTTGCCTACTGGAACCCGCAGTTGCGCACGCAGACGCGATTGCTCGATCCGCAGACCGGCAAGCTGGTGAACGTGAGCATCGGGGTGCTGGGTGACGAGACGATTCCTTTGCGCGGCCAACCGACGGTGGCCACCCGGGTGCGCATCAGTGGCCCGAAGGCGCCGATCGACGTCTGGTATTCGGCCGCCGGCGATTGGTTGGCGCTGCAATCGACGCTGGGCGGCGGTCGCAAGCTGGCTTATCGACGTGAATGACAGGGTTCAGAAATGGCATCGAAAATGAACGCAATCAAGGGTTGGGCCGGAGCCGGGCTTGGCGCAGCGGCGGCTGTGCTGCTCGCGGCCTGCGGCACGGTTTCCGATCGCCAGCTGCCGCCGTTGACGCTGGCATCGCCGGTGGACATTGAACGCTTCATGGGCGATTGGTATGTGATCGCCAACATCCCCACGTTCCTGGAAGAGGGCGCACACGCCGCGCGCGAAAACTACCAGCTGCAAAGCGATGGCAGCGTACTCACCACCTTCAGTTTCAATGCCGATTCATTCAACGGCCCGCTGAAGACCTATCAATCGCGAGGGTTCGTCGAGGCCGGCAACGAGGCGATCTGGGGCATGCAGTACGTGTGGCCGTTCAAGGCGGACTACCGCATCGCCTACCTGGCGCCGGATGGCGGCCACACGGTGATCGCGCGCGACAAGCGCGACTACGTCTGGATCATGGCGCGAACGCCGGCGATCCCCGAGGCTGACTATCAGCGGCTCTCGGCGTTCATCGCCGCGCAGGGCTACGACGTGGCCAAGCTGCGCAAGGTGCCGCAGCGCGCCACACCCTAGCCTTCTGGCGCCGGCCTGCGATCCGGCCCGCGTTGGCCTCGAACGCCAGCGCGGTCGTCCATTTGGCTCAATGCTGCGTTGAGGGTTGACGCTGGCCCGCAAACGCGACGCCGGCTGATAGGCTAGCCGTCGCCGCCGTTAGGCGGATCACCCACATCAGATTTCATGGCCAACGGGCCGCGAGGGAGTTCAAGCATGCCAACAACGCGTCGGGTCATCCGGTTTCTCGTGGCGGTTTTCTGCCTGGCGCCCGCGGCGCTGTGGGCTGCCGATGTCACGCTGTTCGAGCATGACGAGTTTGGCGGCCGGCGTTTTGAAGTCGACCAGCCGATGCCCGATCTCGGGCGCTTTGGCTTCTCGGAAACCGCCTCTTCGCTGGTGATCGCGCGCGGCACCTGGGAGCTGTGCCCCGAGCCCGATTTTCGCGGCCGCTGCGTGGTTTACGGGCCCGGGCGCTATGGATCGCTGGGCGGCCAGGATTTCAACGACCGCGCCGCGTCGATTCGCCGCACGGGCGGCTCGGAAGGCGGCTGGACGCCGGGTGGCGGCCTCGGCAACTCCACGATCGAAGCCTTCGAGCACATCGAGTTTGGCGGCCGCCGGACGGTGATCACCGGTGCGGAGCCCAGCCTGCGTCGCATCGACATGAACGACGCGATCTCCTCGCTGATGGTGCGCGGCGGTTCCTGGCAGCTCTGCAGCGACGACGATTTCCGTGGCCGCTGCGTGGTGGTCGGGCCGGGCCGCTACGCCACGCTGGTCGAGATGGGCCTGAACGATGAAGTCTCGTCGGCACGCCCCGCAGCCGCGAACAGCCGGCCCGACTACGGCGCCGACCTCACCTTCTACGAGCACGACAACTTCGGCGGCCGCCGCCTCGATGTGGGTGACGACATCGCCGATCTCGGACGCTCGGATTTCAACGACACCGCCTCGTCGATCATGATCGAACGCGGCCGCTGGGAAGTCTGTGTCGATGCCGATTTCCGAGGCAAGTGTGTCGTGCTTGGCCCGGGGCGGCATGAGTCGCTCGGCGGCCTTGGCCTCAACGACGAGATTTCGTCGGTGCGCCGGGTGGGTGGCGGCCCGATCGGCGGCCCGATCGGTGACAACAGGCCAGGCGGCCCGGGCAATGTTCGGCCCGATTCGCCCACGCTGCGTGCGTGTGTGCTGGCGCTGCAAACCAAAGTCCGCCGCGAGCGCCCGGGTGCCCAGGGTATCGAGATCTTCCCCGGGGGTGCCTTCGAGGTTCCGGCCGGCACCAACATCTCGCAAATGCGTGCCCGAGGCCGCTATCAATCCAGCCGCGGCGAGCGTGGCCTGGAGGTTGACTGCACCTACGACGCCACCAGCCGCCGCGTGATGGTGCTTACCTATCGCGAGTGAGCCATCCTGGGTCAACCCCCATAAGCGGGCCGAGCGCCGGCCCGCCTCACAATCCGGGATGACCGAACCGAAGAATCCATCCGCCCCCACCGGCCCCGCTTTCAGCAGCCTGCCCTTGCCTCCGGCCGTGCTGGCCAACCTGCAACGCCTGGGCTACGAGGTGATGACACCGATCCAGGCCGCCAGCCTGCCCCTGGCGCTGGCCGGCAACGACCTGATCGCCCAGGCCAAGACAGGCAGTGGCAAGACGGCCGCCTTTGCCCTGCCGCTGCTGGCCAATCTGAACCCGCGTCGCTTTGCGGTGCAGGCCCTGGTGTTGTGCCCCACCCGCGAACTGGCCGAGCAGGTGACGCAGGAGCTGCGCCGCATCGCCCGCGCTGAAGACAACATCAAGATCCTCACCCTGTGTGGCGGTGCGCCGGTGCGCGCCCAGCTCGCCAGCCTGGAGCACGGCGCCCACATCGTGGTGGGCACACCGGGCCGCATCCTCGATCACCTGTCGCGTGCCACGCTGGCGCTCGATGCGCTCAACACGCTGGTGCTCGACGAAGCCGATCGCATGCTCGACATGGGTTTTGCCGAAGACATCGCCAGCGTCGTCAAACAGTGCCCGAAAACGCGGCAGACGCTGCTCTTTTCGGCCACCTATCCCGAGGGCGTGACCAAACTGGCGAGCCGCTTCATGCGCAATCCGCAGGAAGTGAAGCTCGCCGAGCGCCACGCCACCACCAAGATCCGCCAGCGCTTTTACGAGGTCAAGGAAAGCGAGCGCCTGCGCGCGGTGGGCCTGCTGCTCAACCACTACCGCCCGGCGAGCACGCTGGCCTTTTGCAACACCAAACAGCGCTGCCGCGATCTGGTGGCGCAGTTGCAGGCCGAAGGCCTGGTGGCGCTTGAGCTGCACGGCGATCTCGATCAGCGCGAGCGCGATCAGGTGCTGGTGCAGTTTGCCAATCGCAGTTGCAGCGTGCTGGTGGCCACCGACGTGGCCGCGCGCGGCCTCGACATCGCCCAGCTCGAAGCGGTGATCAATGTCGACATCACGCCCGACATCGAAGTGCATACCCATCGTGTGGGCCGTACCGGCCGCGCCGACGAAGCCGGCTGGGCCTTCAGCCTCGCGAGCCTGGACGAGATGGATCGTGTGGGCCGCATCGATGAGATGCAGGGCAGCGCCAGCCAGTGGCATGCCTTGAGCGAACTGACCGTGCCTGCCGATGCCCAGCCGCTGCGGCCACCGATGGTGACGCTGCAGATCCTGGGCGGGCGCAAGGAAAAGATCCGCCCGGGCGATGTGCTGGGTGCGCTCACCAAAGATCTGGGATTCACCTTCGAGCAGGTGGGCAAGATCAACGTCAACGAGTTTTCCACCTATGTGGCGGTGGAGCGCGGTATCGCCAAGGAAGCGATGCGTGGCCTGAACGCCGGCAAGGTGAAGGGCAAGTCGGTCAAGGTGAGGCGGCTGTGACGGAGTTCTTTGGCGACCTGGGGCTTTCGCCGGCGCTGGTGCGCGCCACCGCCGATCGGGGTTACGCGCAACCCACGCCGATCCAGTCCGCTGCGATACCCGCTGCGCTGGCCGGCCACGATCTGCTGGCCACGGCACACACCGGTACCGGCAAGACGGCGGCGTTCGGGCTGCCGCTGTTGCAGCAGATCGAACGCGCGGCTCAAAGCGCGAGCGCTTCAACACCAAGGCGCGGGCCGCGAAGGCTTCATGGATTGATCGTCGTGCCCACGCGTGAGCTGGCGACCCAGGTCGGCGAATCGCTTCGCGGGCTGGCGCAGCATCTGGCCGAGCCGGTGAAGGTGTCGATCGTGTTCGGCGGCGTATCGATCAACCCACAGATGATGGTCTTGCGCGGCGGCGCCGATGTGGTGGTGGCCACGCCGGGCCGCCTGCTCGATCTGATCGATCACAACGCACTCAGCCTGGTCGATGTGGCGGTGCTGGTGCTCGACGAAGCCGATCGATTGTTCGATGCGGGCTTTGCCGATGAGCTGGCGCGCATCCTCGGCCTGCTGCCTGTGCGGCGTCAGAACCTGCTCTTCTCCGCCACATTCCCAATTGCGGTGCAGACGCTGGCAAAACGGCTGCTGCGCGAGCCGGTGCGCATCGACCTGCAAGACGCGCCCGCCGCGCCGGTGGCCGATGGGCATGACGATAGTGGTACCGATGTGCAGGCCGCGATCGGCACGCCGCAGATCGACCAGCACGCGGTGCAGGTGGATGCGGCGCGCCGCACCCAGCTCTTGCGCCACCTGCTGAACAAGGGCCGCTGGAAGCGCGTGCTGGTGTTCGTGGCCACGCGGCACGCCACCGAGCATGTGGCCGGCAAGCTGCGTGGCCTGGGCATCGAAGCGGCGGCGTTCCACGGTGAGCTGAGCCAGGGTGCCCGCACGCAGGCGTTGACCGATTTCAAGACCGGCACGCTGCAGGTGCTTGTCGCCACCGATGTGGCCGCGCGCGGCATCGATATCGCGCAGCTGAGCGTGGTGGTGAACTACGACCTGCCACGCGCGGCATTGGACTATGTGCACCGCATCGGCCGCACCGGCCGCGCCGGCGCCATCGGGCTGGCGATCAGTTTCATCAGCGCCGACAGCGCCGCGGCCGAAGCGCACTTTCGCCTGATCGAGAAGCGCCAGGGTCAGCGCATCAAGCGCGAACAGATCGTCGGCTTCGAGCCCACGGCTATCGCGCAACCGGTGGCCACCGAAGGCGGCGTCAAGGGCCTGCGCAAGAGCAAGAAGGACAAGTTGCGCGAGGCGGCTTCAGCCGTTGATCGACGCGCTCGGTAGGATGCGGGTTCGCCTCGCCGCGCGCGGTGGGTCGGCCTTTCCAGCCAGTACCTTCAAGCGATTGCGCCAGCATGTTCAGTTTTTTTCGCCGCAAGCCCGACGCCTCGCCTGCGGAAGCGGCACCTCCCGCTGAGCCTTCGGGCCTGTCGAAGTGGCTGCCGAAGTTTTTCGACACGCCGCCTGCCAGCGAGCCGGACCCGGGGCCGGATACCGGGCCGGATGCCGATTTGCCCGTGTCGCCGCCGGCCGCATTGCCGCCCGCGCCGCCGGCCGAACCGCCCGCCGCCCAGGCGCCCCCCGCGCCGACTCCCACCGACGAGCCTGTACGCAGCGGCTGGGTGGCGCGCTTGCGCCAGGGCTTGCGCAAGACGGGCACGAGCTTGTCGATCGTGTTTTCCAACGCGAAGATCGACGATGCGTTGTACGAGGAGCTCGAATCCGCCTTGTTGATGGCCGACACCGGTGTCAAGGCCACCGAGGTCTTGCTGACCGATCTCAAGCGGCGGGTGAAGGCTTCGGGCGAAACGCAGGCCGGCGCTGTGAAGGGCTTGCTCGCCGATGCGGTGACCGATCTGCTGCAACCCCTGGAGCGTGGCCTCGAAGTGGGGCGGCATGTGCCGACGGTGATGATGGTGGTGGGCGTGAACGGCGCCGGCAAGACCACCAGCATCGGCAAGCTCACCCGCCATCTCGCCGAAGCCGGCTGCAAGGTGTTGCTCGCGGCGGCGGATACCTTTCGCGCCGCGGCGCGCGAACAATTGGGCGTGTGGGCCGATCGCAACCAGGTGGAGATCGTCAGCCAGGAAGGCGGCGATCCGGCGGCGGTGAGCTTCGATGCGGTGACGGCCGGCAAGGCCCGTGGTTGCGACGTGGTGATCGCCGATACCGCCGGCCGCCTGCCCACGCAGATTCACCTGATGGACGAGCTGAAGAAGATCCACCGCGTGATCGGCAAGGCCGCGAGCGGCGCGCCGCATGAGGTGCTGCTGGTGATCGACGGCAACACCGGCCAGAACGCCTTGATGCAGGTGAAGGCGTTTGATGACGCACTGCGGCTCACCGGCTTGATCGTCACCAAGCTCGACGGCACGGCCAAGGGCGGTGTGCTGGCGGCCATTGCGCTGTGGGCCCGAGAACGAGCCACTGCGCCGGGTGCGCTGCCGTTGGCGGTCTACTTCATCGGGGTGGGCGAAAAGCTCGAGGATCTGCAGCCGTTCGTGGCGCGGGAGTACGCCAACGCCCTGCTGGGCTGAGGCTGGTCGCTCCTATACGCGGTTGTGATCGTCGCGCCGCGGCGAGACGGAATCGATATCCGTGTACCAGGTGGACGAAGGCGGTTCGCGGCGCCGCGCGTCGTCGTCATCAGCCAACTCGTCGATTTCAGGCAGCGGCATTTTCTGCTCGTCCGGCAAGGCCGCCTGGGAGGGCAAAACCGAATCGGCACCACCGGGTTGGGTGGGTGAGTCTTCGCCGGGGAGCACCCGGTCGCGGATGGTGGTGGCGGAGGGCGGATCGCCTGCCCCCCACGACACAAAGCGCACGCCCGATGCCGCCAGCACGCGTTTCATGCGCGTTTGGCGGCGCTCGCTGCGCTCGCTCGGCCGTTCGCTGCGCAATTGAACGACGGCGATGACATCGGTGGCCTTGTCGCACACCACAAAATCGGCGCTCAGATAACCCACGCGGTTGAGCCACTCGTTGAACGAGTTGCGCTTGGGCACACGAACGAAGCGTGCCACCGGCATCTTGGCGAGCACCGTGTATTCGGGCAGCGCCTGCACCAGCGCGTCGAGGATCTTGCGTTCGGCGCGGGTGAGGATGCGTACCCGTTCGGGTTGCCAGGCCAACACCGTGTCGAGGCCGGAATGGGCCGAACGATCGGGCTCCTTGGCCGAGGGGCGAGAGCGCCACCAGCCGCGCACGAGCATGAACACGATGCCGATCGCCAGGCCGCCGAGCAGCCAGACCAGCGATGGCCATTCAGAGATGGTCGTCATGGGCTTGTTCTTCTTGACAGGTCGAGATCAATCACCGTGCGTCGTGCCCCCTGCGGCCACACGCTACGCACCCCCTGCGTCTCTTCAACGCATGCCGCTGAAGCCCGGCGGCATCTTCATGCCGCCCATGCGCTTCATCATCTTCATCAGGCCGCCGCCCTTCATTTTTTTCATCATGCCCTGCATTTGCTCGAACTGGTTGAGCAGGCGGTTCACTTCCTGGACATGCACGCCCGCGCCGGTGGCGATGCGGCGTTTGCGGCTGGCCTTGATCAACTCGGGCTTGCGCCGCTCCAGCGCGGTCATCGAGCGGATGATGCCTTCCATGCGCTTCACATCGCGCTCGGCTCGGTCGACGTCCACCGCGCCGGCCTTGGCCGAGATCTGCGAAGGCATCTTGTCCATGAGGCTGGACAGACCGCCCATTTTCTTCATCGCGGCGAGCTGCGAGAGGAAATCGTCGAGATCGAAGGCGTCGCCCGCCTTGACCTTGTCGGCGAGCTTCTGAGCGGCGGCGACATCGACGCCCTTTTGCACCTCTTCGACGAGGGCAACGATATCGCCCATGCCCAGCACCCGGCCTGCATGCCGTTCGGCATCGAACACTTCGAGGCCGTCGATCTTTTCGGAGACGCCGGCAAACTTGATCGGAGCGCCGGTGACGGCGCGCACCGACAGGGCCGCGCCGCCGCGTGAATCACCATCCAGCTTGGTGAGCACCACGCCGGTGAGCGGCAGCGCATCCTTGAAGGCCTTGGCGGTGTTCACCGCATCCTGGCCTTGCATCGCATCCACCACGAACAGCGTTTCGATCGGATTGACCGCCGCATGCAGCGCGCGGATCTCGTCCATCATCGCTTCGTCGATGCCCAGGCGGCCGGCGGTATCCACCAGCAGCACATCGAAGTAGTGCCGGCGGGCGTGATCGAGTGCGGCCAGCGCGATATCGACCGGCTTTTGCCCGGCCTCGGACGGGAACCACTGCGCACCGGCCTGGGCGGTGACGGTCTTGAGCTGTTCGATGGCGGCCGGGCGATAGACGTCGGCCGATACCGTGAGCACTTTTTTCTTGCGGCGCTCGATCAGGTGCTTGGCCAGCTTGGCGGTGGTGGTGGTCTTGCCGGCGCCTTGCAGGCCGGCCATGAGGATCACCGCCGGGGGCTGCACGGCGAGGTTGAGGTCGGCCACCGGGGCGTTGGCGGCGCCGGATTCGGTGTCGCGGCCGCCCATCGTGGCCGCCAGCTCACGCTGCACGATGCCCACCAGCGCCTGGCCAGGCGAGAGCGAGCCCACCACGTCCTGGCCGAGGGCTTTGTCTTTCACCCGCGCGATGAAATCGCGCACCACCGGGAGTGCCACATCGGCCTCGAGCAGGGCCATGCGCACTTCGCGCAGCATGTCCTGCACGTTCGATTCGGTGATGCGCGCTTGGCCGCGCATGGTCTTGACCAGCCTGGACAGGCGGTCGGAGAGGGTGGATGCCATGAGCAGGGCGGCGCGCCGATGCACGGGCGCTCGCAAGTACACTGTGGACATGATTTTAGCGGTCGATTCCCTGCGAATCGCGTCACTGATTGCCGGGGTTGGATATGCGGCCGCGATCGTCGGCGGCGCTCAGGCACGTTGGGCCACGTGGGCCTTGCTGGCCGCGTGGCTGGCTCACGCCGTGCTGTTGGCGGCCGACATGGGCATCGGATTTGGCGCCACACCGGGCGTGCGCTTCGGTTTTGCGCCCATCCTGTCGCTCACGATGTGGCTGGTGATTGCGGTGCACGAGGTGGAGAGCCGCTTTGTGCCGCTGCCCACCATCCGGCGCCTGCTGGCCGCCATTGCGCTGGGCACACTGTTGCTTGTTGTTGCATTTCCAGGCGAGACACCGGTGGTGCTGCACTCGCCCTGGGCGCCCTTGCACTGGATTCTCGGCGTGGTGTCGTACGCACTGTTCGCGGTGGCGGTGCTGCATGCCGCGCTGCTCGACCGCGCCGATCGGCGCATGCGCGCGCGCTCGGGCACCGGTATGGTGCTGGGCATGCCGCTGCTCAAGCTGGAGCGCCTGACGTTTCGTTTTGTCGACGCCGGCTTTGTCGTGCTTACCGCGGCGATTGCGTTTGGTGTCTGGTCGAGCGTGTCGTGGCGCTGGGATCACAAGACGGTGTTCGCGGTCTTGGGATGGCTCACCTTTGCCGCGCTGATCATCGGCCGCCACACGCGCGGGTGGCGCGGCCGCCAGGCGATCCGCTGGTTGTACGGCGGCGTGGTGCTGCTGCTGCTGTCGTATGTGGGATCGCGCTTTGTGTTCGAGGTGCTGCTGCGACGGTCGTCCGTCCTGTGAGGGCGAGCCCATGCTCAAGATCCTGCTGATCGTGGCGGTCGTCTTGGCCGTCGTGTGGCTGCTTCGGCGCGGCGGCGTGGTTCAGCGCGACGACAAGGCAGCCCGGCCCGGCGGCCTGCCGCCGCCGCAAGCCATCGTCGCCTGCGCGCATTGCGGTGTGCATTTGCCGCAGCGTGACGCGGTGGCGCTGGCTGGCCACGTGTATTGCAGCGGCGCGCACGCCGATGCGGGGCCGCGCTCGACACCGCCGCCATGAGTCAGGCCCGCACGGCAGGGGCGTCGCGCGATGCGCCCGCCGCCGCGGGAGCTGCCAACGCGGCGGGCACGGCTGAGAACTCTCGCGACGAAGACGCATCGCGCTCGGCCACGCCGCCGGCCGCCGAATCCTGGTTCGGCGCGCTGGGCGTGCCGCCCGAATCGGTGTGGGGCCATGAAGGCAGCGGCGATGCCTCCCCCGACGACGCCAACCTGCATGGCCGCTGGTTCGACAACGATCAGGGCCCGGCCGACAGCCGATTTGTATCGCGCGAGGCGAGGCGCATCGTGGCGGCCGAAGATTCGGCCGTGCGGCGCATCCTGCGCGTCTATATCGCCGCCCGCGCCGCACTCGGCGTGGCCTTGGTGGGCTGGCTGGTGGCCACCGGCATCCTCGGCGAGCGGTTCAACATGCAGGCGTTGGCGATCTGCGGCGCCTATGCGCTGTGGACGGCGCTGTACTGGATGGTGCCGCGCTGGCGGCCTTCGCTGTCGCAGCGCTTTGGCGCGAGGGCCTGGCTGGCCACCATCGGCGCCGATCTGCTGGCGTTTTCCGCCCTGCATCTGCTCGATCCGTTTTCGGGCATGAACTTTGTCGCCCTGCTGGTGCTGCCGGTGTTGATGGCCGGTGTGCTCACCTCGCGCGTGAAGGCCCTGGCCACGGTATCGGGCGTGTCGATGATGCTGCTGTTTTCGGCCTGGCGCGCACAGGCTGCGGGGGCCAGCGTGGCGGCGGTGATGTCGCAGGCCGGGCTGACCGGCATCGGGTTTTTCGTCATCGTGATGCTGGCCGGCGAACTGGCTCAGCGCCTGGCGCGTGAGGAGCGCGCCGCGCGCGGCAGCCTTGAGCTGGCACGGCAGCAGGCACGCCTGAATCGCCTGGTGATCGAAGAGATGGTGGACGGCGTGATGGTGGTGGATCGGCGCGGCCGGGTGCGGGTGGCCAATCCGGCGGCGCTCAAGCTGCTGGCCGAGTCGGGCGACATGCCGCAGGCGCCGTTTTCGCTCAGCGCAGAGCGCGGCTGGCTGTCGCTGGCCACGGCGGTGGACGCCGCTTTCGATGGCGGCAACTGGCCCGATGCCGGCCGCGAGATCATGATCTGGCTGCCCGATGGCTCGCCGCGCAAATTGCAGGTGCGGGCTCGCTTTACGCGCGGCGCGGCGGCCTACAACGCGGCCGCCGAGGAGCTGTGCGTGTTGTTTGCCGAAGATCTGCGCAGCGTGCAGGATCGGTCGCGCACCGAGCGGCTGGTGGCGATGGGGCGCATGTCGGCCGGCATCGCACACGAGATCCGCAATCCGCTGGCTGCCGTGGCGCAGGCCAATGCCCTGCTGGAAGAAGACGCCACCGAGCCTGGCCAGAAACGCCTGCTGGCCATCGTGGCCGACAACGTGGCGCGCCTCAAACGCATCGTCGACGATGTGCTCGAGGTGGCGGCCGGCGCCTCGGGCAACAGCTCGACGATCAACGCCGCCGCCGAGGTCGCCATGATCTGCAGCGATTGGGCGCGCGTCAACAACCTGGCGCTGGGCAGTGGCAGCCGCGTGCGGGTGTTGCTCGGGCGCGAGCCGATGGGCGTGCTCTTCGATGCCGAGCACCTGCGGCGTGTGCTGGTGAATCTGCTCGACAACGCCTTGCGGCATGCCACCCCGGATGCCGGCGCGGTGATCGTGATGCTCGAAGTGGCCGAGGGCGACCGGGTGCGCCTGTCGGTGGCCAGCGACAGCGAGCCGATCGCGCGTGATGTGGAGCCGTATCTGTTCGAGCCTTTCTATTCCACCCGCAGCCGCGGCGCCGGCCTGGGCTTGTATATTTGTCGCGAACTGTGCGTCCGCCATGGCGGACGCATCGAATATGAGCGCCGGCCCGAAGGCGAGCGCCACCGCAACGCGTTCCACGTCGCGATGCGGCGGGTTGAGATTGGCCACGACATGCGAGCGGTTTCATGAGTCCACCGAGTCGGTCGAGCATCCTCGTCGTCGATGACGAGCCCGATCTGCGTACGTTGTATGAGCTGACGCTGCTGCGCGACGGCCACGATGTGGAAACGGCCGGCTCGGTGGCCGAGGCCCTGGCGCATCTGAGCGACAAGCGCTACCAGGCGCTGATCACCGATTTGCGCCTGCCCGATGGCAGCGGCATGGAGTTGCTCAAGCGGCTCGAACTCGACGGGCGCAGCGAGCGCGCCATCGTCATCACCGCCTTCGGCTCGGCCGAGAGTGCGGTGGAGGCGCTGAAGGCGGGCGCGTTCGACTACCTCACCAAGCCGGTTGACCTGCGCCAGTTTCGGGCCGTGGTGGCCTCGGCGCTGGGCCGCGCTTCGCTGCCTGCCCGGCGCGAAGGCGCCGCGGCGGATGCCGCGCCGATGGGGGCCGAGGGCGCGAGCGCCACGCGGCGGCTGGTGGGCGCGTCGGTGGCGATGCAATCGGTGCGCGCGATGATCGACAAGGTGTCGCGCAGCATGGCGCCGGTGCTCATCCAGGGCGAATCCGGCACCGGCAAGGAGCTGGTGGCGCGCGCGGTGCATGCGCAGGGCGCGCGCACCGGCCTGCCGTTCGTGGCGGTGAACTGCGGCGCCATTCCCGAGAGCCTGCTCGAGGCCGAGTTCTTTGGCTATCGCAAGGGCGCGTTCACCGGCGCGATGGAAGATCGTGCCGGCTTTTTTCAGGCCGCTGACGGCGGCACGCTGTTTCTCGACGAGATCGGCGAGCTGCCGCTGGCCATGCAATCCAAGTTGTTGCGCGTGGTGCAGGAGCGCTCGGTGCGGCCTGTGGGGGCGACGGCCGAGGTGCCGGTGAACGTGCGGCTGTTGAGTGCCACGCACAAGGATCTGGCCGCCGAAGTGCAGGCCGCCCGGTTCCGGCAGGATCTTTATTACCGGCTCAACGTGATCCCGATCCGCGTGCCGCCGCTGCGCGAACGCATCGAGGATCTGCAGTCGATCTGCGATGCGCTGCTCGACCGCATCGCCCGCGATGCCGGCGTGCATCCGGTGCCGCGATTGTCCGAGCTGGCGCGCGCGCACCTGGCCCGCTATGCCTTCCCGGGCAACGTGCGCGAACTGGAAAACCTGTTGCATCGCGCGGTGGCGATGGCCGGCGGCGAGTTGATCGACCGCGCGGATCTCGGGCTGCCCGATGAGTTGCTCGGTGATGCCGGTGCCGGCTCGGCGCCCGCTGCCAACGTGCCGACGCTCAGCCTGGGTGATGCGCTGCCAGGGTTCGGCGGCGGCGCCATCGTGCCGGCGGAGGCGCCGCTACCGAACGACCTGGCCAGCTACCTCGATCAGGTCGAACGCGACATCCTCGTGCGTGCGCTGGAATCGCACCGCTTCAACCGCACCGCGGCCGGTGCGAGCCTGAGCCTGTCGTTGCGCCAGATGCGCTATCGCATGGCGCGCCTGGGCATCCAGGCCGGTGACGGCGGCGGCGATCGGGGCGATGCCGAGTAAGGCCGGTCGGGCGGGCACACGTTCGGCGGCGGCATGGTCGCAGGGCTGGTGGCGCGAGGCGCGCCGCGTCGATTCGCCCAATTTCGGCCCACGCCCGGAAGGTGTCTCGGTCGATCTGGTGGTGGTGCATTCGATCAGCCTGCCGCCGGGCGTTTATGGCGGCGGCGAGATCGAACGGCTGTTCACCAATACGCTCGACTGGGAAGCGCATGCTTACTTTCAGGCCATGCGCGGGTTGACCGTGTCGTCCCATTTCGTGATCGATCGGCAAGGCGCCGTACTGCAGTTTGTGTCGTGCCTCGACCGCGCCTGGCATGCCGGTACATCGGCATGGCGCGAACGGCCGAATTGCAATGATTATTCGGTCGGCGTGGAGCTCGAGGGTCTGGAGGGCGACACCTTCGAAGGGGTGCAGATGCTCAGTCTGGCGCACCTGCTGAAAGCCCTTCGCGCGGTGCTGCCAATCAACGCGGTGGTGGGTCATGAGCACGTGGCGCCGGGGCGCAAGGCGGATCCCGGCGCGGGCTTCGACTGGCTGGCTTTGCGCCGCCTCACCGGCTGGTCGGCAAGGGTTTTTCCGGCGATCTCGTCGACGCGATCAACACGCTACAGATAGTGCTTGGACCTTGACCGGACCCCAGATATAGTGTCTGGTGGCGCATCCGGGATCACGGCGTATTCACCACAAGCATGTTGAAAACTACCGCTGCAAACAGCCTGTGCGTAGCGCCTTTGCGGGCGATTTCGTATCGTCATGTTCGACGCCAACTTCCACGCCAACTTCGACGCCAAACCCCCAAGCCAAAGTCTTCGCCCAGGCCCGCGTCAGCTCCACCTTGTGATCGACAAGCCGCACGCACATGATTCGTTGGCACGCGCGCCGCAGGCTCACCTCCTTCCACGCTCGCCCCGCTCGCCCTGTTCTCCATTGATCTGAAGTCCCGATGTCATCCGGGTGGCGCGTTGCCAGGCGCGCCATCTCCCCGCACTAGAAAGTCAAGCATGCAGGTTCAACAATCTCCCAGCACCCAATCGGTCGTCCTTCCCCGGGCCGATGCACAAGCCTCCGCCACGGCCTCCGCCTACAGCGGCTACCAGATCATTCGCCGCAACGGCGCCGTGGTGTCCTTCGAGCCCACCAAGATCACGGTGGCGCTGATGAAGGCGTTCCTGGCGGTACACGGTACCCAGGGTGCGGCGTCGGCGAGCGTGCGCGAGACCGTGGATTCGCTGACTGAATCCGTGGTGCGCGCCCTGCTGCGCTCGCGCCCCGGCGGCGGCACCTTCCACATCGAAGACATCCAGGATCAGGTGGAGCTGGGCCTGATGCGCGGCGGCCACACGAAGTGGCGCGTGCCTACGTGCTCTACCGCGAGCGTCGCTCGCAGGAGCGCGCCAAGCAAGGCGAAAAGGCGCGTGTCGAGCCGGCTGAGTTGTTCGTCACCGATCGCGGCCAGCGGGTGGCGCTCGATATCAATCGTCTGCGCGAGCTGTTCGAGTCCGCCTGCGCCGGCCTGGGCGACGATGTCACCGCCGAGCCGATCATGGCCGAGACGCGCCGCAACCTCTACGACGGCGTGCCGATCGACGAGGTCTACAAGGCTGCCATCCTGGCGGCGCGCACCTTGATCGAGAAGGATCCCTCCTACACCCGCGCCACGGCACGCTTGCTGCTGCACACGATCCGCAAGGAAGTCGTCGGCGAAGAGCTCAGCCAGGCGCAGATGGGCGCGCGTTACGTCGATTACTTTCCACAGTTCATCAAGCGTGGCGTGGATGCGGAGCTGCTCGACGAAAAGCTGATGCAATTCGACCTGGCCCGGTTGGGCGCGGCACTGAAGGCCGATCGCGATCTGCAATTCGACTACCTCGGCCTGCAAACCCTGTACGACCGCTACTTCCTGCATGTGCGCAAATCGCGCATCGAAATGCCGCAGGCGTTTTTCATGCGCGTGGCGATGGGCCTGTCGCTCGGCGAGATCGACCGCGAAGCGCGGGCCATCGAGTTCTACGAAGTGCTCTCCACCTTCGACTTCATGTCGAGCACGCCCACGCTGTTCAATGCCGGCACGCGGCGCTCGCAATTGTCGAGCTGCTACCTCACCACCGTGTCCGACGATCTCGACGGCATCTACGAAGCCATCAAGGAAAACGCGCTGCTGTCGAAATTCGCCGGCGGCCTGGGCAACGACTGGACACGCGTTCGCGCGATGGGCTCGCACATCAAGGGCACCAACGGCGAGAGCCAAGGCGTGGTGCCCTTCCTCAAGGTGGTGAACGACACCGCGGTGGCGGTGAACCAGGGCGGCAAGCGCAAGGGCGCGGTGTGCACCTACCTGGAAACCTGGCACCTCGACATCGAAGAGTTCCTCGAGCTGCGCAAGAACACCGGCGACGACCGTCGGCGCACGCACGACATGAACACCGCCAACTGGATCCCCGATCTGTTCATGAAGCGGGTGATCGACGGCGGGCAGTGGACGCTGTTCTCGCCATCGTCATGCCCCGATCTGCACGACCTGTTCGGCAAGCCCTTCGAGAAGGCCTACGTGGCCTACGAAGAGAAGGCCGACCGCGGCGAGGTGGCACCGTTCAAACGGGTGCCGGCGCGCGACATGTGGCGCAAGATGCTGTCGATGCTGTTCGAGACCGGCCATCCCTGGATCACCTTCAAGGATGCCTGCAACGTGCGCTCGCCGCAACAGCACGTCGGCGTCGTGCACAGCTCCAACCTTACACCGAGATCACGCTCAACACCAACGCCAGCGAGATTGCGGTCTG
>JANMAS010000316.1:0-1800 GCA_031359975.1 Burkholderiales bacterium
ATCTGCGGCCAGGCCACCGAGAACCTGCCGCAGGTCACGCTCGCCGTCGCCAGCGACGGCGCGATCAGCGCCACCGGCGTGCAAGGCCTGATCTACGGCCGCCAATCCAACGTGTTGTGAGGACAGCGCCATGACGAACCACAAAGACCGGATCGCGCTGCCTCCCGTGGGCGCGCAAAAGACCAACATGACCTGCCACTTCTGTATCGTCGGTTGTGGCTACCACGTCTACAAGTGGGACGAAGGCGCCGAAGGTGGTCGCGCGGCCAAAGCGAATGCGCTCGGCCTGGACTTCACGAAGCAACTGCCGCCGCTGGCGGTGACGATGACGCCGGCCATGACCAACGTCGTCGCCGACAAGTCGGGCAAGCGCTCCAACATCATGATCGTGCCCGACAAGGCGTGCGTCGTGAACAGCGGCCTGAGTTCGACCCGAGGCGGCAAGATGGCCTCATACATGTATGCCGCCGACGGCATCACCGCCGACCGCCTGCTGACGCCACGCTGGTATGCCGGCGATCAATGGGTCGATACAGACTGGGACTTCGCGCTCTCGGTCTACGCCGGCCTGATCAAGAAGGTGCTCGATGCTGACGGTCCGAGAGCCATCGCCTTCTCGGCCTTCGACCACGGCGGCGCCGGTGGCGGCTTCGAGAACACCTGGGGCTCCGGCAAGCTGATGTTCAGCGCGATCCAGACGCCGACGGTGCGCATCCACAACCGGCCGGCCTACAACTCGGAGTGCCATGCCACCCGCGAGATGGGCGTGATGGAGTTGAACAACAGCTACGAGGATGCACAGCTCGCCGACTGCATCATCTCGATCGGCAACAACCCCTACGAAACTCAGACCAACTACTTTCTCAACCACTGGCTGCCCAACCTGCAGGGCAGCACAGTCGAGAAGAAGAAGGCGATGTTCAGCGGCGAGGCGGTAGCGGCGGCAAAGATCATCTTCGTCGACCCGCGGCGCAATGTGTCGATCAGCGTGGCCGAGTCCGCCGCCGGCAAGGCCAACGTGCTGCACCTCGACATCCAGCCGGGTACCGACGTCGCGTTGTTCAACGGGCTGTTCAGCCACGTGATCGAGCAAGGCTGGCACGACCAGGCCTTCATTGCCCAACGAACGAATGGCTTCGACGACGCGGCCAAGGCCAACAAACTCTCGTTGGCCGATTGCTCGCGCATCACCGGTGGGTCCGAGGCCAAGCTTCGCCAGGCGGCTGAATGGGCCTACAAGCCCAAGGCAGGCGGCGCTCGTCCGCGGACGATGCACGCCTATGAAAAAGGCATCATCTGGGGCAACGACAACTACCTCATCCAATCGGCGTTGCTCGATGTGGCGATCGCCACGCACAACGTCGGTGGGCGTCGTGGCACCGGCTGCGTGCGCATGGGTGGGCACCAGGAGGGCTACACCAGGCCGCCACATCCCACAGGCGAAAAGATCTATGTGGATCAGGAACTCATCAAGGGCAACGGCCGCATGATGACCTGGTGGGCCTGCAATAACTTCCAGACCAGCAACAACGCGCAGCAGCTGCGCGAGGTGGTGCTCAAGCGCAGCCAGATCGTCAAGGAGGCGATGTCGAAGGCGCGCGGCGTGACCGCGGCGCAGATGGTCGATGTGATCTACGAAGCCACAAGACGTGGCGGCCTGTTCGTGGCATCCATCAACCTCTATCCAACCATGCTCGCCGAAGCCGCGCACCTGATGCTGCCGGCCGCGCACCCTGGCGAGATGAACCTCACATCAATGAACGGCGAGCGCCGCATGCGGCTGTCGGAGAAGTTCATGGA
>JANMAS010000349.1:0-3788 GCA_031359975.1 Burkholderiales bacterium
CCACCCGCTCGCGCGGCGTCACGTAATGGCTGCTCGGGTAGACCGTGAAGCGCGGGATCTTCTGGCGGATGCGGCCGGTCAGCGGGTCGAACAGCTGCAGCGATTCGATCTCGTCGTCGAACAGCTCGATGCGGATCGCCAGCTCCGAGTGCTCGGCCGGGAACACGTCGATCGTGTCGCCGCGCACGCGGAAGGTGCCGCGCGAGAAATCGACCTCGTTGCGCGTGTACTGCATGCGGATCAGGTGCGCGATCACGTCGCGCTGGCCGAGCTTGTCTTTGACGCGCAAGGTCATCACCATCTGGTGGTACGCGCTCGTGTCGCCGATGCCGTAGATCGCCGAGACGCTGGCGACGATCACGACATCGCGGCGCTCCATCAGGCTCTTCGTTGCCGACAGACGCATCTGCTCGATGTGCTCGTTGATCGAGCTGTCTTTCTCGATGAACAGGTCGCGCTGCGGCACGTAGGCCTCGGGCTGGTAGTAGTCGTAGTAGCTGACGAAATACTCGACCGCGTTGTTCGGGAAGAACTCGCGGAACTCGGCGTAGAGCTGCGCCGCGAGCGTCTTGTTGGGCGCAAAGATGATCGCCGGCCGGCCCATGCGGGCGATCACGTTGGCCATGGTGAAAGTCTTGCCCGAGCCGGTCACGCCCAGCAGCGTCTGGAACACCTCGCCATCGGTGATGCCTTCGACCAGCTTGGTGATCGCAGCGGGCTGATCGCCAGCCGGCTGGTAGGGCTGGAACAACTGGAAAGGCGAATCCGGGAAGGTCGCAAAAACGCCCTCCGGTGCATCGGCGTCGACAGTGACATCGGCGAGTTCGGGCATTGGGGCATCCTGCGGGTGGAGGTGGCACAGCCGGATCGGCGGGCCAATCCACCAGATTAACGCAGCCGGGATTCCATTGCAGGTCTCTGGCCGCGACCGACACATGCCCACAGATGCCCAAGCGTGTCGAATAGGATCACGGGTGGATCTGCATCCACCCATCCCATCCAACCCGGAAAGCCTCCCATGCCCTTGTTCGCAACTGTCGAGCTGGCCCCGCGCGACCCCATCCTCGGCTTGACCGAGCAGTTCAACGCGGATCCGAACCCCCGCAAGGTGAACCTCGGCGTGGGCGTGTACTACGACAAAAACGGCAAACTGCCGCTGCTGCGCTGCGTGGCCGAGGCGGAGCACCGGATGATGGCGTCGCCCAAGGCGCGCGGTTACCTGCCGATCGACGGCATCGCCAGCTACGATCAGGCCGTGCAGGCGCTGGTTTTCGGCGTCGACAGCGAGTTGGTTCGCGCCGGCCGGGTGGCCACGGTGCAGGGCCTGGGCGGCACCGGCGGCCTGAAGATCGGCGCCGATTTCTTGCGCAAACTGCGCCCCGGCCAGGTGCCGAAGGCGCTGATCAGCGATCCCACCTGGGAAAACCACCGCAGCCTGTTCAGCCAGGCGGGATTCGAGGTGGCCGCCTATCCGTATTACGACGCGGCTCGCCGCGACGTGAACTTCGAGGCCATGCACGCCGCGCTCGAAGCCGCCGAACCCGGCACGGTGGTGGTGTTGCACGCCTGCTGCCACAACCCCACCGGCTGCGACATCACCCCCGCGCAGTGGCAACAGGTGGTGGACGTGGTGAAAGCGCGCGCGCTGGTGCCCTTTCTCGACATGGCCTATCAAGGCTTTGGCGACGGTATTGCGCAAGACGGCGAAGCGGTGCGCCTGTTCATCGCCTCCGGGCTGGAATTCTTCGTCTCGACATCGTTCTCCAAGAGCTTTTCGCTCTACGGCGAGCGCGTGGGCGCCTTGAGCGTGGTCTGCGGCAGCGCCGACGACGCCAAACGGGTGATGAGCCAGCTGAAGATCGTGATCCGGGCCAACTACTCCACCCCGCCCACCCATGGCGCCCAGGTTGTCTCGGCCGTGCTCACCACGCCCGAGCTGCGCGCCCTGTGGGAAGAAGAGCTGGCCGGCATGCGCCTGCGCATCAAGGCCATGCGCGCCGCCCTCACCACGCAACTGCAGACCGCCGGGGTGACGCAGGATCTGTCGTACATCCAGCGTCAGCGCGGCATGTTCAGCTACTCCGGGCTGAGCACCGCGCAGATGCAGCGCCTGCGTTCGGAGTTTGGCGTCTACGGCCTGGACTCAGGCCGCATCTGCGTGGCGGCGTTGAACAACGGCAACCTGGCGCAGGTGGCTTCGGCCATCGCTCAGGTGATGTAACTCAGTAGTCCCGCACCAGCCTGACTTCGCCGGCCGCGTTGACACGCTGCGACGTGCGTGGCCGGCAGGTGCCGAACCCGTGATCGAATACGGCGGCGCGGTTGCCGGCCTTCTCGGGCGTGTTCGTCCACAACGGGGCGATGACCGGGAAGGGCTCGGGCAGCAAGGTGCAACCAAAGTCCGCATCCGGTAGCAATAGCGTCGCCAGCTCGGCGATGCTCGGCAAGCGCCATGGGGAGCCGGCGGCGGCGGCCAGCGCCAGCGCGCCGGCCCAGGTGGTGACCAGTGGCGTGCCGATGCATGCGCTGCCGTTCCACTGTGCCCCTTCAGCGCATATGCGCCAGACGATTCGGGTGAGCGAATCCTTCACGCCGGTGCCGTTGGCGATTGCCGCGAAGCGCACCACGGTGTCCAGCGGCGTGCCGCGTACCAATCGCGCATGCTGCGGCCAAAAACCGGCGCTACCGTCTCCACCGCCGCCGCCAAAGCTCGTCGTGCGGTGATAGGTGCCATCAAAGGTGTACGGTGTCGTCGTCCAGGTGCCGAAGGTATCGACCGGTGTATTGGGGAAAAACGCGGGATCGATCCGGGGTGCGGGCAAGATCCTGGCGTAGTCCAGGAGCGTGCCCAGTTCGAGATACGTCGGCACGCGCCAGTCGGTGGCGCCGCACAGCCCGCCCGGCGCCGCGTTGACCGCCGCCGCGAACGTGTCGGCGCCTGTCAGACCCAGAAGCGGGTAATCGGTGTAGCCGAAGACTTTGGCCATATCGCGATCCGTGCCATCGGTGGTTTTCACCTCCCACAGCAGACCGGAAACCTTGTCCAGCGTGCAACCCCACTCGCTCGGCAACAGCCCGAGAGGCGGTGCGAGCGGGCAACCGGATGCGCCGGCTTCGTGCCCGTTGTTGCACACCTTGGCCAGCCGGAAGCCGTGGTCGCCGTTGTTCGGGTTGTTGGCGGTCACGTCGCGGCCGTATTCGCCGTCCTGCCCGGAACCGGCGCAGGCCACAGTGGGCGGGTTATTGCCCGTCGGCGCGTAGCACACGGTGGCCGCGGTGTCGTTGATGAGCGTGGGCGCGCTGTGCGCCGCGAAGGCGGCTGTGGCGATCGACATACCGACGATCAGGCACCTGGTGTGGGACATCGGATGGCTTTTCTTGATGGGCTGCTCGGGTGATGGGACAGGCCGGCTTGCTGGATAGACGTTTCGCCGAGGCCAAAACCGACACGTCGGACGGTGAGAAGGCGCCTGAATCCGCTTTCCATGGATGCTATGACCAGCGGGCCCGCGCCGTATCCGTCAACCTGAGGATGGCGCTGTTTCGATCGCCCGGAGCCCGTGACGACCCCCCGGGAAAACCGGGTTCAGGCGTATCAGCGCGTTTTTGTGCTGCGATGCACAATAAGACAGGGATTCGGTCAAGCTGGCGTCAGCATTGCGGGCGCATGATTCGATTCAGGTGACATCCCGCCTCCACAACGCGCCGGAAAGGCCCGACAACGATGCTGTACCAGCTCTATGAAACGCAGCGTGCGCTGCTCTCCCCGTTTGCCGAGTTCTCCGGCG
>JANMAS010000366.1:0-9252 GCA_031359975.1 Burkholderiales bacterium
TCAAGCTCTTTCAGGCTCACCTGCCGCCAGGTGGGCCGGCCATGGTTGCATTGGTCGGAGCGCTCGGTGCGTTCCATGTCGCGCAGCAAGGCGTTCATTTCTTCGATCGTTAGGCGGCGGTTGGCGCGCACGGCGCCGTGGCAGGCCATCGTGGCGAGGATGTCGTCGCGGGCGCGCTGCACCACGCGGGTGGCGCGGCCGGGCTGCTGCAATTCGGCCAGTACCGAGCGCACCAGCTCCGCCGGATCGGCATCGGCCAGCGCCGCCGGTTGGGCGCGTACAGCGAGCGTGGCCGGGCCGATCGGCGCCACATCGAGGCCGAGCGCGCTGAGCGTGGCGTGTTCGGATTGCGCCGTCGCCATCTCGGTGGGCGTGGCGGCAAAGGTGGTGGGGATGAGCAGGGGCTGCGAGGCGATGGTGTCGCCGCCGAGGCTGGCTTTCAGGCGCTCGTAGACGATGCGTTCGTGCGCCGCGTGGGTATCCACGATCACCAGGCCGAGCGCGTTTTCGGCCAGGATGTAGACGCCACCGAGCTGCGCCAGGGCGCGGCCCAAAGGCCAGGCTGCCGCGTCGGGCTGCGCTGTTGGCACCTGCGCGATGCCCGCCCACGGGGCGGAGGGCTCACGCGCATGCAGCACGGCCAACTCGTTCAGCGACAAGGCCTGCTGCCGGCCCAGCGGCGTGGGCCACAGGGGCGCCGGCCCCACGCGGCCGTCTGCCGGCCAGGTGACGGGCGCCCGTGCCGACGTTTCAAGCGCACCGCCCTGATCCCACGACGTACCCGACGGTTCGCCCTGTCCCTGCGCGCCCGCAGCCAGCGCGCGTGGCGCGGCGAGCGCATCGTCGATCGCCCGCCGCACCGCCTGATGCACTTCGCGGCCATCGCGAAAACGCACCTCGATCTTGGTGGGATGCACGTTCACATCCACGCGGCGCGGATCGATGCCGATGAACAGCACATACACCGGCTGGCGCTGGCCGTGCAGCACATCTTCGTAGGCTGCGCGCACGCCGTGGGCGATCAGGCGATCCCGTACGAAGCGACCGTTGACGTACACATATTGCTGATCAGCCCGTGCGCGCGCGGCATCCGGCACACCCGCCAGGCCACGAATCGAGACTCCACCTGTGGCGCCCAAGGCGTGTGCGATGCCGGCGGTGTCGATCGGTACGCTGGCCGTCACAAACGCATCGCCGAAAACGGCACTCACCCGGTCGGCATAGTGCGACGCGGCGCGCCATTGTTCGATCAGCTTGCCTTCATGCCAGATCGAAAAACCCACGTCGGCACGCGCCAGCGCATGGCGGCGCACCGCTTCCACGCAGTGCGCCAGTTCGGTGGCATCGGTCTTGAGGAACTTGCGGCGCGCCGGGGTGCTGAAAAAGAGTTCGCGCACCTCGACGCTGGTGCCCACGCCACGCGCCACCGGGCTCAGCTCGCCGGTGCGGGCATCGAGGCGCAAGCCGTGGGCGGCACCTGGTATGCGGCTGTGCACCGACATCTCCGACACCGACGCGATCGCCGCCAGCGCTTCGCCGCGAAACCCCATCGTGCTCACGCCTTCGAGATCGTCGAGCGACGTGATCTTGCTGGTGGCATGGCGCAGCAAGGCCAAGGGCAGCTCATCCGGCGCGATGCCGGCGCCGTCGTCCTCGACCACGATGCTGCGCACACCGCCGGACAGCAGGCGCACGGTGATCTGCCGGGCGCCGGCGTCGAGCGCGTTATCGACCAGCTCCCGCACCACCGAGGCCGGGCGTTCGACCACCTCGCCGGCGGCGATCTGGCTGACCAGCTCGTCAGGCAGCGCGCGGATGGGCCGACGCTCGGCGATCGGGTGCGGTGGCGCGGGCAGGGGGATGGCACTCATCGGGGTGGATTGTAGGGAGGCACCCGGGGCCGCCACCGGATAATCCACCCATGGAGCAACTGGCTTTACTGATTGATTTTGTGCTGCACGTGGACGTGCATCTGATGGCGTTTGTGCAGATGCACGGCGCCTGGATCTACGTGCTGCTGTTTGCCATCGTGTTCGTCGAGACGGGGGTGGTGGTGATGCCGTTCCTGCCCGGCGATTCGCTGCTGTTCGTCGTCGGCACCTTGTGTGGCGTGGGCTTGATGGAGCTGGCGTTGGCGGTGCCGGTGCTGGTGATCGCCGCGGTGCTGGGCGACCAGTTGAACTACAGCATCGGCCGCTACATCGGGCCGAAAGTGTTTCAGTGGGAGCGTTCGCGCTGGTTCAACAAGCGCGCGTTCGACCAGGCGCATGCGTTCTACGAGCGGCGCGGTGGCATCACCATCGTGCTGGCGCGCTTCATGCCGTTCATTCGCACGTTTGCACCGTTCGTGGCTGGCGTATCGGCGATGAGCCGAAGAAACTTTACCTTGTACAACGTGCTCGGCGCAGTGCTGTGGGTGGCCGGCCTCACACTCGCCGGCTACCTGTTCGGCAATGTGCCCTGGGTGAAGGACAACCTCACCCTGATCATCTGGTCGATGATCGCGATCCCCGGTGTGATCGTGCTGCTGGGCGCGTGGCGCGCGCGGCAGAGCGGGCTGAAGAGCTCCTGAGGCGCGTCAGATCCGCCGTTGGCGCCCCAGCGGCGGGTTACGCGCGAAGTAGCGCTCGATACCGGTGAACAGCGCTTCCACAAGCCGCCGTTGATACTCCGGATCCCGCAGGCGGGCCTCTTCACCCGGATTGGAGATGAAGGCCGTTTCCACCAGGATGGACGGGATCTCGGGTGCTTTCAGCACCGCGAAGCCGGCTTGTTCGACGCTGCCCTTGTGCAGCCGGCCCACCTTGCCGATCTGGCCCAACACTTCCTGGCCGATGCGCAGGCTGTCCTTGATCTGCGCCGCCGTGCTCATCTCCACCAGCGCTCGCATGACCTGGGCATCGTTGATCGCACGGTCGTTCACGCCGCCCACCAGATCGGCGGCGTTTTCGCGCTGGGCCATCCACCGCGCGGCGGTGCTGCTGGCCGCGCCATCGCTGAGCGCAAACACCGAGGCGCCGCTGGCCTGGGGTGTGAAGAAGGCATCCGCGTGCACCGAGACGAACAGGTCGGCCTGCACGCGCCTGGCTTTGCGCACACGCTCCTGCAAAGGCACGAAGAAGTCGGCGTCGCGGGTGAGGAAGGCGCGCATGCCGGATTTGCCGTCGATGCGGTCGCGCAGCTGCAGGGCCACCGCCAGCACGACATCCTTTTCCTTCAGGCCACTGGGCCCCACGGCGCCGGGATCTTCGCCGCCATGGCCCGGATCGATGGCCACGATGACCAGCCGGTTGACCTTGTCGCGCACCGCCTTCGACGGCGTGGCTTCAGTGGCTGCCGCGCTCCACGGCGCCGGGCCCGCCGCGGATGCCGCGGCTGCGGCATCCGCCGGCTTCGGCCCCTGTGCCACCAACGGCGGCTTGTCGATGCGGCCGATGAATTCGCCCAGCGCATCCTGCACGGCCTTCGTCGCTTCGCGCTCGGCGGCTTCTTTCTCGCGGATGATCTCGAGCAGCGGATCGCGGGCTTCGGTGGGATAGAGATCGAACACCAGCCGGTATTGATACGCCGCCACCGGCGTCAACGCAAACTGCTGCGGCTTGACGGCGCGTTTGAGATCGACCACCAGCCGCACCACGCGTGGCAGGTTCTGGCCCACGCGCACACCGGCGATGTACGGGTCGTCGCCGCGCACCTTGCCCACCAGCTCACGCAAGGTCGGGCTGAGATCCAGGCCTTCGATATCGATCACCAGGCGATCGGGGCCGATGGTGATGAAGTGCTGCGCGGTCAACGGCTGGTCGGATTCGATCGTGACGCGGGTGTAGTCGTCGGCCGGCCATACGCGCACAGCCACGATGCCGGCGCCGAAGGCGATCTGCAACGGGCCCAGCCACAGCGCGAGGGTGCCGATGCCGCCCATGCCACCGATCCCGCGCAGGGCTTGTCGGCGCTTCATGCGGTGATTCCAGCCATCACGCTCGCACCGATCGTGGTGCCGGCCAGCACACGCACCTGGCGGCTGCCGTCGGCTTGCGGATCGATGTCGATGGCGAGGTCAGGCGGTGGGAGCATGGCGGCTGCGTTATCGGGCCATTCGGCGAGTTTGAGGCCAGGGGCGCCGAAGATGTCGCGAAATCCGGCGTCTTCCCATTCACGCGCATCGCGGAAGCGATAGAAGTCGAAGTGTGAGACTTGGAGCCCGTGGATGTCGTAGGGTTCCAATACCGCGTAGGTGGGGCTCTTGATGCGGCCGGTCACGCCCAGCGCGGTGAGGAGGTGGCGTACGAAGGTGGTCTTGCCGGCGCCCAGCGGGCCGCGCAGTTCGACGCTGGCATCACGCAGCGCGGGCTGCTGGCTCAGGAGATTGGCGAAACGCGCGCACGCATCTTCGTCGTGCCAGAGCAGGGTGCGGATAATCGGCGGATGGATGAGCGTCACGGTGTCGATGGTGCGCAATGGCTGCGCCGCCTTCGGCTGTGGTCTGAATCGCTCGGATTCTCCCAGATCGGTGTGGCCGATGTGGATCTCTCCGCGGCGGAGGCAGGGCTGCTCGCGTGGCTCGATGCCGGCTTTCACGGCACGATGAGCTACATGGCGCGCCACGGCCTCAAGCGGGCACGGCCCGCCGAGCTGGTGCCCGGCACGGTTAGGGTGATCAGCACCTGGATGGATTACCTGCCGCGTGCCACCGATGACGATTGGCGCGAGCGCGAATGGCGGCGCCTCGAAGACCCTGCTCAAGCCACGATCTCGCTGTATGCGCGGGGGCGCGATTATCACAAGGTCTCGCGCCAGCGACTGCGGCAATTGGCCGATCGCCTGGGCGAGGAGGTGAGCCCGCTCGGCTACCGCGTGTTCACCGATTCGGCGCCGGTGCTGGAGGTGGAGCTGGCCGCACGCGCCGGTGTGGGCTGGCGCGGCAAACACACGCTGCTGCTGAGCCGCGAACACGGTTCGATGGGCTTCGTGGGCGAGATCTTCGTCGACATGCCCCTGCCGCTGACCGAGGCCACCGACAACCATTGCGGCAGCTGTTCGGCCTGCATCGATGTGTGCCCCACGCAAGCCATCGTCGGCCCCTACCGGCTCGATGCGCGTCGGTGCATCTCGTACCTGACGATCGAGCATGAGGGCGCGATCCCCGAGGCGCTGCGGCCCCTGATCGGCAACCGCATCTACGGCTGCGACGACTGCCAGCTGGTGTGCCCGTGGAACAAGTTTGCCCAGCGCACCACCCTGCCGGATTTCGACGCCCGCGAGCCGCTCGACGATGTCACGCTGCTGGGCTTGTGGGCCTGGGATGAATCCACCTTTCTCGCTCGCACCGAAGGCAGCGCGATGCGACGCATCGGCTGGCAGCGCTGGCGGCGCAATCTCGCCGTGGCGCTGGGCAACGGGCGGCGAAACGCGCATACCGACCCAGCCACGGTGCTTGCCATGGGTACCGCGCTGCTTGCGGCTCGGGCCTCGGCCGATGCGCTGGTGGGCGAGCACATCGATTGGGCGCTGCACGACGGCGGTGAGCTGGAGTCGTGTTAGCTTTGCATCACGATCTGAAAACCCGGAGACCTGCGTGACCGATCACACCCGCTTCAAACTGTTTTCCGCCGTCGCCCTGGCGGCGTTTTCGGCTTCAACGGCGTGGGCTCAGGCCTACCCGACCAAGGCGGTCAGGCTGGTGGTGCCCTTTGCACCCGGAGGCACCACCGACATCGTGGCCCGCGTGGTGGCCGACAAGATTTCGCCGGCACTTGGGCAGGTGATGGTGGTCGAGAACAAGGCGGGTGGCGGAGGCATCGTCGGCGCGACGGACACCGCGCGCGCCGCACCCGATGGCTATGCGCTGGGCGTGGCCACGGTATCGACCACGGCCTCCAATCCGGCGATCAACCCGAGCATCAGCTACAACCCGCTCACCGATTTCACGCCGATCATCAACATGGCGGCCACGCCGAACGTGATCGCGGTGCATCCGTCGTTCCCGGCGCGCGACTACAAGGGCTTTGTGGCCGAGCTGAAGAAGAGTCCGGGCAAATACAGTTACGCAAGCTCCGGCACCGGCGGCATCGGCCACCTGCAGATGGAGCTGTTCAAGAGCCTGGCGGGTGTGTTTGTCACCCACATTCCGTATCGCGGCGCCGGCCCCGCGCTCAACGACACCGTGGCGGGGCAGGTGCAGATCATTTTCGACAACCTGCCCTCGGCCTTGCCTTTCATACGCGACAACCGCCTGATCCCGATCGTGGTGGCGGCGCCGCAGCGATTGAGCCAGTTGCCCAATGTGCCGACCTTCAAGGAGCTGGGCCTGGAGCCGGTGAATCGCATGGCCTATTACGGCGTGCTCGGCCCCAAGGGCCTGCCGAAGGAAGTGGTCGACAAGATCCATGATGCGGTAAAGACCACCCTCGCGCTGCCCGAGGTGAAGAAGCGCATCGAGGAAACCGGCTCGATCGTGGTGGGCAACTCGCCCGCCGAATTCAGCGCGCAGATCAGGGCCGAGTTCGATGTCTACCGCAAGGTCGTCGAGCAACAAAAGCTCAAGCTGGACTGAGCCTGGCGTGGGGGCCGATGCGGCGATCGTCGATGCCTTCATCGATGCGCTGTGGATCGAGGACGGGCTTGCCCGGCTCACGCTGGCCGCCTATCGGCGCGATCTTGAACTGTTCGCCCGCTGGTTGAGCGAGCACGGCCATTCGTTGGTGCGGGCCAGCGAGGTGGATTTGCTGGGCTACATCAGCGCCCGCCACGCCGGCAGCCGCGCCACCACCGCCAATCGGCGGCTCGCGGTTTTTCGGCGCTTTTATCGATGGGCGTTGCGCGAGCACCATGTGAGCGCCGATCCCACCTTGAAGCTGCAGACGGCCAAGGCACCGATGCGTGTGCCACGCACGTTGAGCCAGTTGCAGGTTGAGGCCTTGCTGGCGGCGCCGGATGTGATGACGCCGCTGGGCCTGCGCGATCGCGCGATGCTGGAGCTGATGTATGCCAGCGGCCTGCGGGTGTCCGAACTGGTGGGCATGAAATCGGTGCACCTGAGCCTGGCCGATGGCGTGGTGCGGGTGATGGGCAAGGGCTCGCGCGAGCGGCTCGTGCCGTTTGGCGAGGAAGCACATCACTGGATACGGCAGTACCTGGACGACGCCCGGGCCGAGATCCTGCATGGTCAATCGACCGACGCGTTGTTTGTCACCGCACGCGGCGCGGGGATGACGCGACAGATGTTCTGGAACCTCGTCAAGAAACATGCGCTGCGTGCAGGCATTCTGGCGCCGCTGTCGCCCCACACGCTGCGGCACGCCTTTGCCACGCATCTGCTCAACCACGGCGCCGATCTGCGCGCCGTGCAGATGCTGCTGGGCCATGCCGACATTTCCACCACGACGATCTACACCCATGTGGCGCGCGAGCGCCTGAAGCAGATTCATGCGCGGCATCATCCGCGCGGACAGGTCTGATCACAGCCCCAATCGCGCCTAAAGTGCGGGGTGCACGATGAAGGAGACCGATCATGACCGCCCGCTTGCCCACCGACGCTCTGAACTCGCCAAGCGCCACCGCCGTCGACCCGCGTGCACTCGAACATCGCTACGGCGCCAACAACTATCACCCCCTGCCGGTGGTGATCACCCGCGGCGAAGGGGTGTACTTGTGGGATGACCAGGGGCGGCGCTACATCGACATGATGTCGGCCTATTCGGCGGTGAGTTTCGGGCACAGCCATCCGGTGCTGGTGGCGGCGCTGGTCGATCAGGCACGGCGCCTGGCGGTGACCTCGCGAGCCATTCATTCCGATCAGCTCGGCCCCTTCCTGCAACGCCTCACCGCCGCCACCGGCATGGACCGCGCGCTGCCGATGAACTCCGGCGCCGAGGCGGTGGAAACGGCGATCAAGGCGGCCCGCAAATGGGGCTACAAGGTCAAGGGCATCGCGGATGGCCAGGCCGCCATCATCGTGGCGAAGAACAATTTTGCCGGCCGCACCACCACCGTGGTGGGTTTCTCCACCGAAGCCCAGTACCGCGACGGCTTCGGCCCGTTTGCCGGTGGATTTTCGGCCGTGACCTTCGGCGACGCAGCCGCGCTCGAAGCCGCCATCACACCCGACACCTGCGCTTTCATCGTCGAGCCGATCCAGGGCGAGGCCGGCATCATCGTGCCGCCCGCGGGCTACCTCAGGGCGGTACGCGAGATCTGCAGCCGCCACAACGTGCTGATGATCTGCGACGAGATCCAGACCGGCCTCGGGCGTACCGGCGCGTTGCTGGCCTGCGATCATGAGGGCGTCAAACCGGATGGTCTGACGCTGGGCAAGGCGCTGGGCGGCGGCTTGCTGCCGGTGAGCGCCTTCCTCGCCCGCAGCGACGTGATGGACGTCTTCACGCCCGGTGACCATGGCAGCACGTTTGGCGGCACACCGCTGGCGGCCGCCGTCGGCAGCGCGGCGTTGGCGTTGTTGGAAAGTGAAGGCCTCGCCCAGCGCGCCGCCGATCACGGCGACTATCTGATGACGAGTCTGCGCAACCTGAATCACCCCGCTGTGCGCGACGTGCGCGGCAAAGGGCTGTTGATCGGCGTGGAGATCGACCCTGCCTATGCCACCGCGCGCACGGTGTGCGAGGCGATGATGCATCGGGGCGTACTCACAAAGGATACCCACGGCACCGTGGTTCGCCTGGCGCCGCCGCTGGTGATCAACCGGGTGCAGATCGACGAAGCCATCGCGGCATTGGTGGCTGCCTTGGAGAGCCTTCGCGCCTGATCGCGTCGTGAATTCACCCGAAAAGAATTGGTCACATACCGGTGCGTGACGAGGCGCACACGGAGGCCGCTTTTGGCGCCTTTTGTGACAGATATCACCAAAGCATGCCCATATAGTCCGCCTTCCTTGTAGACGTACAGAGAGGGAGAGCGATGAACCATCAGCGATGGACTGGCTTGGCAATGATCGTGGCGTGCGGGCTGTTGAGCGCCTGCACCACGGCGGTGAAGTTCACTTCGGAGCCCACAGGCGCCACGGTGACCTACCTGGGTGCCGTGATCGGCAAGACGCCGTTCGAAACCTCGATCGACGACCAGTTCGGCTGGTTCAGCGTCTACTCGTTCACCGCCACCCTCGATGGCTACAAGCCGACGACGATCGATTTCCCTGAATTGACGCCGCTCGACGCCCAGTTGGTAGTGCCGCCCAAGGTCAATTTCATATTGAAGCGGTGAGCCACCCGAATCCATGAAAAAAGGGCCGGTCTTGCG
>JANMAS010000376.1:0-3222 GCA_031359975.1 Burkholderiales bacterium
GGCGAGGTGGACACGCCGGCCGACCCGGCAGTAGGCGTCAGCGCCAGGAGCAGGCTCTGCCCCGCCTTGAAGAACCCCTGGACATACTCGTCCGGCATATTGAACGGCGAATTCATTCTCGACTCCGTCGGAAAAGCCTCAGTGCTCGGACCGTGCGGCGACATCGGGGCAGCCGTACGCCGCCACGGCGCCGACGATCCTGTCCCTCCCGTGCGACTGCCTATTTCAACTTCATCATCTTCTTGACCTCGTCCAGGTGCTCGGTGCCGCGCTGAGTGATCTTGGCCATTGCATCGGCTTGCGACTCGCGAGCGATGTCTGCCAGTTCCTTCATGTCGCCCAGCACCTTTTCGTAGGCCTTGCGCGCGAGTTCGCCTTGCTTGCCCGGGTCGCCCACACCGCCGCTGGCGGCACCCTTCATCGCCGCCTGGATGTCCTCCATCGACTTCTTCAGCAATTCGCCCTGCTTGTTCGCCAGCGCTTGCATGCCTTCATAGATCGCCTGGTTGGCCTGAACCAGCGCGTCGACATCCTTGCGGCGCGCTTCCACGATCTCATTCGTGTCGATGCCCGGCAACTTGAATTGCTCGAGCACCTTCGTCAGGTCACCAAAGGCAGTGGACATGTCCATTGCGGATTCCATCTTTGTTGCCATGGTTCGTCTCCAGTTGGGGTTTCGGTTGAGGGAATGGTTCGCTAGACGCGATTCGTCGAACGGGTTTCGCGGGAGGTGGGCATCACCAGCGCATCCCCTTCGATCACCACCTTGCCGTTGACGGTGCATACGGTGGTGAGCGCCACGCGGCGCCTCTCGGGAAACAACTCCTTGACGGTGACGGTGGCATGCACGGTGTCGCCAGGGCGCACCGGCGCCTTGAAGCGCAGGTTTTGGCCGAGATAGACAGTGCCAGGTCCGGGAAGGCGGCCGGCGATCGCCGCCGAGATCACGCTGGCCGTCAACATGCCGTGCGCGATGCGGCCTTTGAATTGCGTCGTCTGCGCGAACTCTTCGTTGATGTGCATGGCGTTGTTGTCGCCCGACGCACTGGCGAACAGCACGATGTCGGCCTCGGTGATCGTCTTGGAAAAGGTCGCGCTCATGCCGGCGTTCAGGTCTTCGATGTCGTAGCCGTCGAGTTCGTTCATGAATCCTCCGAAGGGGGTTGTTTTGGAGCGGCTGTTTCAGCCGAAGCGGGATACAGCCAATTGCCGAACAGGGGCACCAAAGTCGGCATGACCACCCATGTCATCGCGGCCGTGATCAGGCCGGTCGAGAGCATCGACACCAGCAGTGGATGAATCCAGTCGCTCAGCAATGGGGCGATCGTGTGCGAGGTCAGCAGGACGAGTGGAAAGATGCCCATCCAAGTGACGATGGCCATCTTCCAGCGCGCTGGCGGCAGCCTGGTTCTCGCGGCAGGCAGCGCGAACCAGGTCTCCAGGCCACTCAGGACGCGCATCGCTGCGTCGCCATGCGTGACCTCGGCAATGCGCCGGAGCCAACGCTGCCGTTCCCGGCTCTGCGTCCAGTCCTGCAAGTGCGCGTCCGTATCGAAGGCGAACAGCACGCGATAGCAACCCTGCTCGGCCTGCTCCGGCGGAATCAGGAACCCGCCCATGTGACCGGGAAAAATCGCCGCCGCCGCCTGCATGCCCGCCATCAAGCGCTCGAACTCCCGTGCGCGACCACGCCGCACGCGCCGGGAGACCAGCACAGTCACCGGAGGGGAGGCCCTGACTTCGCTCATGGTGAGGTCGCGACATCAGGCTGCCACCGAATGAACGCCCGGCTGCGGCTGCGGCTGCGCTTGCGGGTTGCGAAACGCGTGCGCGCGCTGCTCCCGCAATGACTTCGCCTCGGCAATGCTCTTTTCCTTCACATGCCCATAGCCGCGGACTTCATCGGGCACGCTGGCCAGCGCCACCGCCGCGGCATGGTTGGCGGGGCTCAGCGCGGCGCAGATACCGTCGAGTTCCTTGATGTAGTCGTCGATCATCTGGCGCTCGTGGCGGCGCTCCTCGGTACGCCCGAAGAAGTCCAGTCCGCCGCCGCGCAAGCCTTTGAACTTCTTCATCCAACCGAAGGCACTTCGCATCCAGGGACCGAATTGCTGCTTGATGAGGTGACCGGTGGCCGGGTCGCGCTTGGAGATGGTCGGCGGGGCGAGGTTGTACTTGACCGTATAGCCATGCTTGAACATCGCGTCGAGCTGGGCAACGAAAGCCGGGTCGGTGTGCAGGCGCGCCACCTCGTACTCGTCCTTGTAGGCCATCAGCTTGTAGAGGTAGCGCGCCCCGGCCTGCGCCAGGCCACTCTTGCCCGGAACGGCCTTGGCCTCCGCCGCGACAACGCGCTTGACCACGTCGGCGTAGCGCTTCGCATAGGCCTCGTCCTGGTAGTCGATCAAGTCGGGCACGCGCACTTCGAGCAGACGCCTCGCCTCGCCTTGCGCTCCGACCGCGTCGACGATCGCGCGCGCGGCGGCCGACAACGTGGGTTTCTCGATCTTTGGCGCGTACTTGGCGATCTCGGCCTCGACGAAGGCACGATCGAGCACGACCTTGCGGCCCCAGCGGAACGCGGCCAGACTCTGCTCGACACCGACGCCAGAGTTCTTGATCGCGGTCTCAATCGACTCGGCCTTCAAGGGAATGGTCCCGGCCTGGAAGGCCACGCCAACCATGAAGTTGTTGGTCGCCATGGCGTCACCGAACAGGCCTTCGGCCATCGCCTGCCCGTCCAGATAGACGTTGTGTTCTTTGCGCGTGACGCGGTCGATGCCGTCGGTGAGCGAACTCACGATGGGGAAGAAGTTCTTCCGGTTGGAGACCATCTGACCGGTCGGCGTCTGCGTGGTGTTCACCACGGCGATCGTGCGTTCGGGCAGGCACTTGTCCAGGTTCTTCGGATCGGTCGCGTTGAGGATGTCGAAGCCCAGGTACAGGTCGGTGCGGCCGTCGGAGATCTTGTTCGAGCCGCTGAACGGTTCGTGGGTGATCTTGATGTCGGAGATGACCGCGCCGCCCTTTTGCGCCAGGCCCGTCTGGTCGAGCCCGATCACGTGTTTGCCTTCGAGACGAGCCGCGTTGGCGATGGTGGCGACGACCGTCACCGAGCCCGTACCGCCGATGCCCATGACGTGGATGCCGAAGCCGAAGCTTGCATCGACCTTGGACACCGGGGCTGGCAGATCGCGCTCCAGCGCGGGGATGCGCCCTTTC
>JANMAS010000351.1:0-10932 GCA_031359975.1 Burkholderiales bacterium
GTCGAGCAGGATTTGGTACTGCCGCACCATGCCGCCCACCGAGGCCACCTCGGCCACGTTGGGCACCGTCTTCAGCTCGAACTTCAGGAACCAATCCTGCAAGGCGCGCAGCTGGCCAGCATCCATCTGGCCGCTGCGATCGACCAGCGAATACTGGTAGATCCAGCCCACGCCGGTGGCGTCCGGCCCGAGCGTGGCCTTGGCCGCGGCGGGCAAACGCGACTGCGCCTGGTTCAGATATTCCAGCACCCGCGAGCGCGCCCAGTAGAGATCGGTGCCGTCTTCGAACAGCACGTAGACGAAGCTGTCGCCGAAGAACGAATAACCTCGCACCGTCTTCGCACCCGGCACCGAAAGCATCGTGGTTGTCAGCGGATAGGTGATCTGGTTTTCGACGATGCGCGGCGCCTGGCCGGGCCAGGTGGTGCGGATGATCACCTGCACATCGGAGAGATCGGGCAGCGCATCCAGCGGTGTTTTCATCACCGCGTAAACGCCCCAGGCGCTCACCATCGCCGTCATCAACAGCACCAGGAAGCGGTTGACGATCGACCAGCGGATGAGCTTGGCGATCATTTCTGGCTCCCCGAGGCCGCAGGATCTGCGGCGGCGTCGTTCAACCGCGCCTCCACGCCCTTCAGGCTGGCCTCCGAATCGATCAGGAACTGCGACGACACCACCACCCGCTGGCCGGCCTGCAGGCCGCGTTTGATCTCGGTCTGCCCACCGCTTTCGATGCCGATCTCCACATCGACCGGGCGGAAGCGCCCGCTGCTGTCACCTTGCTCCGCGAGCATCACCACCGCGCGCTTGCCGGTCTGGATGACGGCTTCGGTGGGCACCAGCAGCGCCTTCTCCTGGCGCGCATCCATGAACTGCATCTGCACGAACATGCCAGGCACCAGCGCGCCGTTGGCATTGCCCAGCTCGACACGGGCCTTCAGCGTGCGGGTGGTGGCATTCACCTCGGGCAGGATCGCCTGCACCTTGCCGGTGAAGATGGCGCCGGGCAGCGCCGGGCTTCTGGCCTGCACCGTGGCACCCGGGCGCAACAGCGCCGCCTGGCTCTCCGGCACCTCGGCGTTGGCCCATACGGTGGACAAGCCGTTGATGCGAAACAGCGTGGCCCCGGCCATCAGCGTCATGCCTTCTCGCGCCAGCAGCTCGGTCACCACACCACCGATCGGCGCCACCAGCGTGACACGCGGCTGCGTGCGGCCGCTGCTGTCCACCTGCGCGATCTGCGCGTCGCTCATCCCCACCTGCCGCATGCGCTGGCGTGCACCATCCACGAGCGGCGCCAGATCGGTGCCCTGCATGCGGCGAACCGACAGAAACTCCTCTTGCGCGGCAATCCAGTCCGGCACGTGCAGCTCGGCCAATGCCTGCCCCTTGGCCACGCGGTCGAGCGTGGCGCGCACATGCAGGCGCTCCACATAGCCGTTGGCGCGCGCCTGCACGATCACCTGATCGCGCTCGTTGAAGGCGATGCTGCCCACCGCGGCCACCTGCGGCGAGAGCGTGCCTTCGCTGACCACCGCCGTGCGCACGCCCAGGTTCTGCTGGATGCGCGGGCTCACCGTGACCTGGCTGCCGCCGGCACCGCTGCCGGCACCACTGTCCGCACCGCCGTCGGCGTACACCGGCACCAGCATCATGTCCATGAACGGCGACTTGGCGGGCTTGTCGAACTTGTTGCCCGGCACCATCGGGTCGTGGTAGTAGAGCACCTGCCTGCCGGTCGTCGGGTCGACATCGCCGGCCTTGATGCCGGAGGTGATGTGCCGCCGCGTCGCGGCTTCGCCCTGGGCGATGCTTTGCGGCACGGCCTCGGTGGCCATGGCGGAGGGCGCGGTTCCCATGCCCATGCCGCGCCGCATGCCGAGAAGATAGGCACCATAGCCGCCTGCCGCAACGAGCGTGGCGGCCGTCACGATGATCGCGAGCGTTCTGGTCTTCATGTTCATTGTTCCGTGAGAGCGGGCTGGCGGTTCTGCAGGGCCGTGTCATGGCCGGGCGGAAGCAGGTATTCGAGCTGGGCCCATCGTCCGGCGGCCTCCATCGCCAGGCGCAGGCGATCCATGCGGGTATCGATCTCCATGCGTCGTGCGTCGAGCACACCGCCGAGCGGGCCGGCGCCGCCTCGGTACGCCGCCATCGCGGCGCGCGTGCGATCCAGGGCGAGCGGGATCAAGGTGCTGTCGTAGTGCGATAGGCGGTCGCGGTCGCTTTGCCACGCTTGCAACCAACTGCGCGTTTCGGCCAGGTGCGCGCGTATCGCTTCATCGCGCTGGGCGCGCATCTGCTCGACCACCGCGAGCCTGGCGGCGAGATCGCGGTCTTGCCGATGGGTGCGATCGAGTTGCAACGGGATCGAGACATTGACCGACACCATGTTCGAATAGGCTTGCCCGCGCTGGCTGAGCATCAGCTCGACGCTCCAGTCCGGGCGCTTGTTGCTCTGAGCGATATCCACATCGGCAAGCGCCACCGCTTCCTGCTGCATCAGCATCGCGATCTCGGGGTGATCAGCCAGCTGCGATTCGATGTGGCTGGCATCGAGACGAACGGTTGTCAGCGCCGGCGCGGTACCCAGCGGCTGGCTGGCCTCCTCGCCGATCCAGCGCGCGAGCTGGATGGTGGCGGTGGCGATCTGCCGCTCGATCTGCCGGATGCGGTCGTCGATCAGGGCAACGGCTGAACGCGCCGCAAACACATCCGCCTGCGCGCCGCGCCCACCGCGATAGGCTGCATCGGCAGCGTCGATCTGCAGGCCGGCCTCCGTGCGCTGCGATCGCAGCAGCGCCAGCATCTGCTCCTGGAAGTAACGATCCAGCCAGGCCATCGCGGTGTCGCGCCGCAGGTTGGTGAGGGTTAGCGCGCGCAGCGCCTCGGACGCCTCGGCCTCGCGATCAAATCGGGCGGATCGCGCCTTGAGCTTGTCGGCGCCGGTGATTTCCTGCATCACGGCGATCGAGCGCATGGTCATGAAGTCGCGCGTCAGGCTGCCCCGGTCCGGGCCGTCGATGGGCAGGTTGTTGATCCCGAACTTCAGCACCGGATCGGGCCGCTGGCCGGCCGCCACCGCCATCTCGCGCGCTGCCTGAGCCTGGGCCTGGGTGGCGGCGATCAGGCGTGATCGTGTGCCGGCCAGCTGCACCGCGTCGTCGAGCGACAACGGCGTCAGCCCCTGTGCTGCCAGCGGCGTGAACAACAACGTGAACCGCCAGATGAGAAGTGCAAGCAAACGCATCGGATCTCCTGAGATGCCCAACCTCGGCAGCGGCGCTGCCGGGATGTCGAACCTCGGCAGCGGCGCGGCCAAGGGCATGCCGGCGAACAAGGCTCGCCGGCTTCAGGAGATCAGTTCAGATGCGGTAGCAGCAGTGGGCGATGCTGTGGGCCAGTGGCGGTGCCCTGTCGCGCACCCGGGCGCGCTGTGCCCAGGCGGTGGTGTCGGCTCGCGGCGCATCGGCAACGGCCAGCTCGAACAGCAACACCGGCACGATGGCCGGTGCGTGCGGGGTCTGGTCTGGCGCGGCGGGCTGGTGCGTGTGGCCAAACTGGCAGTGCTGCTGGCACACGCCGGGCTGGTCGGCATCGAGGCTGGCGGCAGGGCCAGAGGCCATTGCCGCTTGCGCGCAAGGCATGCCGGCCATCGCGGCGCCTTGCATCATCGGGCAGGCATGAGCCGCCGTGGCCACCTGGGTGAACAGGATCGCCAGAACGAGCCAGCCCGAGAGCCAGCGGCGAAACATGCGAGGCAACAACATGGGGGCGACGATAGCGCATTTCAATTCGGCCCGCGCGCACCGGGGTGGTGCCGCTCGAACACCGTGCAGGAAAACGCCTACCCCGGGCAACGCCCTGCGCTGATGGCACGGGCCTGCCGCAAGCGAGACGATGGGCGCATCGCAGCCGGGCGACCGTGCCCGGCGCACAACCCACCAAAACCATGACCAAGTCGTTTGATGTCGATTGCGAGCTGAGCTATCAGGTGCTCGCCCCCACGACGTTTGTCTTCAAGATCGAAGCGGCCTTTACCTCGGATCAGACGATCACCGATGAATCGTTGACCGTGACGCCGCCCTCACCCATCGGCAGGCATGCCGACGCATTGGGTACCCGCACCTTGCGCATCAACGCCCAGCCCGGCCCGTTCAGCGTGCGCTACCAGGCCACCGCCGTGGTGCACCGCGGCACCGAACCCGAAGTGCTGGACGAAACCGACGTGGCCGAGCTGCCGCTCGATGTACTGTCCTACCTCTCGGGCAGCCGATACGTGGAATCGGAGCTCATGTTCCAGGATGCGGTGCAGTGGATCGGCACCTTCGATCGGGGTTACTCACGGGTGGCTCGCATCTGCCAATGGGTGCATGACAACGTGAAGTACGAGGTGGGCACCTCCTTGGCCTACGGCACCACGCGCGATGTGCTGGCTTCGCGCACCGGCGTGTGTCGCGACTATGCGCATGTGGCGATCGCGCTGTGCCGAGCGCTCAACATCCCGGCCCGCTTCGTGGCCGGCCATGTGATGTGGGATTCACCCCCACCGGATTTTCATGCGTTGTTCGAAGCCTGGCTGGGCGGCCGCTGGGTGATGTTCGATCCCACCCAGATGGCGACACCCTCGGATGTGATCCGTATCGGCACCGGGCACGACGCCGCCGACCTGCCCTTTGCCAGCATCTTCGGCAGCGCGCAGATGACGCGCATGAGCCCGCTGGTGTTTCCGTCGGTGATGGACATTCGCGCGGTGGCTTGACCGGCTGGCCGGGCACGGGCGCCGGCCGGCTCCAATCACTGCAGCACCTCGGTGGCCAGGCGCAGCAGGTTGGAACTGAGCTTGAGCCTGGCGCCACGCGCAGCGAGCAGATTGGCTTCGAAGGTGATCCGGCCTTGAGCGATATTGATGTTCAGCGCTGCACCTTGCCGCGTGGCGCCGGGGCTCTCCGCCACGATCAGCGCCGGTACGCCGCGAACCGCCTCGAGCAGACGCGGCAACTGGCCGATGACGGGTGTCGACACAAAAACCAGCTGACAGCTCCTGAGTGAATCGAGCGTCGACTTGCGGTGCACCTCGATCGCACGTGTGCCAACGGTCTTGCCGTTCAGCGTGTCGATCTCGACGCCGAAAGGATCGGCGCCGTAGATACACAGATTCAGGGTGCCGCCCACTTCGGCCGGCCATTCGGTGAAGGCTGCAAAGTTGTAGAGGAAGGCGGCTTTCAACCGGTACTCCGGGGCATCCTCGCTCCATGCGGTCGAAGCGCCCAGCAGCAGCGCAACGCCGAGACACGCCCGCATGGCAAGTGCGGTGTGCCTGGGCCGTTTTCGGCGCTTCGGCAACGGCGGTGACATCGACACCGGCATGTTGTTCAGAACCGGTAAAGCGCTTCGACTCGCACGCTTCGGCCGTCTTGCTCAAGCGCGTTCTGCCAACCCGAGCCCGGGCTGGGCTGCCAATACGGTTTGTCGAACAGGTTGTCGATGGTCAGGCTCAGTTCGAGATCCCTGGCAAGCCTATCGGTACCGAGCTTGAGATTGGACAGAACGTAGCCGCCCAGTTCGGTGCCGTCGCCCGAGCGACGCACGCTGTCGTAGCGCAGCTCATATCCCAGGCGCGCACCCCCCGCCGCAAACGGCGTCGAGAAATTGATCCTGGCCAGGCGCTGTGGAGAATTCAGCAGTGCCGCGCCGTCGGCGTAGTGCACATCCTGCAGTGAAACGCTCCCCCGCAAACGGCCGCCCCAACCCCAGGTCTTGTCCAGCGAAAGTTCAATGCCCTTGGCTTGAACCTTGTCGCCGGACTGGTATTGCGCCAGGCCGGTGCCGGGTTCGGTGTCCAGCGTGATCAGGTCGCGCATCGTCCACTGGTAGGCCGAAGCTCGCAGTTGCAGATCGCTGGCGACCCGGTGGTCTGCCACCAGTTCGAGCGTGTCGATGCTTTCGCCCCGCAAGGTGGGATTGCTGGTTGACGAGACGCCATCTTCGTAATCCCGCTCGTAGGCATTTGGCGCCCGGTGGGCGCGCCCCAGCAGCCCCTTGAACGTGGTTGACGGCGCGGCTTGCCAGATCAGCGCGGCACGAGGGCTGGTCTGCGTGCCGGTGATGTTGTTGCGATCGAGGCGCAGCCCGAGAGTCGCCGTTAATGCGTCGGTGACCTGCCACTCATCCTGGACGTAGATGCCCGTGCGCTGGCCCGAACCGAGTACGACAAAGTCGCCAGAGGGATCGGCGGGGTACATGACGGACTGCTTGACCTGCGGGTTGTCCTGGTATTCGAGCCCCAGCATCAACTTGTGGCGGCCCACAAGCGTGGACAGAACGCGCAGTTCACCGCCGCGCCAGACGCTGAATGCTTTCAGGATCGACGGCGAGCCGTAGCTGAGAACACTGTCGTACTGCTCGCGGCCCGCGAAAAGCCGCGCTTGAAGCTGCAAGGTGTTATCGAGAAGATGATCTTGGTATTGCCATTGCGCCAACGAATAGCGGTCGGCCTGGTGCTGCCCCGGCACCAGCGGATCGGACCTGTAGGTGCCGGTTGGGCTGTCTTTGCGATGCTGACCGTCAACCAGTTCGATCGACCACGGGCCCTGGGCAACACGGGCAAGAAACTCCTTGTCGTGGTCGCCGTCCTGGCCGTAGGCCACGCCGGATATGCCGGTCGACCCGAACTCGAAAAAGCGGTCTTCGCCGCGAGAGCGCAGGCCCGATACCGAGAACAGGAGATCGATGCCGCTATCGAGCTTGCGACCCCAACTGGCCCGGGCCTCGCCCAAGCGCTGCGGCTGTTGCCATGCCGCGGCGATTTCGGTCCCGTCCATGTTGGCACCCGTTCGCGTGATCACGTTGACCACGCCAAACATCGCGTTCTGGCCGTACACGGCGCCGCCAGGGCCAGGGATGAATTCGATGCGCTCGATCAAATCCATGTCGAGCGGAAAGTCGCGCCCCATCGGAGCCTGGTCGTACGTCACATCGTTGGTGCGGTTGCCGTTGATGGCCAACAGAACGCGTGTGTTGTAGTCGCCCGGCAGCCCGAAGCCACGCGCGCCAACAAAGGTGTATTGCCTGTCGTAGGTGGTGTGGATGCCCGGCAGGCTGGCAAGCGCCTCGGCAATGGTTCGCCAGCCAAAAGCGCGGATCTCGTCGCGCGTGATGACGCTCACCGACGCCGCCACTTCGTTCTGCTTCTGCTCGTACTTCGAAGCCCCGACGACGGTCAGCCCCATCAGCTGCTCCAGGCTCAGCGTGGTGAGGTCGGTTCCGGCGCGTGCCGGCGCCGCGGCAACCAGGCCGATGCACAGCAGCAGCACGCCAACGGCCCCTGAGCAGGCCGCATTGTTTGGGCAGGCATGCATCGGCACGACAACTCCTCTTTCGTTGCGGGGATGGCTGCACGACACGGTGCTCCCGGAGCGTCAGAGTTTCGAGGCTTCAGGCCGCCGGCAAAGCCTGAAATTGGGCCGATTTCAGGCGCCACTCGTGCCCGCAAGGCCCAGCTCCGGCCCTTGGCAAAAGCGCCTACGGCAGACTGTTTCCAAGGTGTGCGTTGACCTGGCCAATGTCCATCGCGTCGATCGATCCATCGGCTCTCACGTCGTGGCGGAAATTGCCAACCCCCACCGGCAAGCCGACTTGCTCTCCGGTTTGCCTGAGGTCCGACTTCTTGACCGATTTATCCCCGTTGGTGTCGCCGATGAGCATGTTCACGCTCACGGCCGTATCGAGCAGCACCTGAGACGTGCGGGTGGCAACTTGGCTCAGCGTGACGGTGATCTGTTGCACATCACTGACGCCCGCCAGGTTGACCTTCATGGTCTTGCCGGAGAAGGTGGGGCTTCCAACAACGCCGCCGGCACCGCCGGTGACCGTGGCGTTGCCGCTCACCACCTCGTCGTTGAAAGCAAAGACCAGCGTGTGCCGACCGTGGGTGCCGCGGCACTCCACGCCAGGTTCGCCGGAGAGTGGCAAGGCGATGTCGAATGGGCCCGCGGCGCCGTGCGTCTTGCGCGAGACGGCCGATGTGAGGGATACGGCGCCCGGGCTGTCGAGGTAGCGTGCCAGGGCAAACTCAGCCCACTTGTCGGTGTTGGTGGCTTGAAATCCCACCGCCACGATCTTCCCGTCGGGCTGGATGGCGGCGCCGTTGGCACCGCCATTCAAGTTGCCGAATGAGGTACGTACTTTGCCGCCAGTGCCGAAGGTGGCATCGAGTGAGCCGTTTGGATTCAAACGCGCCAGCAAGAAGTCGGAATCCGTTGATTCGCTGTTGGGATAGCCGACGACGATTATCTTGCCATCGTCTTGCAAGAGCACGCGGTTGGCAGACTGGCAACAGCTGCCGAAGTCGATCTGCGTTTTACCGTCGCCGCTGAAGGCAGTATCCAGGGCACCGTTCGAGCCATAGCGCGCGACGGCGAAATTCCAGGCCCCGCCGCTCTGCGAGATCGCGAATCCGGCCGCGACGATCTTGCCGTCCTGCTGAAGAACGGCCGCGCGCGCCTGATCGAAGTTGTGATCACCGAAGTCGGTTCGCACTTTTCCGGCGCTGCCGAAGGTGGTGTCGATCGTTCCATTTGGCAGATAACGCGCCAGGGCAAAGTCGTAGTAGTTGGCCGGATTCTTGGCCGAGCCGACGGCGACGATCCTGCCATCAGGCAGAACCAGGACGGAAAAGGCATCGTCATTGAATCCGTCGAAGTTGGTCGTCACCTGGCCGGCGCTGCCGAACGTCGTGTCGGGCGATCCATCGGCGTTGTAGCGCGCCAGGGCGAAGTCGGTATTGGAAGAATCGTCGCTGGAAAAATCGATAAACGCGGTGCCTGCCGCGATGATCTTGCCGTCGGCCTGCAAGGCCAATGAGAAGGCGTAGCTTCCCTGCCCCGCAAAACGGGTCGTCACGATGCCGCCGCTGCCAAAGGTGGTGTCGAGCGATCCATTCGGGTTGTATCGGGCCAGCTTGAAATCGCCGGCAAAGGTGAACAGCGGAAAGGCGCCGCCCGCCACCAGAAGCTTTCCATCGGGTTGAACAACCACCGCGGAGGCCACGGCAGCCAGGCCGGAAAAATCGGTCGTCACCTTGCCATTCACGCCAAACGTGGCGTCGAGCGTGCCGTTTGCGTTGTAGCGTGCGATAGCGAAGTCCTCGCCGGAAAAGTCGTTGTTCTGGTAGGTCGTTCCGGCAACCACGATCTTGCCGTCCGCCTGCAGCGCCACGGCATAGGCGATGTCGGTGCTGTTGGCAAAGTCGGTCAATACCTGGCCGGCGCTGCCAAATGCCGGGTCAGGATCGCCGTCTGCCGCGTGGGCTGGTTGCCCACCCACGCAACACACAAGCGCGATGGCCAGGGCCAACACCCGGCGGCTACGAATCAACCATCGGCGCGCGCGTTTGTCTCGCGGCGGGAAAGGCCTGCCCAGGCCGGAAGTGGGCTTGTCGCTGGCCCGAGTTGGGCTCACGTCCAGGATGTGCATGAGGGTTCCCCGCTTTCAGGTCAGCGCCCGAGGTGTGTCGGGGCGGCCCGTAGCGTCTGCGCCGCCCGCCCCGTTAATGCCGGCTCGGGCGTGTGGCGTTCAATCGTTGCTGATGGGGCTGAGCATCACCACGTTCTCCGCACGCTCGACGACCGCCGTGTTCCGGCTCCATGAATCGAGCCGCCCAGGCGCCAGCACGCAGGCAAATGTCCGGGTTGCACACATGACGTATGCACAACGTGCACACACGCGCTAAAATCCCTCAATGAGTTCAACCACTTCTTCGGCGGTCATCAACCTGCGCGCATCTCCCGCACAGCGGGAGTTGATCGACCGCGCCGCACGCCTGCAGGGCAAGAGCCGCACCGACTTCATGCTCGAAGCCTCGCGCGAAAAGGCCGAACAGGTGTTGCTTGACCAGACGCTGTTCACCGTGAATACCAAGCAGTACAAGGCCTTCGTGGCGCTGATGGATGCCCCGCTTTCGGAGAACACAGCGCTGAAGCGCTTGCTGGCCAAGCGCGCCCCCTGGGAGAAATGAACCCGACTGCGCCCAGCGGTGCCGCGGCGCCTGCACCGCTCACCGCCGAGCACGACACCTCGCGGTTCGTTTGTCGGCATGATTCATTGAGTACATGGCTCACCAAGCGCGCCCTGGCGAATGCGGCATCGGGTGCCTCACGCGCGTATGTGGTTTGCGCCTCTGACCGCCAGGTGATCGGCTACTACGCGCTTTCGGCGGGTTCGATCGCCGCAGCGTCGGTTTCTGGCCGACTGCGAAGGAACATGCCGGACCCATTGCCCGTGATCGTGCTCGGCCGGTTAGCCGTTCACACCGCGTGCGCCGGCCAGGGCATCGGCGGCGGTTTGCTGAAGGACGCCGTGCTTCGTGCGATCCAAGCGTCAACGCTGATCGGTGTGCGTGCCCTGTTGTGCCACGCCATCGACGAGGAAGCCATGGGCTTCTATCTCAAGCACGGGTTCGTGTCGTCCCCACTCGATCCATTGACTTTGATGCTTGGGCTGCAAGCGGACTGAACTTTCCGGTTCGCGGCTCGGTGTCAAGGGCAAGCACAGCCCGGAAGAGCTGAGATGCGCGGTACTCAGCGAGCCACATCGGGCAGGCGAGTCGAGCCAGAAATGACAAAGGGTTAGCGACTGCTAAGCCGCTAACCCCCGTGCATTCTGGTGGGCCCTGAGTGACTCGAACACTCGACCAACGGATTAAGAGTCCGGTAGGGCTTGGGAAAGTTGTTTTATATCAAACACTTGCGACGCTTGCCACATCGCTTCCCAGGCCTATCCCGGCACAAATCCGTCACAGCAAGTTTGATCTAGGCACGTGCGCGTCACAGCCAACTGAAGGCGCCGCTTGAGTAGCCGCATGGTTACAAGATTCGAACCCAGAGTCTCGGGGAACACGGATGCCACCACGCCACAGTACCAAAGGTA
>JANMAS010000424.1:0-1784 GCA_031359975.1 Burkholderiales bacterium
CCTGCTGGTGGATCCGCAATTCAAGGTGGCGTTCAAAGACAAGAGCAGTCAACGCATGGGCAGCTTTCAGGTCAGTCTGACGAAGCCCGGCGTGCTTGGCACGGTCATGGTCAAGCTCGAGTTCTGGCTCGTCGAGCCGGACTATTTACGGGCCTACACCACCGAGTTGCGTACACCGGGCATCCCCACAAATCTTGGTGGCGCGCGCATCCGCATTGATTCGATGTTGCCTGCGGCCACGCTGGAATCGGCCTACTACGACAAGTTGACCGCATTTGCGACTCGGCGCCACTTGAAGTGGCGAGACCTGTTCGACTTCTGGTGGCTCTCGAAGACCGGCGCAACACCGTGGCTCGCCAAAAGCGACGATGCCGTTGCGGAGCGCTTGCTGCACCACCTTTCCGCATACAAAACTGTGGGCGATGTTTCGGCCCACGAGGCACTGCTGCGTTTCGCTGCATCGCTGCGGGACATCGACGCGGTCGTTTCCGCGGCAAAGGTCGACTTGCAACCCTTCCTGCCCGCCACGGTTTGGTCTCAGGTGTGGCCTGCCGCCGTCAACGAGATGGTCGAGACCGCCCGTGAAGGCGCCACCCAGATGGCAAGTCGTCTCCGCTTGCATTCCGATGCCGTCGAAACGGAAAACAAGGCGCCGCGGCACCGCGGGCGCAGCCCGGCTTCCTGAACACTCGTCATGGCGTCATCGGTTGATCGGCTCCTGAAACTGCCCTTCGTGTTCGCCGTGGCCGATGTCATCCGGCTCGGCTTGGCACAGGGCGACGAGCACACCTTTCTCGCGCGGGCGGTGAAGAGCGAGCGCATCGCTTCCGCTGGCTTCAAGAGCGGCATCTACTTCAACCTGCTGCGCGATCCGAATGCCCGCGCCCGCGTGCTGGAGGCGGCGCGCCTGGCCTACCCCTCCGCAGTCGTTGTCGGCGCAGCCGTGCTGCATGCCCACGGCTGGACCACCCAGGTACCCCACACGACTGACCTCGCGGTGATGAAACGACGCAGCCGTCGGCCTATCCGTGGCATTCACTTCGTCGAACGCAAAGCCGATTGGTATCGCCAGCATGCAAACGACATCCTGGCACCAAGTGAAAGCGGCTTCGAATTGCACGCGCTGACACCTGCGGCTGCGCTGGCGGATGCCAAGGCGAATGGTGATCTCTGGGTGCCCGACGCCGACGACATCGACGCCCACATCGACGCATAGCCGCGTCAGCTGCCGCCCAGCCAGCCCGCATCGCTCTCCTGGACAAGGCCATCCGCGTGAAGTTTGAGCAGGTGGGCCAGCAAGGATCGGGCGGCCACCGGGTGCAGTGCTGGCGGTACATCGTCATATACCCGGGGTAGCAATTCGGCCAGCGTGGCGGGCCCGGCACGCTGCAGCGCCTGCCTCACCTTGGCCTCGCGCCGCAGCCGGTGCGCCACCAGCGCGCGCACCATGTCGTGCGGCCGGTCGACGAGGAAGCCGTGGCCGGGCGCCAGCCATTGCAGCTCGGCCCCCAGCGCATGCAGCTTGTGCAGCGATTGCAGGTAGACCGACATATCGCCGTCCGGCGGATCGATGACCACGGTGGAGCCTTGCATCACGTGGTCGCCGGTGAACAGCATCTGCTCGGATGCCAGCCACCAGCACACATGGTTGGAGGCATGGCCGGGGGTGTGAATGGCTTGCAGGTTGCAGCCGGCGATCAGCTCCAGCTCGCCATCCGCGGGCTGGCGGCTGGCGATGAAGCTTGTGTCCTGCCGCCCGTGGGCCGGCGCGCTCAAGCCGATGC
>JANMAS010000437.1:0-3025 GCA_031359975.1 Burkholderiales bacterium
GCACCCGCACTTTTCGCATGGGCCCAAGGCCAAGTCGGCAGCCGCCGGGCGGATCGCGCTGGTGCACAACGGCATCATCGAAAACCACGACGAGCTGCGTGCCGAGCTGAAGGCCGAGGGCTACGAATTCACCAGCCAGACCGACACCGAAGTCATCGCCCACCTGGTGAACCATCTGTATGACGGCGATCTCTTCGAGGCCGTGCAGCAAGCCACCCGCCAACTGCGCGGCGCCTACGCCATCGCCGTGTTTTCACGCGACGAGCCGCACCGCGTGGTGGGCGCGCGCGAAGGCTCGCCGCTGGTGCTGGGTGTGGGCACTGGCCACAGCGAGAACTTTCTTGCCTCCGATGCCATGGCCCTTGCCGGCGTGACGGATCAGATCGTCTACCTCGAAGAGGGCGACGTGGTCGATCTGCAGCTGGGCAAATACTGGATCTGCGGCCGCGAGGCCGATGGCGGCCACCGCAAGGTAACGCGTGAAGTGCGCACCGTGCAGGCCCACACCGGCGCCGCCGAGCTGGGCCCGTATCGCCACTACATGCAGAAGGAAATCTTCGAGCAGCCCAGGGCCATCGCCGATACGCTCGACGCGGTGGAGGTGATCTCGCCGGAGCTGTTTGGCGATGGCGCGCACAAGGTTTTCAAGTCGATCGATTCGGTGCTGATCCTGGCCTGCGGCACCAGCTACTACAGCGGCTCGGTGGCCAAGTACTGGCTGGAAAGCATCGCCAAGATCCCCACCAGCATCGAGATCGCCAGCGAATACCGCTACCGCGACAGCGTGCCCAACCCGCGCACGCTCGTCATCACCATCAGCCAGAGCGGCGAAACCGCCGACACGCTGGCCGCCCTCAAACACGCCCGCTCGCTGGGCATGGAGCACACGCTCACCGTATGCAACGTGGCCACCAGCGCGATGGTGCGTGAGTGCAAGCTCAACTTCATCACTCGCGCCGGCGCCGAGATCGGCGTGGCCTCCACCAAGGCCTTCACCACCCAGCTCGTCGGCCTCTTCCTGCTCACGCTCGCGCTGGCGCAAACGCGCAACCACCTCACCGAAGCGCAGGAACTGGCCCATCTGAAGGCGCTGCGCCACCTGCCGGTGGCGATCCAGGCGGTGCTCGCGCTCGAGCCGCAGGTGATCGCCTGGAGCGAAGAGTTTGCCGGCAAGGAAAACGCCCTCTTCCTCGGCCGTGGCCTGCACTACCCGATTGCCATGGAAGGCGCGCTCAAGCTCAAGGAAATCAGCTACATCCATGCCGAGGCCTACCCGGCCGGCGAACTCAAACACGGCCCGCTCGCGCTCGTCACCTCCGAGATGCCGGTAGTCACCATCGCGCCCAACGACGCGCTGCTCGAAAAGCTCAAGAGCAACTTGCAGGAAGTGCGCGCTCGCGGCGGCGAGCTGTTTGTCTTTGCCGATGCCGACACCCGCATCCACTCCGCCCCAGGCCTGCACGTGATCCGCATGCCGGAACACTACGGCGCCCTGTCACCGATCCTGCACGTGGTGCCGCTGCAGCTGCTGGCGTATCACACGGCCTGTGCGCGGGGGACGGATGTGGACAAGCCGCGGAATCTGGCGAAGAGTGTGACGGTGGAGTGAGTGTGCGATGCAAGACAGCGAGCGTAGACGCACGCGCCTACCCGCCAGCCACCCGCCAGATCACGTCGCCCACATCGTCGGCCACCAGCAGCGATTTCTTGTCTGAACCGATCGTCACGCCCACCGGCCGACCGAAGGAAACCGACTCGTCAGGCGCCAGAAAGCCCCACAGGATGTCGCGCGGCTCCCCTGCAGGCCGTCCGTTGGCGAAGGGCACGAACACCACTCGGTAACCACTGAGCGTGCTGCGGTTCCACGAACCGTGCTGGCCGATGGCCATGCCGTCCACGTCGAATCCGGGCAGCGTGCCGGCCGGCATCCAGCACAGGCCCAGCGATGCGGTGTGGCCGCCCAGCGCGTAGTCGGGTGTCATCGCGCGGGCCACGCGGGCCGCGTCCTGCGGCACGCGGTCGTCCACCGTCTGGCCCCAGTAGCAGTACGGCCAGCCGTAGAAGCCGCCGTCGATCACCGAGGTCAGGTAGTCGGGCGGCGTCTCGTCGCCCAGGCCATCTCGTTCGTTGACGACGGTCCACAGCCGGCTGGTCATCGGCTCCCAGGCGAGCCCCACCGGGTTGCGCAGACCGGCGGCAAAGATGCGGCAGTGGTTCGTCGCCAGATCCAGCTCGTAGATGCAGGCGCGGCCTTCCTCGGCCGGCATGCCGTGCTCGGCGATGTTGGTATGCGAGCCGACGCCGACGTAGAGCCGGCGCCCGTCCGGGCTGGGCAGCAGGCTGCGCGTCCAGTGGCCGCCGGGCTTGAAGGTGGCGAGCCGGCGCGGCGGCGCACTGATTGTGGTGGTGCCCGTCGTGTACGGAAACGCCACGACACCGTCGGTGTTGCCGACATAGAAGGTGTCTCCGACCAGCGCCATGCCGAAGGGCTGGTTGAGCTTCTCGAGCAGGGTGTGGCGCTCTTCGGCCACGCCGTCGCCGTCGGCATCGCGCAGCAGCGTGATGCGGTTGGGGCTGACGCCGATCGCAGCCGCGCGGCGCATGGTGGCCTCCATGGCGTGATCGAACAGCGAGCGGGGCCGGCCTGCCGACTGCAACGCCTCGGCCACCGTCACGTCGCCGTTGGGCAGCACCTGGATCCAGCGTGGGTGCTTCAATCCGGCGGCAAAGGCGTTGACTTTCAGGCCGGGCGCCGCCGCAGGCACTTGCCCCGGCGCCCAGCCTTGGGCCGTCGGCATCTTCAGCGTCGGGATGCGGCCCTGCGGCCGACCGGCCGGGATCTGGGGTGCCGTGCCTACCGCAGAGCTGTGCACGCTGCCCTTAAGCCGGCGCCACCGAATGGCGCTGGCGCCGACCAGGCCCACCGCACGCGCAAGAACATCGTAAAACGCCATCGAACTCTTCCTTGTGTGAGTGCGCTGGCCGAACGATGCTGCGCGGCCAGCGCGCTCGCATTGTCGAGCTG
>JANMAS010000462.1:0-6696 GCA_031359975.1 Burkholderiales bacterium
GAAGGCCGGCAAGATCATGATGTAGACCTCGGGGTGGCCGAAGAACCAGAAGATGTGCTGGTACATCACCGGGTCGCCGCCGCCGGCCGGGTTGAAGAAGCTGGTACCGAAGTGGCGGTCGGTCAAGGTCATCGTGATCGCGCCGGCGAGCACCGGCATCACCGCGATCAGCAGGTAGGCGGTGATCAGCCAGGTCCAGCAGAACAGCGGCATTTTCATCAGCGTCATGCCGGGCGCGCGCATGTTCAGGATCGTGACGACGATGTTGATCGAGCCCATGATCGAGCTGGCGCCCATGATGTGCATCGCGAAGATGCCGGCGTCCATCGACGGGCCCATCTGCAACGTCAGCGGCGCATACAAGGTCCAGCCCGCGGCGGGCGCGCCGCCGGGCATGAAGAACGAACCGACCAGCATCAGCGCGGCCGGGATCAGCAGCCAGAAGCTGAAGTTGTTCATGCGCGCGAAGGCCATGTCGGCGGCGCCGATCTGCAGCGGCACCATCCAGTTCGCGAAGCCGACAAACGCCGGCATGATCGCGCCGAACACCATGATCAGCCCGTGCATCGTGGTGAACTGATTGAACAGCTCCGGGTTCACGAACTGCAGGCCCGGCTGGAACAACTCGAGCCGGATGCCCAGGGCCAGCGTGCCGCCCACCATCAGCATCGCGAAACTGAACAGCAAATACATCGTGCCGATGTCTTTGTGATTGGTGGCGTACACCCATCGGCGCCAGCCTTCGGGGTGATGCACCTCGTGGTGGTCGTGATGCTCGTGGGAATGTCCGCCGGGGTGACCGATGACAGCACTCATGTTGAATCCTTTGCGCGACGGAGCGATGCTTACTTGCGTTCGGCGCGCACTTCGGCGGGCTGCACGACTTGACCGGTCTTGTTCGACCAGTTGTTCTTGGAGTAGGTGATGACTGCGGCGAGCTCGGTATCGGAGAGCTGCTTCCATGCGGGCATGGCGCCATTCAACCGGCCGTTGAGCAGCGTTTCGATCTGCAGTTTGTGATCGGTGGACAGCACCACTTCCGAGCCGTCGAGCGGCTTGATCGGGCCGGCGCCCTTGCCATCCGGGCGGTGGCAGACCGCACAGTTGGCAGCGTAGACCTTCTCGCCGCGCGCGACCAGCTCGTCGAGCTTCCACACCTTGGTGGGGTCGTCGGCCTTGGCCGCGATTTCCTTCAGCTTGCCCTGCACCCAGGCGCCGTAGTCGGCATCGCTCAACACCTTGACATGGATCGGCATGTAGGCGTGTTCCTTGCCGCACAACTCGGCGCACTGGCCGTAGAAGTCGCCCGTCTTTTCGGCACGGAACCAGGTGTCGCGCACGAAGCCGGGGATCGCATCCTGCTTCACGCCGAAAGCCGGCACCATCCAGGCGTGGATCACGTCGCTGGCGGTGGTGATGATGCGCACCTTGCGATTGACCGGTACAACCAGCGGGTTATCCACCTTGAGCAGGTAATCATCGCCGCTCGGATGGCCCGAGTTGGACATCTCGCGCTGTGCCACATCGAGTGTGGAGACAAAGCCGATGCCCTCGCCTTCGCCCTTGAGGTAGTCGTAACCCCACTTCCACTGGTAACCGGTGGCCTTGATCGTGAGATCGGCGTTGGTGGTGTCTTTCATCGCCACCACGGTTTTGGTGGCGAAGAAGCCCATGCCGCAGACGATGACGAACGGGATCACCGTCCAGGCGATTTCGACGCTCACGCTTTCATGGAAGTTGGCTGCTTTGGCGCCGAGTGATTTGCGGTGTTTGAGGATCGAATAGAACATCACCCCGAACACCGCGAGGAAGATGAGCGTGCAGACGATCAACATCCAGTAGTGCAGCGACATCTGATCCGCTGCGATGCGGGTCACCGGCTCGTGCAGATCGATCTGGTTCACGCCGGGGCCACCGGGAAGATCGTTCACTGCCTGCGCGACATGAGTGAACAAGGCAGCGGCGGCGCCCAATACGGACCCGGCCCATCGATTGCGGGAGGTTTGCATCGTCATGGTGGTTGTGGTCTCAAACTCTGGTGCCGTGAACCGGCAAATTCAATCGGTGATACGGCGGAGCAGCCGGAACGCCGGAACCGCTCGACACGTCGCGGGGCTGCAAGACACAACACCCCTGCGAGGCAAAATAGCCTGCTGAACAACCAGCGCGCGATTCTAGCCGAGCGAAACGCACCACGACCGAAGGGCAGTCACTGGCGGCCTCTTCGCAGCATCTCGCGCAGCGCATCCAGTTTGACAACTGTTCGTTCGGCCACCAGCGCCCGCGCCGCTGGTTTGATCGCATGGCCGTACGCGATCTCGAACGTGATGGCGATGCGGCCGTCGGCGCCGGCCCTTCGAGCCAGCTCGGCACCCCATCGTGATTGCCAACGCGGCGTGCGCAAGCCGGCAAAGCGGGCGGGGTGCAGATTGGCGCCAAGTGCATGCAGATCGTCAAGCAAACTTTGCGCCGAGGCGTAGGTGAGCGTGAGCGTTTCCTGATCCATCACCGGATCGGCAAAGCCGCTGGCCACCAGCCGGTCGCCGATGTCGTGCATGTCTTCGAACGGCGCCTGCAGCGGCCCCCACGCCTGGCGGCCGTGGATGGCGCGCAGTTCGCGCAGCGTATCGGGCCCGAAGGTTGAAAACATCAGGAAGCCATCCACCCGCAACGCACGCATCCAGGCAGCCGGCAGCGCGGCGCGGTCGGGCTCGAAGTGCATGGCCATGTTCGACCACACCAGATCGGCGGCGCCGTCGGGCACATCGGCTGCGGCGATTGGCGCCGCAAGCCCTTTGCGCTGCCAGGGCCAACGGCGCGGCGCGGCGCGGGCCGCAACCCACTCGGCGTCGACCCGCGTGACCTGCGCACGCGGGCAGGCTTGTCGAAGCGCCGCGCTGCCACCGCCTACATTGCCCCACCAATCGAGCACGTCGACGGGTGGCTTGCGGATGATCGCCAGGCGTTCGGCCATGCGCCGCGCCACTTCAGCATGCAGCCATGGCGGTTCTGGCGCGTTGGCCAGACGGGTTCGTGCACGTTGGGCGGCGATGGCGTCGATCAGCGGGCGGCGTGACTCGCCCTCGGTGGCCGATGGCGCTGAAACGGGATCGACAGGAGAAGCCATCGTCGGGCAGTATATTGAGCCGATGAGATGGATCACGAGCACGCCCACCGCAGGGCCTGGCCTCTGGAGCGCGGGCCTGCGGCGATTGCGCCGCCATGTGGGCTCCACCTGCGCTGTCTGCCGTCGCTGGGGCGATGCGCCAATCTGCGACACCTGCGTGACACGCTTTGGCGCAGCGGGATGCCGCTGCCCCTGCTGCGCCATCGGCACGAGCACCATGGGCGCGCTGTGCGACGACTGCCGGCACGCGCCTCCACCCTGGTCACGCGCCATCGCAGCGATCGACTACGACTTTCCCTGGGACAGCCTGATCGTCGCCATGAAAGCTCAGACAGGCGCTGACCGGGCGCCTGCCTTGGCCAGCCTGCTGGCCACCGCGATCCCGGACGACGAGGCCCGGGAGGTAGACGCCGTGGTGCCGATCCCTTTGGCGCCGCGGCGCTTGCGCGAGCGCGGATTCAACCAGGCCTGGGAGGTGGCGCGTCGTGTTGCCGCCGCGCACCGCCGCCCCGCCCACGCCGACGTGCTCTCGCGCGTGCTGGAAACGCCGGTGCTGGCCCCGTTGAATCGCACGCAGCGCGCCGGGCATCTGCGTGCGGCTTTCATGGTCGAACCCGCCGCCGACGCCCGCGTGCGAGGGCGTCGCATCGCGCTCGTCGACGACGTGCTGACCACCGGCGCCACACTCACCGCCGCCACACAGGCTTTGCTGCGCCACGGCGCGGCCGACGTGGTGGTGTGGGTGGTGGCGCGCACGCCCAAGCCAGACAGGCCGGACTGATGCTGCGCATCGTGCTCGTGCATCCGGAGATTCCGCCCAACACCGGCAATGTGATCCGGCTGGCGGCCAATACCGGATGCGAACTGCACCTCATCGAGCCCCTGGGGTTTTCGATGGAGGATCGCCTGCTCCGCCGTGCCGGGCTCGATTACCACGAGACCACCCGCGTGCATCGACACGCCACCTGGGCCGCGTTTGTGCAGGCACGGCAACCCGACCCCGCACGCTGCTTCGCCTTCACCACGCGCGGCTCGCTGCGCCTCGATGGCGCCACACTCCAGCGCGGCGACTGGCTGGTGTTCGGCTCCGAAACCAGCGGCCTGCCGCCCGACATCCTGGCCGGCTTTGCACCCGCACAGCGGCTGCGCCTGCCCATGCGGGCAGGACAGCGCAGCCTGAATCTGAGCAACGCGGTGGCGGTGGCGGTTTTCGATGCCTGGCGGCAGATCGGTTATCCCGACGCCGTCTGAGCACGCCGGGCCGCCCCAAGTGCGAATGCTCCCGCTTGGCGGGACAGGCCGAAGGCCGAAGGGTGCACCATGAGCATCGCCCGTTTACGCGGCCGGCAACTCGTTGCGCCGCGGCAGATCGGCGCCCCGGCGAGAGCAGGTGATCGCCGCCGCAGCGGCGGCGAAGGCGGTGGCCTTGGCCAGCGAATCGGTGTCGATGGCCTCCAGCGCCGTCGGCGTCAGCATCCCGTGCTCGGCAAACCAGGTGAGCAGCGCGGCCTGAAACGTGTCGCCCGCACCCACGGTGTCGATCACCGTCACCTTCACCGGCGGCGTGGTGATCTGCCCCGCCTTGCACCAGGCCATCGCGCCCTTCGACCCGCGCGTGACGATCACCACTTTCGCCCCCGCCTGCAGCCAGCCCGGCGCCAGGGATTCGATCGCCTGGCCAGGAAAGAGCAGTTCCAGGTCTTCGTCGCTCACCTTCAGCAGGTGCGTGCGCGGCACCATCCAGGCCAGATGGCGGCGCCAGACATCGAGATCGGGTTCGACGTTCAGCCGCACATTGGGGTCGTAGGTGATCAGGTGGTTGGGGCCGGCGCGCGAGATCAGGGCGCGCAACGTCGAGGCGATGGGCTCGACGACCGTGGCATAGGAGCCGAACTGGAACACCGTGGCTTGCGCGGGGATGGTGTCGAGGTGTTCCGTGGCCAGCAGCCGATCGGCACAACCTGCGCCATAAAACCCGTACGATGGCACGCCGCGTTCGTCCAGGCCCACCAGGCCGAGCGTGGTGGGCGCGTCGGACCGAATCACCGTTCGGGTATTGACACCCTCCTCCACCAGCCCGCGCATCAGCCGCTCGCCGAGGAATCCGTTCGAGATGCCGCCAAAAAAGGCGACCGGTTGCCCCATGCGGGCGAGGCCCACCGCCACATTGAACGGCGAACCGCCCACCCGGGCATCCAGCGTCATCCCTTCACGGGTATCGCCCGTTGCAAACACATCCATCAGCGCTTCACCGCAGACCACAAACATGTCTCGTCTCCTGGTTGACCGGGTGGCTAGCATGCCTTCGCCCCGCCAAAAATCAACAGCGGGTTTTCCATTAGTCAATCCACTTGATTTATCTATTCAGCTATCCCACAATGAACCCATCCCGAAACGCCTAACCCGCGATTCGGGACTCCCCCCAAAAACCCTGATTCATCCGGAGACAACCCATGAAATTCCATCGCGCATCGATCGCCAAAGCCCTCCCCGTCGCCTTTGCCGCCGCCCTCGCTTTCGGCACCGCCAGCACCAGCGCCGCCGAGGTGGTGATCGGCCTGATCACCAAGACCGAAACCAACCCCTTCTTCGTCAAGATGAAAGAAGGCGCTACCGAAGCCGCCAAGGCCAAGGGTGCCAAGCTGCTGTCGGGCGCGGGCAAGGCCGATGGCGACAACGCCGGCCAGGTCACCGCGATGGAAAACATGATCGCCGCCGGCGCCAAGACGATTCTCATCACCCCGAGCGACTCCAAGGCCATCATCCCGGCCATCAAGAAGGCTCAAGGCAAGGGTGTGATGGTGATCGCGCTCGACAGCCCGACCGATCCGGCCGAAGGTACCGATGCCCTGTTTGCCACCGACAACTACAAGGCCGGTGTGCTGATCGGCCAATACGCCAAGGCTGCCATGGCGGGCAAGCCTGTGAAGATCGCCACGCTCGACCTCTTCCCCGGCCACCCGGTGGGCGCACAGCGTCACAACGGTTTCCTGCAGGGCTTTGGCCTGGCCAGCAACGATGCCAAGAACAACGAACTCGCCAAGCCGGCTGAAGTGGTGTGCATGGCCGACAGCTTCGGTGATCGCGCCAAGGGCCAGACGGCGATGGAAAACTGCCTCCAGAAGAACCCCGACATCAACCTCGTCTACACCATCAACGAGCCGGCTGCCGCGGGTGCGTTCAACGCACTGCAGAAGGCAGGCAAGGAAAAGGGTGTCGTGATCGTGTCGGTCGACGGCGGCTGCGATGGCATCAAGGATGTGGCGGCCGGCAAGATCGCCGCCACCTCGCAGCAATACCCCCTGAAGATGGCTTCGATGGGTGTCGAGGCGGGTATCGAATACGCCAAGAGCGGCAAGAAGGTGAGCGGCTACACCGACACCGGTGTCACGCTGATTGCCAGCAAGCCCCTCGTCGGCGTGGACAGCAAGGACACCAAGGTCGGCACCGACCTGTGCTGGGGCAAGAAGTAAGGCGCGATCCCTGAGGCCCTGGCTCTCGCCCCGACCCCAAGGAGCATCATGAGCACCTGGAAAGACAAACTGCCGCCGATCGGCACCCTCGGGCCG
>JANMAS010000360.1:0-2803 GCA_031359975.1 Burkholderiales bacterium
GGCGCTGGTCTTCTTGTTGAGAAATTCGTCGGCAGCGAAGACGATCGGATCGCCCTTCTTCTGCGCGATGCCGAGGGGCAGGATCTCGTCGTTGAAACGCCCCGCTTCCTGCGCCGCCGCGGCCTTGTGCTGCGAGGCCAATGCCAGCGCGTCCTGCATCTCGCGGGTAATGCCGAACTTCTTCGCCACGTTCTCGGCCGTGGTGCCCATGTGGTACTGGTTGTAGACGTCCCACAGCCCGTCGACTATCATCGAATCGGCCAGCTTCCACTCGCCCATGCGGTTGCCTTCGCGCGAGTTCAGCAGCACATGCGGCGATGCGCTCATGTTTTCCTGACCGCCGGCCACCACGATCTCGGCATCGCCGCACTTCACCGCCTGCGCCGCCAGCATCACGGCCTTCAGACCCGAGCCGCAGACCTTGTTGATCGTCATGCCGGGCACCGATGGCGGCAGCCCGGCCTTGATGACGGTCTGACGCGCCGGGTTCTGGCCGGAGCCGGCGGCGAGCACCTGGCCCATGATGACTTCGGACACGGCATCCCCCGGCACGCCGGCCTTGGCCAGCAGGCCCTTCACCACATGGGCGCCGAGGTCCGGCGCGGCCGTCCTGGCCAGCGCGCCGCCGAATTTGCCCACCGCGGTGCGTTGGGCGGCCACGATCACGATGTCGGTCATGCGAGTCTCCTGACAGGTTGAGAATGGAATGCGGTGTTGAGGCTGCGGGTTCAATGCAGCTTGACGTGTGGCTCGGTGCGCCGCGTGATGAGGCGCGCCAGCGTATCCAGCGCCACTTTCGGAAAGCCGTGCAGCGCCAGTTCGTGCATCTTGTAGAGCGACACGTACATCAGCCGCGCGAAGGCGCCTTCGATCATCAGGCTGCTGCCGATCAGCCCGCCCATCATGTTGCCCACCGTGCTGAACTCGCCCAGCGACACCAGCGAACCGAAGTCGCGGTACCGGTAGGCCTTCACGGGCTTGCCCGCCCGCAGGCGATTGATCGGCGCCGCCACATGCGACGCCTGCTGGTGCGCCGCCTGTGCGCGCGGCGGCACCCAGCCGCCCTGGCCGCCGTTGGCCTGCGGCCAGGCACAGGCCGCGCAGTCGCCGATGACGAAGATGCGATCGTCTCGCGAGGTCTGCAGGCTCGGCTTGACAACGAGCTGGTTGCCGCGGTTGCTTTCGAGCCCGGCGATGTCCTTGAGAAAGTCCGCCGCCTTGACGCCGGCCGCCCACACCACCAGTTCGGCCGGCAGGATGCGGCCGTCGGCCAGTTCAACGCCTGTGGGCAGCACGGCGGCCACCTTGGCTGCCGTGTGCACCACCACGCCGAGCTTGCGCAGCAGATCTTCGGTGGTCTGCGACAAACGCTGCGGAAGCGCCGGCAACACCCGCTCGGCGGCCTCGATCAGGTTGATGTGGATGTCCTTCTCGGCATCGACGCGGTCGAGTCCGTAGGCCACCACTTCGCGCGTGGTGCGGTGCAGCTCGGCGGCCAGCTCGACGCCGGTGGCGCCGGCACCGATGATCGCCACATGCAGTTGTTCAGGCCGCAAAGGCATGGCCTGCGCATGCGCGCGGATGCAGGCATTGACCATGCGGGCGTGGAAGCGCTGCGCATCGGCCTTCGATTCGAGCTTGAGCGCGTGTTCGGCCACGCCCGGGGTGCCGAAGTCGTTGCTCAGGCTGCCGAGCGCCAGAACCAGGGTGTCGTAGCCGAAAGCACGGTCGGGCGTGACCTCGCGGCCGTCGACGTCCAGGTAGGGCGCCACGCGCACCTCGCGCCGGTCGCGGTCCAGCGCCGTCATCTCACCGATGCGGAAGCGGAAATGATGCCAGTGGGCCTGCGCCAGGTAGTCAACCTCGTGCGCGCTGAGATCCATGCTGCCCGAGGCAATCTCGTGCAGCTTGGGTTTCCAGACGTGGGTGCGATTCTTGTCGATCAGCGTGATGTCGGCGGTGCCGCGCTTGCCCAGCGTATCGCCAAGCCGTGTGGCCAGCTCCAGCCCGCCGGCACCGCCGCCGACGATGACGATGCGGTGGCTGGCCTGCTGCTTGCTCATGATGCGAACCTGCGCGGCACCGGCTGTGCGTTTCAGCGCGCCGACCTGGCAGACATGTGCACCTCGGCCGCGTCGAGCACGGCCTCGGGTTCGTCGGCCTCGGCGGGCGTCTCGTTATTCAGGAGACGCTGCATGCGGTCGACGTCCAGGTCGCCCGTCCACTTGGCCACCACCACCGTGGCCACGCCGTTGCCGATCAGGTTGGTCAGCGCACGCGCCTCGGACATGAAGCGGTCGATGCCCAGGATCAGCGCCAGGCCGGCTACCGGCACATGGCCCACCGCCGACAGCGTGGCCGCCAGCACGATGAAGCCGCTGCCGGTGACGCCGGCCGCACCTTTGCTGGTGAGCAGCAGCACCAAGAGCAGCGTGACTTGCTGCCCCAGCGTCATCGGCGTGTTGGTGGCCTGGGCGATGAACACCGCCGCCATCGTCAGGTAGATGCTGGTGCCGTCCAGGTTGAAGGAATACCCCGTCGGCACGACGAGTCCCACGACCGACTTCTTCGCGCCCAGGTTCTCCAGCTTGGCCATCATGCGCGGCAGCACCGATTCGCTCGACGAGGTGCCGAGCACGATCAGCAGTTCTTCCTTGATGTACTTGATGAACTTCCAGATCGAGAAGCCGTGGAAGCGCGCGATGCTGCCCAGCACGACGAAGATGAAGAACAGGCAGGTGGCGTAGAAGGTGGCCATCAACTGGCCCAGTTGCAGCAGTGACGACACGCCGTATTTGCCGAT
>JANMAS010000585.1:0-2962 GCA_031359975.1 Burkholderiales bacterium
CAGGTGCTGCGCGGCGAAGGCAAGGTGACGGGTTCCTTCTTCTCGCCGCTGATCGACGGCTACCTGCCCGAGTTCGAGCCGCGGCCCAAGCCCGACGCCGCCGCGGCGCGCGCCTTGCTCAAGGACGCCGGCTACGAAAACGGCTTCTCGCTGCAGATGGATTGCGTCAACGTGGCCTGGCGCGCTTCGGTGTGCCAGGCCGCGGCGTCGATGCTGGAGAAGGTCGGCATCCGCGCCAGCCTGGTCACCTCACCGAGCTCCGTCTTCTTTCCCAAGCTGAGCCAGGGCACCGGCAGCCTGGTCGAGTTCGGCTGGAGTGCCGCGCCCGACCCCTGGGGCACGCTGCAATCGCTGGTGCGCACGAACGACGGCCTGGCGGCGGGCGCTTTCAACGCCGGGCGCTACAGCAACCCCAAGCTCGATGCCCTGATCGACGGCCTGCGCATCGAGCCCAACCTCGCCAAGCGGCGCCAGATGGCCAGCGACGCGCTGCGCCTGATGGCCACCGAGCTGCCGCTGATCCCGCTCTACCGCCGTCAGCACAACTGGGTCATGCGGCCGAACATCGATGTCGTGCATTGGCCCAATGATGTGTTGGAGCTGCGCTGGGTGACGATGAAGTGAAGCGGCTCAATGATTGCCCCCCGACATAGCTGTAGGTGCCGGGGGATGCTTGACCGAAACGCACGAAGCTATTGTGAGCGCCAGAAGATGAGGCGCGCGGCGGTGCCAACACCAACGAAGAACACGACGATAAACACGAGTCGAAGTGCGTTCTGCTGTAGCTCGGCCGGGTTGTCAACGGTTACGAAGACAATCAGAACTACAGGCGCCATCAACTCCCACAGGCCGATCAATTGAAACCGACGCTTCATGGGAACGGAGGGTTTGACAAGAAGGAACGCGGCCATCCCAACAAGCGAGGTCACCGCCCAGAAGAACTGTTCACCTGCCGGGGACGCGTAGTTGAGCAGTACGGCAACCACCGGTGTCAGCCCACAAACCAAGAGACGTTCGCGCAGACCGAATTGCATGATTGAGTCTCCTGCTTTCAGCAGCTGCATGCCGAAGTGAACGGAAGTTCTCACGACAGAGGACAAGGGGAAGAAGAGCCTGGCAAGATGCAAGAACTGACATCAGCGAGCACGATGCTGCTCATTCGACGATCACAACCGTCTCGCCTTTATCGTTGACTGCCTTCGCGCTGACGACAGCCCAACGACCTTGCCGCTTGTGCAGCGCCAGGGGCACGTTGAATTTACCTCGCTCCGCGATGACTCGCATGGTGAGCGACGCATCGCCACTGCCGTCACCGTGAACCGCATTCAGGCGATCGCTCGGGTCATAGCCAAAGCTGGCATTGAGCGCCGGGGACACCGCGTCGGTCAGCGAAGCCATCGTGTCGGTATTGTTCCAGCCATAGCTCAGGCTGTGAAGCGAGGCGCCGGCGAGTTGCGTCAGGCGGCTGTCGGTATCGTGGGTGTAGGTGCGGGCTTGGGCGTTGCCGAAGCGCCAGGCGTAGCGGCCTGGCCAAGCGGCTGGCTGAACTCGAAGAGAAGAGGCGCTGGCCATGAGTCACGACACTTTCAGCCGCAATACGCGCAACCAGCTCAAGCAGATCTTCGACGCTCTGCGCGAACAGATGTCGCCGCCCGATCCGCCGAAGAGACCGATCGGGTTTGTGACGCCGCCTGATAACAAGGGGAAGAAGAATCAGGCGAGAACAGGAGGCAGGGGCTGAGCCCATGCCTTCGAGCCGGCAACGGCTTTGTTGCGCTCAAGCATTGCGGTGCTCAGATTGAACCGCTGCGCCGGCCTGCGCGTTCAATGCCTGCACACGAGCGCCGATATCTTGGAACATTAAGTGCCACATGATTAAGCCCGCCACATACGCACCGATGAACGCGAGCAGGCCCGTGACGACAGCAACGAATGCGCCGTAACTGCTGATCGCCCACACGCCAATCGCCGCAGCCGGTACACCCGTGCCCACCACCCACGCACGCATGAAATTGCGCTTCGTTGAGAGGTGGTTTCCTAGTCGAATAAGAGTTTTCATGATCTGGCCATCCACTATGGACAGACGTTGATGATCCTGGGTCTCAAGGCCGGGTTCGGTGACACGTACGTGCTGCCACGGTTCGGAGGTCGATTGGCGTAGTAGATAGTGCCAATGATGGCGCCGCCCACCACCGCGCCGATCGCGCCTCCAACAACTGTGCCAGCGACCGCGCCGGATGCGAAAGCATCGGCAGCTGCGAGGCCGCCAAGCGCACCCAGATGGACGCCCTCTGCTGCACCGACGGCTGCGCCCACAATCGCTCCAGCCGTTCCAACTACAGCGCTGCCTGTCGCCATGCTACTGGCCAAGATGTCTCCAGCCTGCTGCTGAGTTGGTGAAGAAGATGACGACGACTGGCACACGCAACTACCGCCTCCACCGCCGCTGGAGCCACCACCTCGGCCCATGAGTCCAGTCGGATCAACAAGGTTGACCGGATTCCCACCCACATATGCGTAGGTATTGACCCCTCCAGCCAGTCCGATGGGATCGGACTGGACGTACCGCCCCACGCTCGCGTCGTAGTACCGATTCCAGTTGTAGTAAAGCCCACTCTCCGCATCGAAGTACTGCCCCGGAAAGCCCACGTTCATGCCGCCGATCGAGTCCGCCATCACGCTGCGGTCAAAGGCCGCATTGCTCGCCCGCCACGCCAGCGCGCCGCCCACATTGCTCATCACCTCCGGGCGCCCCAGATGATCGTTGTGGCTGGCGTAGAACGTGCCGCCACGCACGAGGCCCAGCAACTCGCCGCCCAGCCAGACATAGCTCGTCGGCGTCGGCCCGTCCTCGGCCAGCATCTCGCCGCCCGGGCCGTAGACGTAGCGCGAGGAACCGCCCGGCGTGCCCTTCCACACCCGCTGGTTCAGGGCATTGCTGCGGTAGTCGCCCGTGAGCGTG
>JANMAS010000589.1:0-3791 GCA_031359975.1 Burkholderiales bacterium
CTTCACGCACGTGCTCAACCAGACGCTCCATTTCCTTGTCCAGTCGCAATTGGGATTTGAGACTAAGCAGAAAGTCGAGGTCTTCCGAGAAACGCGGCGAATTCCAACTCAGGTGAAGCGACGTCCCGCCATGGAATGCGAAAGCTGCCCCTGTGAAGGCGGCCGACTGGCCGATGCATTGCAGCAGAGAGAGGTGGGCGAGCGCTGACCACTGCGTGCGCTCGGCCAGGGTGATGGGTCTATGAGCCATTCTCCATCATACTATACACAAATGTACAGTACGATGTTATTTTCCCAGGCGGGCCTTTGGCGCTTGCTGATTCACGAGGCCGGGCACACCCGAGCGCCATCCACTCTGCACCCCCCGGGATTGCCCGGGTCGGCCCGCAATGTGAAGATTTCTCCGCCACGCCTATCATCGGGAGCCCGGTTGGTCAGATCGCGATCGGCGTCGTCTGGGCGACGCCGCCCAGGCAGGGGTGAACGGCAGCGAGCCACCGAGGGGAAATTCAACAATGTCCGACCCGCTTGTGCTTGTATCGAACAGCGGCGCCGTGCGCACGGTCACGCTCAACCGGCCCGCCGCGCTGAACAGCTTCACCGCAGCGATGCACGGTGAGCTGCGCGCCGCGCTGGACGCTGCCGCCGCCGATCGATCGGTGCGTGCGGTGGTGATCACCGGTGCCGGGCGCGGGTTTTGTGCCGGGCAGGATCTCAACGATCCTGCGATGGCTTCGGCCACCGGCGCCGCACCGGACATCGGCAGCGTGATCGAGCGCAGCTACCGGCCGCTGGCCTTGCGGGTGCAAGCCATGCCAGTGCCCATCCTGGCGGCCGTCAACGGTGTGGCGGCTGGCGCGGGTGCCAACCTGGCGCTGGGCTGCGACATGGTGGTGGCCGCCCGATCGGCCAGTTTCATCCAGGCCTTTTCCAAGATCGGCCTGATCCCGGATTGCGGTGGCACCTGGCTGCTGCCGCGGCTGATGGGCCGCGCGCGGGCGCTCGGTTACGCCATGACAGGCGACAAGCTGCCCGCCGAAGAGGCCGCGCGCATGGGCCTGATCTGGCAGTGCGTTGACGATGCCGCCCTGGCCGACACCGTGGCGGCACTCGCCGCCCGGCTCGCCGCGATGCCGGTGAAGGCGCTGGCCGACACGCGGCAGGCGCTCGACGCCGCGCAACGCATGAGCCTGAGCGATGCGCTCGGCCTGGAGGCCGACGTGCAGCGCCGGCTTGGTTATGCGGCCGACTTCGCCGAAGGTGTTGCCGCCTTCCAGGCCAAGCGCCCCGCGCACTTCACGGATCGTTGACATCGTGGACAGCAGTTTTGGCCAATCGATCCCTGTGGGCGTTGTCGGCGCCGGCTTGATGGGCGCGGGCATCGCGCAAATTGCGGCCACGGCCGGCCACCCGGTGCGCTTGTTCGATCAGCAGCCCGGCGCGGCGGCGCGGGCGATCGAGCGCATCGGCGCCGATCTCACCGGCGCCGTTGAGCGCGGCAAGATGGATGAGTCCGAGCGCAAGGAGGTGCTGGCCCACATCAAGCCGGCCGTCACCCTGGGCGAGCTCTCGCGCTGCGGCCTGGTGATCGAAGCCATCGTCGAGCGCCTGGATGTGAAGCACACGCTGTTCCGCTCGCTGGAGAACATCGTTGCCGGCAATGCCGTGCTGGCCAGCAACACCTCGTCGATCTCGATCACCTCGATCGCGCAGGGCCTCGAAATCCCGGGCCGCGTGATCGGCTGGCACTTCTTCAATCCGGCGCCGCGCATGAAGCTGGTGGAGGTGGTGCGCGGTGTGGAGACGGAAGAGGCGGTGGTGCGCGCGATGCACGATCTCTCCGAGCGCTGGGGCAAGACGCCGGTGAGTGCACCCAATACACCCGGCTTCATCGTCAACCGCGTGGCGCGGCCGTACTTCGGCGAAGCCTTGCGCCTGCTCGCTGAAGACCTGGCCGGCACCGCCGCCATCGACCGCCTGATGCGCGAGGCCGGTGGCTTTGCGATGGGCCCGTTCGAGCTGATGGATCTGATCGGGCTCGATGTGAATCTGCAGGTCACCGAATCGGTGTTCGCGGCGTCGCAATGGGACCCGCGCTTTTCACCGCACCTGATCCAGCAGGAACTGGTGCGCGCCAACCACATGGGCCGCAAGGCGGGCCGAGGTTTTTACGAATACGGCCCCGATTTTGTGATGCCCACCGCGGGCTCGGCCACGCCGCATGGGCCGCCACCCACCTTGCGCTGCTCGCCCAACGGCCAGTTGTTGCAACCGCTGATCGATCGCCTGCGCGGCGCCGGGTTGAACGTGGAGGTGGACGATCACCTGCGCAACCGCCCCGGCGTGATGCTGATCGAAGACGTCGACATCATGGTCACCGATGGCCGCACCGCGGTGGAGCGCCGCTCCAGCTACCTCTCCACCGGCGTGCTGCTGCTCGATCTGGCGCGCGACTTCACCACCACCAAGCTGGTGGGCGCCACCGCCAGCGTGGGCGCCGAGCTGAGCATCCACCGCCTGGCCGCTGCGCTGGCGCCGGCCGGCATCGAGGTGCTGCGCCTGAACGACGTGGCCGGCCTGGGCGTGATGCGCACCATCTCGTGCGTGGCCAATGAAGCCGCCGACCTGATGACCTGGACCAGCGCCACCGCCGCCGACATCGACATCGCCATGGTGCTCGGCATGTCGTACCCCACCGGCCCGCTGGCCTGGGCCGACCAGATCGGCGCCTCGAAGATCGTGCAGACGCTGGAAAACCTGCAGCGCCACTACGGCGACGCGCGCTACCGCCGATCGCCGCGCATGCTGCGCGCGCACTTTGCGCAGGAGCAGTTGCGGGCGAAAGGGTGAGGGGCCACGTTTTCGACGGCAACTTGCCCGCTGAGGCCTGTCTGTTTGGTGCCGGTGAGAAGAGTCGAACTCCCGACCTTCGCATTACGAATGCGCTGCTCTACCAACTGAGCTACACCGGCGTCTGACAAGGGCGGCGAAACCGCGCTCCTGCAGAGCCCGGGATTCTAGCCGCAACGGCCCGGCGCATCGGCCGGGTGCGGCGCTCAGGCCGCGCCGGGTGTGTCGTGGTGTGTGTCGTGACAGCGGACGAGGTATTCCACCTCGCTCCTGGAGCCCAGCACCACGCTCACCCGCTGGTGCAGCTTGGTGGGCACGATGTCCATGATGCGCTGGGTGCCGGTGGAGGCGGCGCCGCCGGCTTGTTCGATGAGAAAGGCCATCGGGTTGGCTTCGTACATCAGGCGCAGCTTGCCGGGTTTGTCGGGCTCGCGTTTGTCCCACGGGTAGAGAAACACGCCGCCGCGCATCAGGATGCGGTGCACATCCACCACCATGCTGCCCACCCAGCGCATGTTGAAATCCTTCTTGCGCGGGCCTTCGGTGCCGGCCAGGCATTCGTCGATGTAGCGCTTCACGGGCGGCGCCCAGTGGCGGGCGTTGCTCATGTTGATCGCGAATTCCTTGGTGTCTTCGGAGATCGTCATCTGGCGTTGGGTGAGCACCCAGGAGCCGGTTTCGCGATCGAGGGTGAACATCACCACGCCATCGCCCACGGTGAGCACCAGCACCGCCTGCGGGCCATAGACGCAGTAGCCGGCGGCGGCCTGGGCCTTGCCGGGCTGCAGGAAATCGGATTCCTCCACCCCGCGCGAATGGCCCACCTTGCGCAGCACCGAGAAGATGGTGCCGATCGAGACGTTGACGTCGATGTTCGACGAGCCGTCGAGCGGATCGAACAGCAGCATGTACTCGCCTTGCGGGTAGCGATTGGGCACCAC
>JANMAS010000602.1:0-9481 GCA_031359975.1 Burkholderiales bacterium
CGTAGAACGGCATGAATGAATCTCCTGCTTGAATCGACCCGAGGCCAGGCGATGCCGCGTCTTACTTCATCATGCCGTTGAGCAGCATGTATCCGGGTATCCAGCCGGTTAGCACACCCTCGGCCACCGTGACCGCGCCGACCAGCTTGGCAATCGGCTTTTTCATCACGAGCAGCACGAAGAACAACAGCCACAACACGCCCCACGCCGCCCAGCACAGGCCGAACCAGATGCCCCATGTGGTGGTGGCGCCTTCGAGCGTTTGAATCGTTACCGGAACCGCGGTGATCGCCACAAACAGGCAGAACCAGCCCAAGCCCCGACCATCCGCGCCGTTGGATCGATTCAACGCCACCCAGAAGTAGGTGAACGTGAACAGCAGCGTGAGTGCGGCAGCCTTGATCGAGCCTGCGTCAGCGCCCGGGCCGAAGGCCAGAAACAGAGACACGAGCAGCGTGATGCCGCCCACGAAGATGTCGATCACCGCAATCTCGTTGTCGCCGATCCGACCCAGCAACCACAGGCCGTTCAGGCACAACACGGCGCCGACATAAAACAAGACCAGTCCTAACATGGTGAGTTCTCCTGAACCAGTTTTCGAACCATTCCCAGCGCAGACCGGCTCCTGAACACGCGAGACGTGACGTGCGCACACTCAGGCATCGCGAGATGCCTGAGTGGCATGAACGTGTTGCGACGCTAGTTCTTGGATTTCGGCACCTGCATGCCTTGTGTCACCTGGTGCGGTTTGCCGAGCTTCGACGGGCGAACGTCGAAGTCGAAGATGGCCCGCGGGATGTAGATCGTCGAGCAGGCGTTCGGGATGTCCACCACGCCGGACAAGCGCCCTTCCACAGGTGCCGTGCCCAGGATCATGTAGGCCTGGATATCGGTGTAGCCAAACTTCATGAGGTAGTCGATGGCGTGGTTGCAGGCGTTGGCGTAGGCCAGCCACGAATCGAGGTAGTGCTGCTTGCCGCGGTTGTCCACCGAAACCCCGGAGAAGGCAATCCACTCCGAGTACTGCGGATCGCGATTGCCCGGCATGAAGATGGCGTTTTCGCTGACGCCGTACTTGGCCATGCCGCCCTTGATGAGATCGACGTGCAGATCCATGAACCCGCCCATCTCGATGGCGCCGCAGAACGTGATCTCGCCATCGCCCTGCGAGAAGTGCAGGTCGCCGAACGACAGGTTCGCGCCCGGCACGAACACCGGGTAGAAGTCGGCTACCGGCGGTGAGGTTCTTGATGTCCTGGTTACCGCCGTTCTCGCGCGGCGGCGCCGTACGGGCCGCCTCGCTGGCCACGCGATCGAAATCGGCGCCTTTGAGCGCGCCCAGAATCGCGCTGTCGGGCAGCGGGGGCAGGGCCAGCGGCGGCACCCGATAGGGGTCGGTGGCGATCAGGCCGGTCTCGCGCTTGGTCCACTTCGCCAGCAGTTCGGCCGACGGTGCGGTGCCCATCAGGCCCGGGTGATGGATGCCGGTGTACGACACCTCCGGCACGTGGCGCGATGTGGCCACGTCGCCGCGGAAATCCCAGATCACCTTGTAGGCATCGGGGAAGCGCTCGGTGAGAAAGCCGCCGCCATTCTTGGTGGCAAACACGCCGGTGTAGCCCCAGCCCATGCCGGAGAACGGGCCCGCGTCTTCCTGATCGCAGGAGTCGATCTCCAGGATGTCGACGATCAGCAGATCGCCGGGCTCCGCACCCTCCACACGGAAGGGCCCGGAGAGCACGTGCACGCCGGCGAGCGGGGCATTGCGGATGTCGTCCGCGGAGTCATCGTTCTTGATGGCGCCATCGAACCACTCGCGGCAATCGGCGCGGAATACATCGCCGGGCTTGATGGTGACGGCGGCCGGGATATCCGGATGCCATCTGTTGTGCCCGACGTGTTTCTGGTCGGTGAACTTCTTGGTGTTGTCCAGCGGGAAAAGATTCTTAGGCATTGAAGTACCCTTCATTCGTTAGTTGCTGACCATCGCGACATTCCGACTGCTGTGCACAAACTTTCTGCAATAGCGTCTCCTTCATTGGCTGGGCGCGATACCCGCCGAACCGGCGGGCACGTCGCCCTTCGTCATGGCCTGGGCAGGCGCCGCAGCGCCGGTGTCATCTGCAGCGCAGGCATGCGATTGGCGGCGCTGAGGGGCGGCAGCGAGGTGACAACGTCCGGCTCGAAGCGGCTCTTGTCGGCGCGATCCATCGCCGCCACCCATCCCGGGCGTGAACCGCTGCGCACCATCGATACCGAAAAAACGCGCCGTGCATCGCCGCCGCAGATCGGGCAAGCCGCCGATTCCGGCGCCGTACCCAGCCGCCGCGAGATGTCGAACAAACCATCCTGGTCACACCGATATTCGTAGGTCGCCACCGTGCCCCCTTTGCTCCGCCAACAGAGCCCCATTCAGACGCGGCCCCGATCGAGGCCGAACGAGCCATCCGTTCAGTCGGATGACAGGCTGAATGTTGGGTGCGCAAGGCGCCAGGCGAATCCCATGACGCGATGAATGGGCCTCCCTCGAACGGATGAATTTCGCTTCACCCGATCGGGTGAGATGGGCGCACCGCGATGCCGGGTGTCAGCCTGCGAGGAGCCTCACCAGCTGAGGGATGTCGTCCGTCACGATGCCCGAGATCTCTTCTTCGATCAGCCAGAGTTGCTCGGTCGCGTCGTTGATCGTGCCGGCGATCACCCAGTCGATCTGGCGGCCGCCGTTGGCGAGCGGGTTGAAGTTGAAGGCATCCCAGTTTTTCAGCTCGCGCAGCATCGGCGCGATGAGGATCAGGTCGGGCGCGGTGGCGGTATGCGGGCGCTGCAGGCTGGCGACACGCGTGCCCAGTGCGATCGCGCCGCTCACCGCATCGGCGATCGGGAAGGGAACGTCGTGCGTACTTTGCGCCACAGCGCTGTTCCAGCAAACGCCCACGCGGGCGTCGGCTTCTGGCAGCGCGGCCTGCATGGCCTTGACCACCTCCTTGTTCGTGCTGCGCACCGTGGTGCGAAACCCCGGCGCCGCGGGCAGCGTGTCGACGATCGCCCTGGCCATGATCTGGCCGAGGTGGGCGGTCAGGTCACTCGGCAATTGCACGTCGACGATCAGGTGCATCAGGCGGGGCCAGGCTGCCGCTGCGTTGACGAGCTCGCGCAAGGTGGGCACCAGCGGCGCGGCGGATGCGCCGGTGTCGTCGGCATCGGCGGGTTCATAGCCGTAGTGCGCGCGGAAGTTGGCCAGCGAGAGCTTGTGACTGGCTTGCCGCCAGCTCGAGCCGCTGGCCGGCGCGTAAGGCTTGTAGCGGCCGACGTCAATGCTCAAGCCGATGCGGCGAAAGGTGGCTTCGGCGCTGTCCGGATCCCAGTCATGCCAGGCGATGGCGTGGCCGTCGGCGGTGAGGCAGACGTCGATGGTGAGGGCATTGGCGCCTTCCACGTCCAGAGCGTGCCGGCAGGCTTCGATGCTGTTCTCGGCGAACACGCGCATCGCACCCCGGCGGGCGATGGCCTGGAAGGCCAGATCGCGCCGGTCGCGCAGCGGGCCATCCACTTCCCTCACCACCTTGGCCCGTGTGCCCTGGGTCTTGATCTCGCTGAAATCGTGATGCAGCCGGTGGCGGCCATGAGCGATGGTGTAACGATAGGTGCGATCGCCCACGTGCCGGCCCTCGATGTACGGCGTGTCGAAGCGCGGGAAGCGGCTGTGGATGCGGCGCCCACCGTAACGCACCTGGTGGCCTTCGTTGTGCAGCTCCAGCCGCTGGCCGCCGGGCACGTCGTAACTGCATTGCACCTCGTCATCGCCGAGATCGCTCACGTTGATGCGCGCGTCGCTTACCCGCCGAACAAAGCTCGCATAGCTGCCGAACTGATCCTTGTTGCCGATCTGGAGGATGAACACGTTGCCATCGCCTTCGGCCACGAGCTCGCGGTCTTTCCAGGGGCCATCGATCGTCCACTCGGTTTCTCGCGCCGAGTACAGGCCCACGTAGCCATCGCCCACTTTGCCGAAGGTCCAGCCGCCGTCGTCTTCGGAGCTGTTGGGGGCCGACCGCTGGATCACCGATCCGGGCTCGAACGCCGGCTTGGGGAACCACGCATGCGTCTTGCTCTCGAAGAGCCACCATTGAATGGCGCGCGGCGAGTAAGCGATGATGGCCGCGCCTTCCACCTGAGCCACGAAGGGCGCTGTGACCGTGCCCGTCCAGTGATCGGGGCCATCGTCGCTCGACGGGAAGGCCTCGATCGCCGCATCGCCGTCGGTCGTGGCCGCGTGCGCTCCCACGCCACCGCCGATGCCGCCGGCAACGCCACCCGCAAACGCGCCAACCGCCGTGCCGATCGGGCCGAACAGCGAGCCGATCTCCGCCCCCGTGAGCGCTCCGGCGGCCACGCCCACACCGGCGGCGGTGGTGGTGGCCACGTTGCGCAGGTTCTCCGAAGGCGCGGTGGGCTGGGTGGTCCACACCGTGGCGCCCATGCTCAGCGTGGCCTGGCAGAACTGCGTCTGAAAATTGAGCTGCTGCGGGTGAAATTGCCGCACGCTGGAGAGCATGCCGTGCGGCGTGCGGTAGGTGATCAGCCGGGCCTGCGTGAGCGCCGAGCCTTCGGTGAGCACCGAAAAGGCATCGGCCACATCGGCCACGTCTTCTTCGCCCAACAGGCTTGCTATCGCCCGCAGCTTGGGCAGGATCTCGTGAAAGGGATTGGAGCCACCCAGGTGCCGCCGGGCCGCCACCTGATCGCTGGCGTCCACCACCTCCTTGACGAAGTAGGCACCCCGGCTCCACCAGAACAGCACGTCGTCTTCCGAGCGCGTGCCGATACCGTAGCGCGCGGCTTCATCCACATCCACCGACACACGCCGACGATCCACGATCGCGCCGGGCTGGTCGTTGGCAATGAGGATCAGCACCTCGGGCACCCGGTACGACGAGGTCACATAGGAGCCCGCCGCATCGGAGGCATCGTTGACGATGGCGCCCCGGGTGGCGAAGATCACTTCGGCCAGATCGCCGGTGGATTGCTGGTAGCCGCAGTTCTTGTGCTTGAAGTGGCTGCGGCCGGCCGCCACGCCGAAGCTGCCGCGGTGCGAGAGGCGGGCGATGTCGAACAGCATGATGTCGATGGCCATGGCGGCGCGCACGCGCACCGATTCGTCCAGCGCGAAGTCGACAAGGTTGAACAGGGCGCCGAAGTCTTCTTCGTAGTAGCCCGGCGCATGCCATTCGCTGTAGCCGAAGCGCAGGCGATCGTTGAGCCATCGCAGCAGGCGTTCCCGTGCCTTGTCGGCATGCTGACGGCCGGTCATGTCGCCAGGCCGCACGGCGGCAGGCCCTTCGGCGCGGAACGTCCGCCCGCTGCGAAACACCTCGTCGGGCCAGAGCTGCCCGGCCAGGTATTGCGCGGTGGCAAAAAGCACGTGGTGGTTTTCCGACCAGAACGTCATCTCGGCGCGGAGTTCGCCGCTGTCGTACTGGCCTTGCGCCACGGCCTCGGCGCGGGCCGCCTGGATGGCTTTTGCGTCTTCGGGCCGAGCGGGATCGGAGACGCTGAAGGGCTCGTCGAGCCAGAACTTGTAGGCCAGAAACCGCGCCTTGATGAGCGCCTCGACGGTGGAGGAGAAATTGGTGTCGCGGGCGAAGCCGCAGTCGGCTCGCCAGGTGGCGCGCACCGATTGCAGCGGGGGCGGTGTGCCGCCGTGCAGATAGAGCAGGCGCAGCAGATAGTTGGCACCGAAATCGGAGGTGTCCTTCAGCACGTGCAGCTGCAGCAGCGAGACGCCCAGCACCTTGTTCCAATACGCGCTCTTCGTGCGCTCGAACGCCGCCTGTCCGTACAGATCGTGAGGCGGCGGCGTGCGCCAGCCAAACAGCTCGAACTGGCGCGCCGGCTCGCTGCGCGCCAGGTGCAGACGGGCCAGGCCGTGCATCAGCGTCTCGTCGATGGCGGCGGGCACCACCGGGTGCCGCAGGACCTCGTCGTCAGGCGGCACCACCGGCGCGGTGTAGCGCAGGAAACGGCACACCGAGAAGGCCTCCAGGCCGTCGACCTCCTTCAGCTCCTGGGCTGTCCACCCGTCTTTCCAGCCGGGCTTCTGGATGACCAGCCTGCGGACGATGCGCTCGGCGTACAGCCGGCGCCGACGCTCCAACGCGTCTGCGCTCACGGAATCGCGTCGCCCGCAATGGCCACCCACGTCGTGCCGCCGTTGGCCGCGACCTGTTGCTTCCAGCGCGGGAAGGTGCCATCCCGGCGCAGGGCCACCAAGGTGGTGGGCAGTCGGACCTCCCACGCCTGGCCATACGGCTTGCCCTGATCGAGCGCGGTGTCGGCTTCGCTCAGCTCCAGCAGGATCGGCACATACAGCGGGCTGGTGATTTCTGCCAGGGCGTCCAGCGCGGGCACCGTGCCATCGGCCATGAAGGCCAGCACCGAGGCTTCGAACCCCGGCCTCACCGGCACCAGCGCGCGTGCGGCGCCGGCCTGCAGGAAATCGGCAAACGCGGGATCGGGATCGTCCCGCAGCACGGCTTGCACCCAATAGGGCTTGCGGCCCCAGAAGTAAGGGGCATAGCGCCACGTCATCTGCGGCCACTCGAATGCATGTTCGAGGAAGCGCAGATAACGGCCGTAGAGATCGATGTTGGGCAGGTACGGCTGCGGAAAGCCCTGCGGGCTGTGCGCGATGGCCGACAGCCCATCGAAGTGCTGGCCGGTCATCACCTCGAGGCAGGCTTTTTCGATCTCCTGGCGCACCATCTTCTGTTTGCGCTCGGCGCTGGTTCCGGTGGTGAGCAGCCTCAGGGCGGCGCGCAGGTTCATCAGCTGCTGCTCGTACGCCGCGAGCCGGTCGTGGGCGGCGGCGAGGATGGCGGCGTGAGCGCCCGCTTGCCACCGCCCCATGCGCTCTTCGGTGATCTCGCAGATCACCTCGATGGCGAGTGTGAACTGTGCCTGGCCTTCGGGCACCAGCACGTTGACGGGGATGGTTCCCGTTTCCCGGTTCAGCGGCGATTCGAAGTACCAATCGGTGTTGAACACAAAGCGTTTGGCGGCGGTGCCCACCATCAGATCGAGGTAGCCGAACCACCCCGAAAAGCGGACGCGCGCTCGCACCGTGGCGGCGCGGTAGCCATCGGGGATGGCCAGTTCGATGCCGGACGCCATCATCGCGAAGCGCAGTTCGTCGGCATCCGAAAACGCGTTCTGCGCGATGCCCGAGAAGGTGCGCGCCACCGTGATGGTGTCGGGCGGCGGCGGCGTGACGCCCGATGCGCCGTAGCCCGCCGCGTAGTAATCCCAGTTCCATTCGTTCAGCAGCGTGGGCCGCAAGGTGAACGGCGCCGGCTTCGGCGGCAAGGGCAATTCGCGCGGGCGCGATTCGAGCGCGCGCGCCATGAAGGCGGCGGGCTCGGGCAGCACGATGTCGTAGAACAGGCGCTTGCCGTAATTGAACACCTGCGCCTGCACCACCCGATCGATCCATTGATAGACCGTGATCTCCGCCGCCGCCGTGCTGGGAAACGTGTGCGTGGCCTTTTCCTCCAGCTCGCGCAGCGTGCGGGTGGTGGCCTGGGTGCGCACGCGCTGCGTGATCTGGCTGGCCGAGCGGCTCATGATCTCGCGCGAGTAGCTCTCGGCCTGTTTGGTGGACGAGGTCTTGGAGCCGGCAGATTCCACCAGCGATCCATACGACTCGGAACTCGGCTGCCCGGGGATGCGGCTCTGGTCGTTCTTCACCACCTGCCCGGCTTCTTGCTGCAGATCGAAACGGCCGGTGGTTTGCAGGTCGCGCTGATCGTCGCGGATCGATTCTGTTTCCTGTACGAGGGTGGTTTCGGTGGTGTCGAGCCGGCGCGTTTCACGCACCAGCGATTCGCCTTTTGCCACGTTTTCCACATGCGCCATCTCGCCCGGCTCGTAGCGCACCGTGTGCTGGCGTGCGACGAGCAGATCGCCGATGCCGGCGGGCGTGATACTCCCGTGGGTCTTGGGCACATCGGCCATCGTGGCGGGTGCCGGATCCGTGGCGTCATCGTGTTCGCCGGGCACGGTGAGCGGGTCCAGGTGCAACAGCGGAAAGTAGGGCGTGAGGTCGCGCACGCCCTGGATGGTGAGCTTCGCTACCGCGTCCGCCAGGGCGAGCTTGTAGGTGCCGAGCAGCTTGATTTCGGCCTGGGCGGCGGTGAGCGCCTGAACCTGGCCATCACGGATGCCCAACGCCGTGCGCGCAGCCCTGGGCAGTGCGGTGGTGAACGCGCTGGGCAACTGCGCTGGCGTGGTGTCCAGTTCGTGCGGCAGGTGGCGCTCGATCGGGCGCACCGTTTGAAACGTATCCGCCGTGGTGCGCGCCGCGGCGCGAACCACGGCGCGAACCATTTCTGGGTCGGGCGTGAACGCACGGACGGCTTCGATGGCTTGGCGCAGGTGAGCCACTTCGTCGGCTTCCCGGCGGGCATCCGCCGGCCGGGCGGGCGTGCCCGCCGGCGGGGCTGCGCCTGTTGCGGGCGGCAGCCGGGCGGGAACGATCGCGGCGGCCGGCAGCACCAGCGGCGCCGTGCGCGCGCTGGCGATTGCACCTGGTGCAGCGAGCGCGGGATCGCCACGCACGGCCCGCCGCGCCAAGGCCATGAGGCGCGTGGCCGCCACCAGGGCGGGCAAGGTGGGCGCAGCCGCTTCCGGCGCGAGCTTCACCGCCACCAGCGAATCGCGCAAGCGGCCCCAGGCTTTGTCGAAGCTGTCGGAGCCGACGACGGATGCCGGGTCTTGCCCGAAGGCCTTTTCGAGCACGGCGGCCAGCTTGGTCGGATCGGCGTCGTGGTCGGCATCCAGCGCGGCGCCCATCGCTGCCAACGCATCGGCCACACTCAACTCGGCCACATCGCGAACGAATGATTTCGACTGGGTGAACTTCCATGCCGCCGCGCGCATCCCCTGCGCGGGATCGGCCCCCTTTTGCGCTGCGCCCAGGGTGATCAGCAACCGGCTCTCGCCCACGCCCTCGCCCAGATCGACAGACAGATCGCGGGCCGGCAGCGCGTTACGCAGGACGAGGAATCGAAACAGATCATCCATCGCCATCACCTCGGGGGGTAGAGCTCGCGAAGCGGGCGAGCCCGCCGATGCTATTCCTCGCGGTGACCGCCGGCTACCTGTTGGGGTCGGGTGTGCTGTAGGCCTGCATGGCATTAAGGGTTGTGTTTTGTATCAGCATGCCCGGTGTAGGTGTAAGTGCATCCCGTTGGGTGGTTGTAAGGCGGGGTATTAACAACGATCCGGTTGAGGAACTTATATCCAACGCTGCACTGGTGTTGGGCGTATTGGTTCCAATACCCACACTTTGGGCATTTGCAATAGCACAAGTTATTAATGAAAACAGCTGCATGGTAATTTTCTGGCGCATACTTTTTATGTTAAGCAGGGTATAAAAATGGTAAGTCAAAAGTAGAAAGGCAGATTACGCCCGGCAATCGTGAAT
>JANMAS010000087.1:0-6840 GCA_031359975.1 Burkholderiales bacterium
ACGGCAATATCTGTTTCGATACGCGCGAAAACTATATCAATTTCCCCTGGTCATCAGAAACCAAATAGTTCCATCGCGCTCTGGCCGCCTTGGTTGCGGGCCGACGACCAGGCAACGCAAAGCGCACCGCATTAGTTTGACGAAGGCCCCGCCTCTCCGGCTGCTCTGCTACCCTGAGTTTCGGGGCAGCTCCCGCCCTGGAGGCGTGCAGCGCCCCGCCGAGCCCTCCCTGCAACCTCGCACAGAATCGAGCAGCCCGCCAGCCATGACCGCCAACCCTTTCGTCATCCTCTGCGTCGAAGACAACGATTACCTCCGCCAGTCGTTCGCCGAGTTGCTCGCCACTGCCGAGCGCCGGGTCGTGTGTGTGGCTGACGGCGCCGGCGCGCGCGAGGCGCTGCGCGAGCAGAATGTCAACCTGCTAATTACCGACATCAACCTGCCCGACGGCTCGGGCCTCGACGTGGCGCGCGATGCCCTCCGGCAGAACCCGAGGCTGCCGGTGATCATCTGCTCCGGGCATGATTTGAGGGACGTCGTCCGGTCGCTCGGCCCTACCGCTCATCCGCTGAGGAAGCCCTTCGAGCAGGACGAACTCGAGGCGCTGGTCGAGCGGCTCGCGCGATGTGCGACTTGACTGCCACTGGCCGCTGGGCGACGTGCGGTTCTTGATGGCCGAGGCGGATTCAAGGGTGCGGCAGCTCGAGGACTTCGGCTGGGGTTCGCCACCCCGCACAGCATCCAAGTCGATCTCGGGCCACTTCGACGTCCGACGGCTTGAAGTCACCCGCGGGGTTTGGCTGGCTTGGGGAGCTGGCGCAGGTTTTTCGCGATGATCCCTATCGACATGCTGTGGCTGTGCGCGGCGACGGTGGACATTGGCAGTGGCACCGAGCGGCCCTGACTCGTCGCCGGAAACCTGTCCTTCACGGGTTCGATGCTTCGCTGCGGCCAAACTTTCGACCGCTGGACGACCGGCCGCTTCTGGCCGCGAGCGTGAAGCCCTGCAGGTTTCCAGAGCCGACATACGGCGATTGCACTGGCGAGGTGCGCGGCCCCTGCTGGTCGCCGGAGCGGGCGCCCTGCGCGAGGTCCTGGGGCCACCTGTCTGCGGGCAGAAATTTTGCGCCAGACGCCCGCTGTGATGTACGGCACGTCCAGCGCGGCGCCGCCCCGCCGCTCAAGCCTTTACTTCGACCACCGGTGCGAAGCCGCCGAATATCATGCGTTTGCCATCGAAGGGCATGGGCGGGTTGCCGGGCGTGGACGGATCCATGCGCGGGTCTTCCATAACCTTCTTCATGCCGGCGTCGCGCGTGGCCTTGTCCGGCCATTCGATCCACGAAAAGCCCACCGTCTCCTCGGCCGTGGCCTGGACAGCGCGGCGGAAATCGGTGAGCTTGCCGTCGGGGACGTCGTCGCCCCAAGCTTCGATCACACGAATTGCGCCGAGCTCGATGAATATGGGGTCGAGCTGGCGCGCGTGCTCGATGAACTTCTGCTTGTTGGCGGTGGGAATGGCAATCACGAAACCATCGATGTAGGACATGTCTTCACTCCTGTGGGTTGAACGGTCGGCGCGCCTGCCTGAGGGCGCCCTGCATCCCATAGTCGGACGACAGGCAGCCAAATCGACATGGCCCGCCCGCTAGAAGGACACACGCCCTGCGGCGGCGCTGTAGCCGCGCCGCTACAGATGCCTGTCGGGTCAACTGCCGCGGCGCCTCAGCGTAGACCCCTTTGGCCCGCAAGTCACGCTGGAGCGACCCGAGCACTGTCTTTCAACGATGCCCGCTCCTGGCGGGGAACGGGTTCCCCCTGAGGTCGCCGCAACCTGAATTTGCCGGGCAGGGTGATCGCAGCGAAAGTCAGTTCCTGACGCCCCCGGCGAATTCACAGTGACGGCCATCAGCAGTCGCTGGCGGCCGGCAGCTTCACGGCATTCCGTGATCGTCAAGAGGTCGCACGTCTACCGAGTGCCGAAGTTGGCTTGAGTCGAACAGGCGTCGCCCGCCGTCGGCCCGTAGCGCCTCGCATGCACGCGTGTCGGCGTGATGCCACACCGTGGCGCTCCCGAGTTCGACACCAACTGTCGTAAGTCCTTGATTTGCATAGAGGCGACCCCTCCGACTGCCACTACAACAAGGACAGTTGGGTGTCTTCGGTCGGTTTTTTCAGGTTCAATGCGGCCAGTACACCGGCCTGTTGGGTGTTGATGGTGGAGATGCCCGAGATCGGCGCCGTCTGGTTGATGCTCACGCGATGGCGTTGAATGCGGCGCAGCTGGGTGAGAGCCCTCTCGGGGCTGAGATCGCTCTTGGCCAGCTTCAGTCGCTGTCGCATCACCCGGTAGACGATCAACGCCATGAAGCACAGCATCGCGTGGGCACGGATACGCTCGGGCAGCCGGTGGTACACCGGAGCGATCTCGATTTCGGACTTGAGAACGCGGAACCCGCGCTCGATGTCGGCCAGTGCCTTGTAGCGTTGCACCACCTCGACGGGCCTCAGGTCGGCCACGTTGGTCACCAGCAGCAGCTTGCCGTCCATCAGTTCGGCCTGCGCGAGCGATGGCTCGTCCACCGTGTAGCTGAACAGCTCGCTTGTCAGGTCGACCTTCACGATGCGCGCCAGATGGGCGTCACAGACCTCGTGATACAGCCGCGCCTTCGCACCGCTGTCCGACAGCTTGCGGCCCCGTGCCTTGACGCCCACGTCCTGTGCGTCGAGCTTGCCGGCCCACTGGTTGGCTTTTTCCTGCAGTGCGGCGATGCGCTCGCGCCGCAGCACCGTCTGCTCCTTGGCGCGCTCGGGGTGATGCGCCACGACCAGGCGCAAGCCTTGCCAGCGCGTCTCATCAATGATCTCTTGCGTTGCTGCGCCCACCTTGGCCTGCAACGCAGCCAGTACCTCGGCAAACTCGCCGTAGCGCCGGCCCGGCACCGCCAGGATGAATTCCAAGGCCTTGCCCTCAGGCAGCTTGATCTTGGCCAACTCATCCATGTTGTCCAACGACAGCAGGCCCCGGTCGGCCACCACGATCAGGCGTTTGATGTGGGCGAACCGCGCCAGCACCTTCTTCAACGTCGGCAGCAAGGTCGGCGACTCGGCCTGGTTGCCGTCGAACACCTCGTGGTAGATCGGCAGGCCCTGGGCGGTCTGCACCACGCCGAGCATGAACTGACGGGCGATCAATCCTTCCTTGGACATGCCGTACTGGCGCACATCGTCCTTCTGCTCGCTCAGGCCTGCCGCGCTGATGGTGGTCAAGTCGTAGAACACCAGCGACAGATCCTGATCCACCAGGGGCCGCAACAAGCCGGTGACCACCTCGTCAACCCCATCGGGGTGATCCATCAGCGCATCCATGCTGCGCAGCAGATGCTGATGGGTCAGCCCGGCGACATGGACATCGGGGATGCTCACCGTCTCCAGCCAACGCAGCACGCCCAGTTTGGACTCCGGGTCGCACAGGCGGTTGAAGACCATGACCCGAATCGCGTGTTCCACCGGTGTGGTGTAGCGGGCCTTGCGGAAGACGCGATGCAGGGCGTCGAAGCCAAGCTCTTTCCACAACTGGTCCAGCGCCCAGACGTCGCCCAGCGCCAGCGCCGATTCGAACGCGACCTGTGGCGGCGCAGCAGTAGAAGCCGGCAGCCCCTTGGCGCGCAGCAGGCCATTGAGCAAGGCGTCGACGCCGCCGCCGGTCTCGTCAAGGCGACCCAGGGTGGCAACAGTGCGCTGACGCGGCTTGCCTTCGTCGTTGCGGAACGATTCGACGAGTTGCAGGTAGCGGTGGCCGCCCGCGCGAGTGAGCTTGATGAACATGAACGCAGTATAGCCAACGTTCACTGGTACTTGCCATCACAACAAGTGGCAACTATTGCCACTACACAAAATATCCGCCGGCCGCGCTAAGCTGTTGATTTGACTGACTCGAGATCGCCAAAATCGGCGTCAGGGCCAGTTTGGTGTCGAACTCGGGGGCGCTGGCTGCCAGTGCTGCGCCAGCACCTGATCGTCAGCCGGATCGCGCGTGATGGTTGGCGAGATGACGGCTGGCATCACGATGCTGACCATCGCCGCATAGCCGTCGAAGAGATCGGCCACCGTCAGCCCGCGCTTGGCAAGCTGCCTAGCGAACTTCTCCCGCGAGTGCACTCTGTGCAACTCTGCCATCAGCGCTGCGCTGCTGGCCAGTTCGACCTGGCCGGCCTCGGCCGCATCGATCAAGCGCCCCGGCGTGCCGCCCCACAGCAGCCCCGACAGCGCCGTGATCGCACGCGCCAACGTGCGGGCCTCGGGGTCAAGTCTTGCCTGTCGCCTCCAGCCGCTCGACGGCGTCCCGCGCGGTGACGATGTCGATGCCCTGGAAGCTGCCCAAGGGCAGCAGATCGCGCTTGTCGCCGGAGGCGATGAGATCGGCCTGGCCGGTGACGGCCGCAGCGATGACGTGATCGTCAGCGGGGTCGGTGGGCACGACGCGCGGGGTATCGATGGGTGACACCACGACTGCGATGCGCCGCAAGTCATCGACGATGCCCTGCGGCGTGAGCCCGGCCTGCGCCAAGCGCTGCGCGAACTTCGCCCGCGACAGCGCATCGAGCAACTCGCCCAGCAACACCTCGCTGGTGCAAAGCTCGAACTCCCCGACCTTGGCACCATCGACCAGTCGCCGCGGCAGCCCGGCGGCGATGACGCCCGAGACGAGCAGGTTCGTGTCGAGAACGAAGCGCACCGTGCCTGCGCTCAAACGCCTTGGTGCGCGCGACGCTCACGTCGCGCGGCTTGCACCTCGTCTTCGACCTCGTCCTCGGAGACCTCCGGCAGCTTCAGCGCATCCAGCCTGGCCAGCCCCTCGCTAAGCCGCTGTGCCGCTGCTGCGCGCTCCTCGCGCTGGCTCAGAAACTCCACGAAGTCCACCACCTCGGCCACGCGGCTGGGCGGCAGCTTCTTCAGCCGCTCGATCAACTGAACTTCGATCGCTGTCATTGCATCCTCCTGGTGTTCAGCGCCTGTGCTGCGCGAACACGGTCTCGATCAACTGCATCACGAAAACTGGGGTCAGAGTCAGTTTATCTCCGCCACCCCAACGGCACGCCAGCCGCCTACACGCTGGCCAACGGCATCGCGGTGAGCCAGACGCTCAACACGCGCCAGTTGCCGTTGAGGATCACGCACACCGGCACCGCGCAGGAGCAGTACACCTACGACGCCAACGCCAACCTCACCGCCATCGACGATCAGCTGCCCAACCTGAACAACCGGTCGATGACCTACGACAACCTGGATCGCCTCATCACGGCGGCAGGCCCCTGGGGCGAAGGCATCTTCACCTACGACGCCATCGACAACCTGCGCACCACCACCGTGGGCAGCCGCTCGACGGTGGCCAGCTATGTGAGCAACCGCCTGAGCAGCCTGGCCACCAACGGCGTGCCCAGTGCGTACACCTACGATTCGAACGGCAACCTCACCGCGCGCGGCGCGCAGGAGTTTGCCTTCGACATCGGCAACCGCATGAGCGCGGCCACGGCCAAGGCCACGTATGCCTACGATGGCCTGGGCCGGCGCACCTGGCTGGCCTATGCCGGGGGCACCGCCAAGCAACAGATCTACAGCCAGGCCGGCCAACTGCTGTACAGCGCGCGCAGCGGACAAGCGGCGGTGCGCAACGTTTATCTGGGCGCCAAGCTGATCGCCGAATCCAACGCGTCCACCGGCACGGTGTTCACCCACACCGACGTGCTGGGCTCGGTGATCGCACGCACCAACGTGTCAGGGGCCCTGCTCAGCCGCACCACGTTCGAGCCCTACGGCGCCGCGGCCAACGGCACCGCACCCACCGGCGTGGGCTTCACCGGGCATGTGCACGACGCGGATACGGCGCTGGTGTACATGCAGCAGCGGTATTACGATCCGGTGGCGGGGCGGTTCCTGTCGGTGGATCCCGTAGTCACCGATGCGAAGACCGGGGAGCAATTCAATCGATATAGCTACGGCAACAACAATCCATATAAATTCAAGGATCCCAACGGAAAATTTGCAATTGTTGCGCTGTTGCCGGCATTCGTCGACGCGGTGGTTGCCGCGATCGCTAGTAATACGGGAGCCGCAGTTGTCGGGGTAGCGGGCGGAGTGGCAATTGGTGCCGTAGTTAGCTCGCCCACCTCTCAAAACGGCAACAATGGTGCTGCAGCGGCGCCAGCGGCGGCGGAAGGAGCACCTGCTGCCTCCGGGGCGGAGGGTCCGTCAAAGCCGAAAGAATCTGGCTCCTACACAAACACACATGAGAGCGGAAAGACTTACGATGGTAAAGGCTCGCGCGAACGCTCGCAGGAGTCAGGGCGGCGTGTCGAGGGCGAAACTGGCGACAAACATACAGCGACGGATTGGACGCCTGCCAAGGATTCACGTGAAGGGTTTCAGCAAGAATCAAAACGTCTCGATTCAAATGGTGGATCAAAAAGCGATGCGAACTACAACAAGATTGAATCTCCAGGAAAGAAAATGAGAGAACAGGATGCAAACTAATGAGCAGTATCGAAATTCAATGGCCAGATGATGCTGACGGAGATGTGCTGCGCCGCATGAAGTCAAGTGGATTCGACTTCGATCAACCTTGCTCAATTGATTTTAACGTCGACTTTGAGACTTCTCCGCCACCCAGGGCAGCAACTAAGATACTAGAACAGAAATATCCAAGTACGAAGATCTATTCCTCAATTGACGGAGGCGACTACGCTCAATTTCAGATTCATGGAAGACTAACTTATGATTTAGTTGTGTCGGTTCAACGGGAGATATCTCATCAAATGGCAGAGTTCGGTGGAATTTGCG
>JANMAS010000126.1:0-12428 GCA_031359975.1 Burkholderiales bacterium
GCTGGGCGTGCGCGGCGAGCTGGCCACCGGCGACCGCGATCTCCCGGTGCCGGAGATCGAGCCGGGCCAGTTCGGCGAGGTGCAGTTCCGCGACGATCAGGTGCAAAACGAGCCGGTGCGCGTGGCCTATCTGTGGTTGTCCGGTGCCGACCGGCAGTTCACCGGCACACCCCTGGTGCAGGTGGCCGAGACGCTCGAAAAGCGCTCGCGTCTGGCCACCGAAATCATCAAGGGGGTGATCCTGCCGCAGTTCGTCGTGCTGCCGGTGGCGGTGCTGCTGGTGTGGCTGGCGCTGGCGCGCGGCATCGCGCCGCTGGACGAGCTGCAGCAGCGTATCCGCCGCCGCGAAAGCCACGATCTCAGTCCGATCGACGAGCAGGAGGCGCCCGAGGAAGTGGCGCCTCTGGTGCGCTCGATCAACGATCTGCTCAATCGCCTCGATCGCTCTCTTGCTGCGCAAAAGCAGTTTCTCGCCGACGCTGCCCATCAATTGAAGACACCGCTGGCCGGGCTGCGCACCCAGGCCGAGCTGGCCCAGCGCGAGCTCGACAGCGGCGCCGATCCGCAGTCGGTCAAGCGTTCGCTGCAGCAGATCGCGCGCTCCAGCCAGCGTGCGGCGCACATGGTGAATCAGCTGCTGGCGATGGCACGGGCCGAAGACAAGGAGCAGGCCCTGCGCCTGCAAGACGTGAACCTGGTTCGCCTGGCCACCGAAACCGTGCGCGACTTCGTGCCCCGGGCCATGGAGCAGCGCATCGACCTCGGCTACGAGGGCCCGGAATCGAGCGACAGCACGCCACGTTTCCCGGGCCAGCCGCTGCTGGTGCGCGAACTGGTGCGCAACCTGGTGGACAACGCCTTGCACTACACCCCCAGCGGCGGCACCGTCACCGTGCGGGTGATCGCCGATCCCTTTGGCCAGGTGATGGTGCTGCAGGTGGAAGACAACGGCCCCGGCATTCCGCTGGCCGAGCGCGAGATGGTGTTCCAGGCGTTTTATCGCGCGCTCGATACGCAGGTGGACGGCAGCGGGCTGGGCCTGGCCATCGTGCGCGAGATCGCGCAGCGCCACGGCGCCAAGATCACCATCGACGATGCCGACGCCGGCATGCCCGGCGCGCCGGGTGCCTTGTTCAGCGTGAGGTTCCCGCTCTCCGGCGCCACCTGATTGCCGGCACGTGCGGACGGCGGTTCAGCTTTGCATCAGGCGCCGGCTCTTGGCAATCGACATCAGGATGCCCAGCGCCAGCCCGAGCGTGACCATCGCCGTGCCGCCATAGCTGACAAACGGCAGCGGAATGCCCACCACCGGCAAGATGCCGCTGACCATACCCATGTTGACAAACGCATAGGTGAAAAAGCTCAGCGTGATCGCACCGGCGAGCAGCCGCGAAAACAGCGTCGGCGCCTCCGAGGCGATCACCAGCCCGCGCAGGATCAGAAAGCTGAAAGCCGCCAGCAGGCAACCCACTCCGATGAGGCCGAACTCTTCGGAAAACGCCGCGAAGATGAAATCGGTGGTGCGCTCGGGGATGAACTCCAGATGCGTCTGGGTGCCGTTCATGAAGCCCTTGCCGGTGAGACCGCCGGAGCCGATGGCGATCATGCCCTGAATGATGTGAAACCCCTTGCCCAGCGGATCGGTGCTCGGATCGAGCAAGGTGCATACCCGATGTTTCTGGTAATCGCGCATCACCGGCCACACCACGTCGGGCTGGCAGATCTGATCCTGCGAGATCACCACCGCCGCCACACCGGCGGCGGCGAGCACCAGCACCGGCAGAATCAGCTTCCACGACAGGCCGGCGAAGAAGATCACGTACATGCCGGCCGAGAGGATCAGGATCGCGGTGCCCAGATCCGGCTGCTTGACCACCAGCCCCACCGGCACCAGCAGCAGCGCTCCGGCAACCACAAAATCGAGCGCGCGCAACTGCCCTTCGCGCTTTTGAAACCACCACGCCAGCATCAGCGGCATGGCGATCTTCAGAATCTCGCTCGGCTGGATCACCACACCGAGATTGAGCCAGCGGGTGGCGCCTTTCTTGGTGATGCCGAAAAACTCGGTGGCCACCAGCAAGGCCACACCCGCCAGATAAAGCGCCGGCGCCAGCCTCATCAGCCGCTGTGGCGGGATCTGCGCCACCACGAACAGCAGCGCAAACGCGATCAGCATGTTGCGGCCGTGGTCGACAAATCGTGTGCCGTGGTCGAAGCCGGCGGAGTACATCGTCAGCATGCCGGCCGCGGCCAGCAAAATCACCGCCACCGAGAGCAGCCCGTCGAAACCGGAGAACACCGGCCTCAGCCGCATCCACCAAGGTGTGCGCTCAAACACCGCACTCACGGCCGCGCCTCGGCCGAGGCCACGGCGGCGGGCGCGGCGATGGAGAGGTTGGAGCCCGGCAGCACGATGTCGGCGGCGCGGCGCGGCACACCGATCGGGGCGCCCGATTTGCCGATCTGCGTGGCGGCCATGTCTTCTTCGCTGGGCCATTGGCCGAGCACCGAATAGTCGAACACACGGCGCGCGATCGGTGCGGCGGCTTCGGCGCCCCAACCGGCGTTTTCGACGATCACCGCCAGGGCGATCGTGGGTTTGTCGAGCGGCGCAAACGCCATGTACAGCGCATGGTCGCGCTGGTGTTCTTCAAGCCGGGAGGCGTTGTACTTTTCGTTTTCCTTCACCGACACCGCCTGGGCCGTGCCCGTCTTGCCACCGCTGGCATAGGGCGCACCGAGGAACACCCGCGTCGACGTGCCTTCCTGCGTCACACCATGCAGCGCGTTGAGCACCACGGCCACATCGGCGGGCTTGTACGGCAGCGGTGGCAGCGCCTGGCTGCCCACCAAGGTGCGCTGGCGTGTCACCACATCCTCGATCTCGTGCACCAACCGAGGTTCGAAACGCTGACCACCAGCCACCAGCGTGGCGGTGGCCGAGGCCATCTGCAGCATGGTGAAGGCGTTGTAGCCCTGGCCGATGCCCAGCGAGATCGTCTCGCCGGCATACCACTTCTGCAGCTCGGGCCGCTTGTAGTTGCGGCGCTTCCACTCGGTGGACGGCAGCACGCCGTTGACTTCGCCTTCGAGATCGATGCCCGTCTTGCGGCCGAAAGACAGCGGTGAGAGCTGGTCGTGCATCAGATCCACGCCCATGTCGTTGGCCAGCGAGTAGTAGTAGACGTTGCTCGACTTCACGATCGAGCGATACATGTCCACCGGCCCGAGCCCGATATCACCGTGGCTGCGAAAGCGGTGGTTGCCGAACATGTACGAGCCGTTGTCCTGGATCACCACCGAGGGGCTGCGCACGCCGGCATTGAGCGCGGCGATGGCCATGAACGGCTTGAAGGTAGAGCCGGGCGGGTACGTGCCGCGCAGCGCCCGGTTCAGCAGCGGTTTGTCGATGGAATCGGCCAGTTCGCGCCAGCTCTCGATGTCGATGCCGTCGACGAAGAGGTTGGGGTCGAAGGTGGGCTTGCTGACAAAAGCCAGAACCTCGCCGGTGCGCGGATCGATCGCCACCAGCGCGCCACGGCGGTCGCCGAACATCTGCTCCACCAGGGCCTGCAGCTTGATGTCGATCGACAGCACCAGCGTGTTGCCCGGCGTGGCCGCGTGGCTCTTCAGGCGGCGCACCGCGCGCCCGCCGGCGCTGGTTTCCACCTCGTCGAAGCCGGTGGTGCCATGCAACTGGGTTTCGTAGCTCTGCTCCAGCCCGAGCTTGCCGATCGATTCGGTGCCCTTGTAATTGGCCAGCATGTCGTCCGGCCAATCCTCCATGGCCGATTTTTCAGCCTGGTTGATGCGGCCGATGTAGCCCAGCAGATGGCTGGCGGTGGCGCCCATCGGGTAGCTGCGAAACAACCGCGCCCGCACGTCCACACCAGGGAAGCGGAAGCGCTGGGCCACAAATCGCGCCACCTCCTCTTCGGTGAGCTTGGTACGGATGGGCAGCGATTCGAAGTTCTTGTTTTCGTCCATCAACTGGCGAAAGCGGCGGCGATCACGCGGCGTGATCTCGAGCAGCGTGCCCAGCTCGGCGATCGTGCGATCGAGATCGAGCGCCTTGGAGGGGGTGATCTCCAGCGTGTAGGCGGAGTAGTTGGTGGCCAGCACGATGCCGTTGCGATCCACGATCAGCCCGCGGTTGGGCACGATCGGCACCACCGCGATGCGGTTGGCCTCGGCCTGCAGGGAGAGATCGTCGTGCCGCACCACCTGCAGGGTGACCAGGCGCGCAGCCAAGGCGCCGAAGCCGAGCAGCACGAACAAGGCCGCGGCCAGCACCCGGGTGCGGAAACGATCCAGCTCTTGCTCGACGTTCTTGAGTTCGGTCATTCAATTAGTCAGTTGAGGACAGAGCTCGCTGCGCTCGGTCTGCCCCCAAAGGCTTCTGATTAGTTGAGGACAGAGCTCGCTGCGCTCGGTCTGTCCCCAAAGTCTTATATAGGCCGATTTTTGTCCGGATCCGGCGGCCTGCGTTGTGGAGCCAACAACAGCCAAGTGGCCAAGGGCCACAACAGCGCCTCGGCCAACGGGGCGATGAGAAGCGACCAGCCGGGGAACATGCCGCCGGCCACCAGGCGCACCAGCAGCGATACCGCATGCGCCGCCAGAAACAGCGGGAAGACCTGCAGCGCCTGTTCGAGCAGCGAAAACCACAGCAGGCGCCGGTGGATGGTGATGGCAAAGTAGCTCAGCAGCGTGTAGGCCAGCGCGTGCTGGCCCAGCACCGCCGCTTCGTGCACATCCATCAACAGGCCGAACACAAACGCCAGGCCCACGCCCACGCGGCGCGGCTGGTAGACGTTCCAGCACACCAGCACCAGCGCCACCAGATCGGGTGCGGCCGGGTGCCGGCCGGTGGGCACCATGTTCATCAACAGCGCGGCGGCGAGCGTGAACCAGATGAAAAGCGGGTTCACCGGCAACAGCAATTGATCCGATCCGCGCGGCATGATCATCGGGGGCCTCCCGACGATGCGGCGCCCGAGGCCCTTGACGCGGCTATCCGCGCCGCCTTGGCAGCGGCCGCGCCACCCGCGCGCCGGGCCGCCGGTTCGGAGGCTGCGCGCGCTGGCGCCGATGCGGCGCTGGCCGCACCGGGTGGCGGCTCCAGATGCGTGGGCAGCGCCGTGTCGGCGGCTGGCCAGGGCGGCAACTGGTCGGCCAAGGGCTGCAAGACCAACAGATGCCGCACCCCGTCAGGCGGCGCTGTGGGGGTGAGCGCGATGCGGGCAAACGCCGAATCCGCCTGCCGCTCCACGCGCGCCACCTTCGCCACCGACAAGCCCGGCGGGTAGACACCATCCACGCCACTGGTCACCAGCACGTCGCCCACCTGCACATCGGCGTTGCCGGGCATGAAACGCAGTTCCATCTCGGAAGACTCGGCGCCGGCCGGTGCGCCAAAGGCCGCGCTGCGCGAATGGGTGCGGCCGTTCATCACCGGGATCGCCGCGTCCTTGTCCACCAGCAGCGTCACCTCGGCATGCAGCGGGTAGACCCGCGTCACCTGGCCGAGCACGCCGTTTTCGTTGATCACCGGCGCACCCGCCACCACGCCCTGCCGTGCGCCGCGATCGATCAGCAGCTTGCGCGAGTAGGGATCCGGCGCTTCGTACAGCACTTCGGCGGCGATCGACCGCACCATCAGCGCCGGCTTCAGTTCGAGCAGCGCCCGCAGGCGGGCGTTTTCGGCGTCGAGCTGCACCACCTGGGATGCGCGCTGGGATTGCGCGGCCAGCCGGGCGCGTGCGTCGGACTCGGCAGCCCGCGCCGCGGCCACGCCGCGCAGATAGTCACGCGCTTCGTGCAGCGCTTCGACCGGCACGTTCAGCGCCTGCTGCACCGGCAGCAAGGCGGTGGCCACCACCGAACGCAGCGGCTGGGTGAGCTTCCAGCGGGTATCCGCCGCCATCGCGAACAAGGCGAGCGCGGAAAAGAACACCAGTTGCGTCAGCGCCGAATGCCCCTGGCGGAAAAACGGCGGCGGTGTGCGGTCGAGCGTACCGAGGGGCATGGCCGCGAAGCAGGTTGGGTTTCAGGCGACGGTGGGGCAGCGCCGCATGGGCGGCCGATCGCCGGCCACGTGCCTCACGCGCCGGGCGATCGCCATCATCGCGTGTTATTCCGAGGTAAAAATCGAGCCCAGCCGCTCCATGCGCTCCAGCGCCATGCCGCAGCCGCGCACCACACAGGTGAGCGGATCCTCGGCCACCAGCACCGGCAGGCCGGTTTCCTCGGCCAGCAGGCGATCGAGATCGCGCAGCAGCGCGCCGCCGCCGGTGAGCATCATGCCGCGCTCGGCGATGTCGGCGCCCAGCTCGGGCGGCGTTTGCTCGAGCGCGTTTTTCACGCTGGAGACGATCTGGTTCAGCGGATCGGTGAGCGCTTCGAGGATCTCGTTGGACGAGATGGTGAAGCTGCGCGGCACGCCCTCGGAGAGGTTGCGGCCCTTGACTTCCATTTCCCGCACTTCGGAGCCAGGAAAGGCCGAGCCGATGTTCTTCTTGATCGCTTCGGCGGTGGGCTCGCCGATCAGCATGCCGTAGTTGCGGCGGATGTAGTTGATGACAGCTTCGTCGAACTTGTCGCCGCCCACCCGCACGCTGCCCTTGTAGACCATGCCGCCGAGCGAGATCACGCCCACCTCGGTGGTGCCGCCGCCGATATCGACGACCATCGAGCCTGAGGCCTCGGACACCGGCAGCCCGGCGCCTATGGCCGCCGCCATCGGCTCCTCGATCAGGTAGACCTCGCTGGCGCCGGCGCCCCGCGCCGATTCGCGGATGGCACGCCGCACCACCTGGGTGGAGCCGCAGGGCACACAGATGATGATGCGCGGGCTCGGGCGGGTCATCGAGCGTGGGTGCACCATCTTGATGAACTGCTTGAGCATCTGCTCGGTGACGGTGAAATCGGCGATCACGCCGTCTTTCATCGGGCGGATGGCCTCGATGTTGCCGGGCACCTTGCCCAGCATCGCCTTGGCTTCCTTGCCCACCGCCTGGATGGTCTTCTTGCCGTTGGGGCCGCCTTCGTGGCGGATGGAAACAACCGAGGGCTCGTCGAGGACAATGCCTTTGCCGCGCACATAGATCAGCGTATTGGCAGTGCCGAGATCGATGGCCAGGTCGGTCGAGAAGTAGCGACGCAATGATCCGAACATGGGTGACTTGGGGGCGCGGGCGTCTGGGATCGACAAAAGTCGCCAGACGTCGCCAGACGCGATGAATTTGTTGGGGGGCGGGGCCGCAATCGCCATGCACGCATGCACGCAGGCCCGCACGCCCGAATACTCACTGCGAGTACCCGCGCCATGGACCGGCGACTAACCAACGATAATACCTGATCGAATGCGTGACACCGGGTAAAACTGATGGCGGCGCGAGGCTGGCACGGCACAGCCGACCCCCCCGGCCTCACCCCCGCCCCAGCGCTGTCCGGCCCTCTTCGGCGTTGTCGCCACCACCTCGAACTCATCATGTCCCTCACACCCCAGGACGTGAGCCGCATCGCTGATCTGGCGCGGCTCGAACTCTCCGATACCGAGCGCAGCACCATGCTCGGCCAGATCAACGAGTTCTTCTCGATCGTGGAACGCATGCGCGCGGTCAACACCAGCGGTGTGGAGCCGCTGTACACGCCCTTGTCGGCGGTGCAGGAGGTGTCGCTGCGGCTGCGCGACGACCGCGTCACCGAAACCGATCAACGCGAGCGCAACCAGCTCAGCGCCCCGGCCGTCGAAGCCGGTTTGTTCCTCGTGCCGAAGGTGATTGAATGAAGCGCCCGGTGTCAACCCGTTCGCCACGGGCCGCCGCGCCGGGCCGTCCCAAGCAAGGCCCGACCCTCTCGGAGGGTCGATCTCCGTACTCGGCGATCGGGGTGCCCCAATGAACGGCACCGCCCTGCACGACCTGGGGGTAGTCGAACTGGCCGCTGCCCTTGCCGCCAAGACCTTGTCCAGCGAGGAGGTGGTGCGCCACTTGCTGGGCCGCATCGATACCCATCAGCAGGCGCTGGGCGCCTTCCTGCATATCGACGGCGATTCGGCGCTGGCCCAGGCCCGCGCTGCGGACTCCGCACGCGCGCGCGGCGAGGCCGGCCCGCTGGGCGGCATTCCGTTGGCGCACAAGGATATTTTTGTCACCGCCCAAGGCCCCACCACCGCCGGCTCGAAAATCCTTCAGGGTTACCAGAGCCCGTTCGATGCCACCGTGGTCGAGCGGCTCACGCAGGCGGGTGCGGTGAGTCTGGGCAAGCTCAATTGCGACGAGTTCGCCATGGGCTCGGCCAACGAAAACTCCGCCTACTACCCGGCGCGCAATCCTTGGGATGTGGCGCGGGTGCCCGGGGGCTCGTCGGGCGGCTCGGCCGCCGCGGTGGCTGCGCGCTTGTTGCCCGCCGCCACCGGCACCGACACCGGCGGATCGATCCGCCAGCCGGCCAGCTTTTCCGGCATCACCGGCATCAAGCCCACCTACGGCGTGTGTTCGCGCTACGGGATGATCGCGTTTGCTTCCAGCCTCGACCAGGCCGGCCCGCTGGCTCGCAGCGCGGAGGATTGCGCCATGCTGCTGTCGGCGATGAGCGGCTTCGACAGCCGCGATTCCACCAGCGCGCAGCGGCCGCCGCAGGATTTCCATACGCAGATGCGCCTGCCACTGGCAGGGGCGACCGGCGATCAGCCCCTGAAGGGCCTGCGCATTGGTTTGCCAAACGAATGGATCGCCTACTCCGGTGAGCGCGCAGTCGTGCCTCGCTCTGACGGGCTGGCGATTGACGTTGCCAAGGCGATATGGGAGGCACTGGACAAGTTGGAGGATCTTGGGGCCAAGGTCGTACCGATCTCGCTGCCACGCAGCGACCTGGCCATACCGGTGTACTACATCATCGCGCCGGCCGAAGCCAGCTCCAACCTGAGCCGCTTCGACGGCGTCAAGTTTGGCCATCGCGCCGCGCACTACACCGATCTGCAGGACATGTACCGCAAAACCCGCGCCGAAGGCTTCGGCGCCGAGGTGAAGCGGCGCATCATGATCGGCACCTATGTGCTCTCGCACGGCTACTACGACGCCTACTACCTGCAAGCCCAAAAGCTGCGCCGCCTGATCGCCGACGATTTCCGCCAGGCCTTCACCGAGTGCGACCTCATCGCCGGCCCGGTAGCCCCCACGGTGGCCTGGAAACTCGGTGAGCAGGGCGACGATCCGGTCAAGGCCTATCTGGCCGACATCTTCACCTTGCCCGCCAGCCTGGCCGGCCTGCCCGGCATGAGCCTGCCGGCCGGCTTTGGCGAAGGCGGCATGCCGGTGGGCCTGCAGCTCATCGGCAACCATTTCGACGAAGCCCGCCTGCTGCATGTGGCGCATGCCTTCCAGCAGGTCACCGATTGGCATCGGCGCATCCCGGCCGCCTACGCCTGATCGACGCAGACGCAGCCCATGAGCCCCGCCCGGCCGCCCGACAGGGCTCGCACCGCAGTGCACAGCACGGAAGTTATCCCATGACCACGCCCGCCCTGATCCGAGGTTTCGAGGTCGTCATCGGCCTCGAAACACACACCCAGCTCTCCACCGAATCGAAGATCTTCAGTGGCTCGCCAACCCGCTTCGGTGCCGCGCCCAATACGCAGGCTTCGGCGGTGGATCTGGCGCTGCCCGGCACGCTGCCGGTGCTCAACCGCGGCGCGGTGGAGCGCGCGATTCTCTTCGGCCTTGCGGTGGGCGCCAAGGTGGCGCCGCTCTCGCTGTTCGCGCGCAAGAACTACTTCTACCCCGATCTGCCCAAGGGCTACCAGATCAGCCAATACGAGGTGCCGGTGGTGCAAGGCGGCTCGTTGGAGATCCTGGTGGGCGAGCGCCGCAAGGTGGTCCACCTCACCCGCGCGCACCTCGAAGAAGACGCCGGCAAATCACTGCACGAAGGCGCCAACGCGCTCAGCCAGGGGCAATCTGGAATCGACCTCAACCGCGCCGGCACGCCGCTGCTGGAGATCGTCACAGAGCCCGACATGCGCTCCAGCGCCGAGGCGGTGGAATACGCCAAGGCCCTGCATGCGCTGGTGATGTGGCTGGGCATCTGCGACGGCAACATGCAGGAAGGCAGCTTCCGCTGCGATGCCAACGTCTCGGTGCGCAAGCCGGGTGCGCCCTATGGCAACCGGCGTGAGGTAAAAAACCTCAACAGCTTTCGCTTCCTGCAGCAGGCGATCGATTTCGAGGTGCAGTGGCAGATCGACCAGATCGAAGACGGCCTGCCGATCCGGCAGGCCACCGTGCTGTTCGACGCCGACAACGGCGAAACCCGCGAGATGCGCAGCAAGGAAGACGCGCAGGACTACCGCTACTTCCCCGACCCGGACCTGCCGCCGCTGGTGATTTCACCCGATTGGGTGGCGCAGGTGAAGCAGCGGATGCCCGAGCTGCCGGCCCCGATGGCCGCACGCTTCGAGCGCGACGATGGCCTGGCCGCCTACGACGCGGCGATGATGACGCAGAGCCTGCCGTTCGCTCGCTTCTACGAAGCCGCCCGCGACGCCGGCGCGCCGGCCAAGCTGGTGGCCAACTGGGTCATGGGCGAGTTGTCGCGCCGGCTCAATGCCGAAGGCCGCGGCATCGACGCCAGCCCGGTATCGCCCGCCACGCTGGCCCTGCTGATCACCCGCATCGGCGACGGCACCGTCTCCAACGCCGGTGCGCGCCAGGTGCTCGACACGCTGTGGGCCGAAGGCGGCGAGATCGACAGCATCATCGACGCCCGCGGCCTCAGGCAGATGAGCGATGCGGGTGCGCTGGAAGCGATCGTCGACGAGGTGATGGCGGCCAACGCCCGATCGGTGGACGAGTTCCGCGCCGGCAAGGAGAAGGCTTTCAACGCCCTGATCGGCCAGGTGATGAAGGCGAGCAAGGGCAAGGCCAATCCGGCGCAGGCCACCGAGCTGCTCAGGCGCAAACTGGCCTGAATCCGGGCGCCGAGGCTGGTCTCATTGCCGTGGCAGGGGGCTGGCCGACGCCGGCACGGCGCTGGCGCCCGCGGGCCGGCCCCACATCACACGCAAGCGAGCCAGTTCGGCATCGAAAATCCGATTGACGCGGTCGATCTCGGCCTGCTGCGAGCCGATCATCGCGCGCTGCGCCTCGGTCGCCGCTTCGTTCACCTCGATCTGCTGCGCCAGTTTGGTGGGCAGCGGCTTGCCGACATAAAACTCCGCCTCCGCCGCCAGCGCCTTGCGCTCGGCCGCGATCAGCGCCGCGCGGCCTTCGGCGGCGCGGATGGCGATGCGGGCGCCGCTCAAGGCCTCTTCACGCCCGAGATCATGGGCATCCTGGTCGGGGTAGCGGGCCAGCAGCAGGCGATCACGGCGCAGTTCGCGCTGGCGCGCATCACGCGCCGCCGCTTCGCGCGCGAGGCGCGCATCGCGAGCCACCTGCTCCTCTTGCGACAGCGTCGGGCCGATCACCGTGCGCAGCGATCCATCCGGCGCCAGGATGCGTTGTTCGCGACCTGCGCATTCGGCGATCAGCCGGTCGGAGGTGAGCGTGCGCCCGCTGGCGTCGGTGCAGGTGTAGATGTTGGCGGTGGGCGAAATCGGCCTCACGCTGCCTTTGGCTTGTGCCCACGCGGTGCTCGCAGGGCACAGGTTCAAGCCCAAGGCGCAGCCGAACACAGCCACGACGGCCTTCAAGGGCCTGCGCAGCCGAGCCGAGGCAGCCCGCACGGGATCACACACCATAACGATCGCGGTAGGCCGCCACGGGGCCGGCGTAGGCGGCCAGCGCGGCATCGCTGCTGGAGCCGAGAACACGCATCAGATCGTCGAGGCGGGCCACCGGCAGCACCTTCAGCTTGAGTTCCTGTTCCACGTGCTGCACACCGGACCGCCGATCATCACCGGCATCGCGCGCACGCTCCTGGCGGTCGAGCGCGATCAGCACACCCACCGGCTCGGCACCGGCGGCGCGGATCATCTCGGCGGCTTCGCGCTTGGAGGCGCCGTCGGTGATCACGTCGTCGATGATGAGCACCCGGCCTCGCATCGGCGCGCCCACCAGCACGCCGCCTTCGCCGTGGTCCTTGGCTTCCTTGCGGTTGTAGGCGTAGGGCACCGCCCGGCCTTCGCGCGCCAGCCCGATGGCCACCGCGGCGGCCAGCGTGATGCCCTTGTAGGCCGGGCCGAACAGCATGTCGAAGGCGATGCCGGAGCCGAGCAGGCGGCGTGCATAGAATTCGCCCAGCCTCATCAGCTTGAGCCCATCGTCGAACAGGCCGGCATTGAAGAAGTAGGGCGACAAGCGACCGGCCTTGGTCTTGAATTCACCAAAGCGCAGCACGCCGGCCTCTACCGCGAAGCGAACAAACTCTTCGGCCAGTGCATCGGCGGCTTGCGTCGACATGGAAACCACCCTTTCGGAGCGTAC
>JANMAS010000133.1:0-1676 GCA_031359975.1 Burkholderiales bacterium
CTGCTCGACGCGCTGACGGCCACCTGAGCCGCCAGCCCGGTGACGCCGACGGCGCCTCACCCCATGTGCAAGCCGCCGTTGCAGCTGAAATCCGCGCCGGTGGTGAAGCCCGCATCCTCACCCGCCAGCCAGCACACGATCGAGCCGATCTCCTCCGGTGTGCCCAGGCGCTTGACCGGGATCGTGGCGACGATCTTGTCCAGCACTTCGGGCTTGATCGAACGAACCATGTCGGTGCCGATGTAGCCCGGGCTCACCGTGTTGACGGTGATGCCCTTGCCGGCCAGTTCCTGCGCCAGCGCCATCGTGAAGCCGTGCATGCCGGCCTTGGCGGCGGAGTAGTTGGTCTGCCCGGCCTGGCCCTTCTCGCCGTTGACCGAGCTGATCTGGATAATGCGTCCCCAGCCATTGGCCACCATGTCGCCCACCACCTGCTTGGTAACGTTGAACATGCTGTTCAGGTTGGTATCGATCACCGCATCCCAGTCGTCGCGCGTCATCTTGAGAAACATGCGATCGCGGGTGATGCCGGCGTTGTTCACCAGCACGTCGATGATGCCGTGTTCGGCCTTGGCGGCCTCGAACGCGGAGACGGTGGAATTCCAGTCGGCCACGTTGCCCACCGAGGCATGGAAGGTATAGCCCCCGGCGGTTTGTGCATCGAGCCACTTCTTGTGATCGCGGCTCGGCCCGCAGCCGGCAATCACCTTGAACCCACCGTTGTGCAGGCGGCGGCAGATCGATGTGCCGATCCCTCCCATGCCGCCGGTCACGTAAGCCACACGCTGTGTCATCGCCTCTCCTTGATCGCCAGGGATCGGATCATGTTCGATCAACGTTCCACCGTCAGCGCCACGCCCATGCCGCCGCCGATGCACAGCGAGGCAATGCCCTTCTTCGCATCGCGACGCTGCATCTCGTGCAGCAAGGTAACCAGGATGCGGCAGCCGGACGCGCCGATCGGGTGGCCGATGGCGATGGCACCGCCGTTGACGTTGACCTTGCTCGTGTCCCACCCCATTTCGTTGTTCACCGCACAGGCTTGCGCTGCAAACGCCTCGTTGATCTCGAGCAGATCGAGATCCTGCGGCTTCCAGCCGGCGCGCTGCAGCGCCTTTTGCGAGGCCGGCACCGGGCCCATGCCCATGATCGACGGATCCAGCGCCACGGTGGCATAGCTGGCGATGCGCGCCAGCGGCTTGAGGCCGAGCTGGTCGGCGCGCTTGGCCGTCATCAGCACCACGCCGGCGGCGCCGTCGTTCAGGCCCGAGGCATTGCCGGCGGTCACCGAGCCGGCCTTGTCGAAGGCCGGGCGCAGGCCGGCGAGTGCATCGGCGCTGGTCTTCTTGTTGATGAATTCATCGGCACTGAAGACGATCGGGTCGCCCTTGCGCTGCACGACGCTGAAAGGCACGATTTCGTCGACGAACTTGCCGGCATCCTGCGCGGCGGACGCCTTCTGTTGCGAGGCCAGCGCCAGCGCATCCTGCATCTCGCGGGTGACGCTGTACTTCTTGGCCACGTTCTCGGCGGTGATGCCCATGTGGTACTTGTTGTAGACGTCGAACAGGCCGTCGGTGATCATCGAATCGACCATCTTCCAGTCGCCCATGCGCATGCCGTCGCGCGAGCCCGGCAGCACGTGCGGGGACATGCTCATGCTCTCCTGACCGCCG
>JANMAS010000141.1:0-5369 GCA_031359975.1 Burkholderiales bacterium
CTGCATGCCAGCCTGGTGGCGCATGCACACTCGGAAACGCAGCTCGCGTTCTGGCTCGGCGGCGCCCGCGCGCAGGCGCACATCGGCTCCGACGTGGTGGCCTACAGCGAGCACACCGCGCTGGGCGTGAACGCCTTCGAGTCTCACGATGCGGTCTTGCTCGACGACAGCGGCCCGAGCATTTTTCTGGCCTTCATGATCTCGAAGCAATGGCTGGAGGATCGCAGCCAGGCGCGTGGCCGCAGCTTCAAGTTTGCATCGCCACGGGTGCCGATCGATGCGGCGCTGCGGCAGTCTTGCTGGCGCATCCTGGACATGATCATCACCACGCATGAGGCGCGTGCCGCGGTGGATGATGAAGTCGAGCGCCTGCTCGCCACGGCGGTTGATGCCTCGATGGTGCCGCAGCAGCCGCAGGGCACGCGCATGCCACCGCCTGCGCTGGATTACCGGTTGCGCGCGGCCATCGCGCACATGCGCGAGCATGTGGCGCAGAAGATGACGGTGGACGATATCGCCGCCAAGGTGGGGCTGTCGCGCGCCTCCGTGTTTGCGCTGTTCAAGGATCAGCTCAACACCACGCCGCAGGTTTTCCTCAGTGCGGTGCGGGTGGAGGAGGCGATGCGCAGGGTGGGCGAAGGCGAGGCGATGACCACCGTGGCGCTCGACCTGGGGTTTTCGGCGCCGGGCAACTTCTCGCGCTTTTTCAAGGAGCACACCGGCGTGTCGCCCTCCACCTATCGACGCGCGACGGCCGAACCTTCTTTCGCGCCGGTCACCGGCATGCCGAGATAAAGGGGTGGCCCGTCAACCGGCCATGTCGAGTTGCAAGCCCAACAGCGCCGGATCGCCACGCCCCAGCCGCACCAGCACCGGCTCTTCGTCGGTGAGATCGAGCACCGTGGTGGGCTGCATCGGGCAGGCACCGGCATCCACCACCGCCTGCAGCGATTTCTGGAAACGCTCGCGGATCTCGTGCGGATCGTTCATCGGATCGGTCTCGCCCGGAGCGATCAAGGTGGTGGCGAGCAGTGGCGTGCCCAGCGCAGCCAGCAGCTCCTGCGTCACCTTGTGATCGGGCACACGCAGGCCGATGGTGCGCCGTGAGGGGTGCGACAGGCGGCGCGGCACTTCTTTCGTCGCTTCGAGGATGAAAGTGAAAGGGCCCGGCGTGCCCAGCTTGAGCAAGCGGTACTGGCGGTTGTCCACCCGGGCGTAGGTGGCGAGCTCGGAGAGATCGCGGCACAACAGCGTGAGGTGGTGTTTGTCGTCCACCTGGCGCAGGCGGCGCAGGTTTTCGGCGGCTGCCTTGTCGTCGAGCCGGCACACCAGCGCGTAGCTTGAATCGGTGGGCACCGCCGCGATGCCGCCGGCCTCGATGATCTGCGCGGCCTGCTTGAGCAGGCGCGGCTGCGGATTGCCGGGGTGGACTTCGAAGAGCTGCGACATGCGGCGATTTTGGCCGCTCCGATCAGTTCATGGCTGCGGCTGTGGCGGCGACGCTGCGTTGGGGCGCGACCACGATGCGATCGGCCAGGGCTTCCCAGATGGGTGTGACGCGGCCCGGCAGGTTGCCGATGGCGCCCAGATCGCAGCGGCTCTCGCGCGGATCGTGGAAATCGCTGCCGCGCGAGGCGAGCAGGTCGAACTCGAGCGCGTAGTCGGCGTACTTTTCCACCTCATCGGCGCTGTGGCTGGCACACACCACCTCCACCGCACCGCCGCCATGGCCCTTGAACTCATGGAACAAGGCCCACTCGGCATTCGGGCTCAGGCGATAACGCGCGGGATGCACGATCACCGCGATGCCCCGGGCGGCGCGGATCCAGCTCAGCGCGTCCGCCAAGCTGGCCCAGCGATGCGGCGCATGGCCCGGCTTGCCTTCGGTGAGGTAGCGCCGAAACACCTCGTGCATGCTGCCGCACACGCCGGTATCGACAAGAAATCGCCCAAAGTGGGTGCGCGAGATCAGCTCCGGATTCTTGGCATAACGACGCGCGCCTTCGAGCGCGCCCTTGATGCCGACACGCGCCAGGCCCTCGCCCATCAGGCGCGCACGTTCACCGCGGCCGTGGCGGATGTCGGCCAGGCCGGCGCACAAGGTGGTGTTGTCGGGATCGATGCCGAGGCCGACGATGTGCACGGTTTCGCCTGCAAAGGTGGTGGAGATTTCCACGCCGGCCAGATAGTCGAGCCCGAGAAGGGCAGCGGTGGCCCGCGCGGCCGGCTGGCCCTTGAGCTCATCGTGATCGGTGAGCGCCCACAGCTCGACGCCGTTATCCGCCGCACGCTGCGCGAGAGCTTCTGGCGTGAGGGTGCCGTCGGAGTGGATGGAGTGGCTGTGGAGGTCGGCGTTGAGCAAATGCACCTCGTGATTTTAGGCGTTGCGGCGTCGACGAGCGCTTCGATATGGGCGTTGTCCTGGGGGCAGAAGGCTCTTTAACTTGCCACGCTGATCGCTCGCCCGAGGGTTTCATGGCCGATTTTTGCGACCGCATGAAGAGCGATAGCCTTTGTACCGTTAGCCTTGCCACTGCAAAGGAAGGATGCGTTTGATGAACAAGAACATCACCTTCAGCGCGGACGAAGCGCTGATCGAAGGAGCGCGAGAAGCAGCCCGCGCCGAAAGCACAACACTGAATGCGCAGTTTCGACTTTGGCTGGAACAGTACGCACGACGGCAGCGGGTCGACGCAGCGACAGTGTTGATTGCCGAACTGCAAGCCAAGATCGACACCAGTGGGCGCAAGTTCACGCGGGAAGAGATGAACGAACGTTGAGGTGGCCAACGAAAAACGGGCCGACACCCCAAGGTGCCGGCCCGGCTGGTTTGGCGCCGACGGGTGCTTCGCGCCCGTCGGCTCCGCGCCGTTTCCTTTGCTCAGTGCTGTGGATCAGCAGGCCCAGGGGTAGCTGGTGCAGGCGTTGGTGACCATGGTGCCGAATATCGAGTCGAACTGCGAGCCGCCTTGCACTTTGGGCAGCGTGGAGATGTAGCCCCACGATACGACGCCGGTGACGCGGTTGCTCTCGTTCTCGGACGGCAGCGTGCTGCTGTTGGCATAGCTCATCTGGAAGTTGCTCACCGACGGACCGCCGCTGGAGCCGCCTTCCATGTCGGAGCCCCAGGTGCCGTTGTTCAGCGAGCCGTAGCTGGTGGCCAGGCTGTCGACGCGGTGCAGGATGCCGCCGGTGTCGAGGTTGCCGGGGTAGCCGAGCACGGTCTGGTGCTTGCCGATCAGGCGCGGATACTGATAGCCCAGCCAGCCGGTGTAGTTGCCGATCTTCAGGCCTGCCGCATCGGCGTTGAACACGATGATGGCGAAGTCGTGCGCGTTGGGCACGCCGCCGCCGCCGCCGTACCAATCGGTGGTGGTGCGCACGCTGGCCCAGTTCGACCAGGTGCCGTAGGGACGTGAATCGATGCCGCCCGCGTTGCGATAACCGGGGATGAACTGGAAGCTGTTGTACCAGCCGGTGCTGGCGCCGTTGCCGCTGTGCACGCAGTGGCCGGCGGTGACGACGATGCCGGGCTTGATCATCGAGCCGCTGCACATGTAGTTGGCGGCGCCGATCTTGAAGTAGAGCTTGCCCACCGCACGGTAGGGATAGGTGGTGTCGGTGGCTGTGGGGCCGCCGCGCGAGGAGGTGAATTGCAGGCCGCCGGTGCCTACGGCATCAGGTGCCACGCCGTCGTCGGCTTCGCCCACACGCGGCAGGGCGCGACGGGCTTCTCGCAGGTGCGACGCATCAGCGCCACCACGGCCGGCCTTGCCGCTGCCCTGGATCGCCTGATCGGCGGCCGCGACGGCGGCGTTCAAGTCCATCACCGCCGGCGGCAGGAAGTTGGCCTTGGGCAACAGCGTGCGGGCGGTGGCGTAGTCGGCGTCGGTCCAGGCCTGGTTGTGGCTCTCGGTGCGTACCGCGCTGGCGTTCAACGAGACTTCGTCCGCTTGCGCCATGCCGCTGACGGCTGCCGCGACGAGACTCAGTGCGAGGGCAATTCGGGTTTGGTTCATTTGGGTTCTCTGCAAGGGGGGGTGATGGACGGTTTTTTCATCGAGGCCGTGTTCTGGCCTGCCGCAAATTTAGGGCGTGGCTTGCCCAGGCAGAACCCCCCGATGGGGGCTTGTGGCCCGCTCGTTCGGGTGTCGTTCGATGGGGGGAGACAAGCTAGGGATGGACGCATCCCGAGCTTGCGCGGCAGGGGCTTGCCGCGAGCGTTTCAGCCGCTCAGATCGCGGCTTCGACCACCATCTGCAGGCGCTGCTGGCCGTTCCAGGCGTCGAGCACCAGGCGATACGCCAGCCGCACCCGCTCGGCCACCGGTTCGGCGTGGCCGAACCAGATGGCATCGCGCAACTGGCCTTGGTGGCGCACGCGCAGCTTGAGGTGTTTTTCGCCCACCAGACGCTGCTGCAGCACATCCACCTCGTCGCAGAACACCGGCGCCTCGAAACCCTGGCCCCAGACGACCGCGTCGAGCGTGCCCACGGTTTCGGCGTTGAACCATTCGAGCGCCAGCGGCCCATCGGTGCGCAGGCGGCGTTGCAGGGCATCGGCGGTGAGCCATTCGCTCGCCACCTGCCGCAGCGCGGCATCGAAGACATCGAAGCCATTCGCCGAGATGGTGCAGCCGGCGGCCATCGCATGGCCGCCAAAGCGCTTGAGCAGATCGGGGTGGCGCTTGCTCATCAGATCGAGCGCGTCGCGCAGATGAAAGCCGGGGATCGAGCGGCCGGAGCCCTTGAGCCCGCCATCGCTGCCACGCGCAAATACAAACGTGGGTCGATGCAGACGATCCTTGACGCGCCCGGCCACGATGCCCACCACGCCTTCGTGAAAGCCTTCGTCGAACAGGCACACCGCGCTCGGCGCGGATTCGGCGGCGGGGATCAGCGCTTCCAGCATCGCCTCGGCTTGATCGCGCATGCCCGATTCCACATCACGCCGTTCGCGGTTGATGCGATCGAGCTGACCGGCCAGATCGGTGGCGCGGGCGGTGTCGTCGGTGAGCAGGCATTCGATGCCCAGCGTCATGTCGGCTAGACGGCCGGCGGCGTTGATGCGCGGGCCGAGGCCGAAGCCGAAGTCGAACGTGCCGGCCTTGCGCGCATCGCGGCCGGCGGCATGAAACAGCGCCGCCAGGCCCGCATGCAGGCGACCGCTGCGAATGCGCTTGATGCCCTGGGCGACGAGCCGGCGGTTGTTGGCATCGAGTTTCACCACATCGGCCACCGTGCCCAGCGCGACCAGATCGAGCAGGGCATCGAGACGCGGCTGCGAGGCGGCGTCGAAGCGGCCACGGCCGCGCAACTCGGCACGCAGTGCCAGCAGCACATAGAACATCACACCGACACCAGCGATGG
>JANMAS010000162.1:0-13121 GCA_031359975.1 Burkholderiales bacterium
AGGTTGCCCGAGACGCCCCAGAACAGCGTCGTCGTGGCCAGTGAAATCTGGCCGAGCTTGTCGCGCCACAGCCGCGCGTTGCAGCTGGAGAAGTTGCGCACCAGCGCCGGAATGCTGCGGCCCAGCGGCTGCATCGGCGCCACGGTGCGCGGAATGTAGAGATTGAACACAGCGGCCACCGCGTACAGCACCATCACCGAAGCGATGGCCGCTTCCGAGGCGGTGTCGACGCCGGTGTTGAAAAAAGGCATGTCGAGCGCCAGCAGGTGCCGCGAGACCGCGAAGCCCACCAGCTGGCCGCCGAGCAGCACGCCGAGGATGATCGAGCCGATGGTCAGGCCCTCGATCCAGCCGTTCGCCTTGACCAGCTGCGAGTTGGGCAGCAACTCGGTCAGGATGCCGTACTTGGCCGGCGAATACGCGGCGGCGCCCAACCCGACGATCGCGTAGGCCGCTAACGGATGGGTGCCGAACAGCATCAGCAGACAGCCGACGACCTTGATCGAGTTCGAGACGAACATCACCTTGCCCTTGGGCACCGAATCGGCAAACGCGCCCACGAACGGCGCCAGCACCACGTAGAACAGCGCGAACATCGGCACCAGCGCCGCCCGTTGCCACTCGGCACCGCCGGAGGTTCTCAACAACTCGACGGCCGCGACGAACAAGGCGTTGTCGGCCAGCGAGCTGAAGAACTGCGCCGACATGATGGTGTGGAAGCCTTTTTTCATCACTGCGGGCGCAAGTCTCAAGCTTCCTTTGAGGAGTGCCGTCTCCGTCGGGGTGAGGCCGGCGGGTTATAGCATGCGCCCCGCGCGCCATCGCCCGGCGCCGGGGCGCGCGGCACAATGCCGGCTTGCCCTCACGGAGAGCCGCGGTGCCACGTCCGATCGAAGCGCTGATCCATCAACAAGCCCTGGCGCACAACCTGGGACGGGCGCGTCGCGCGGCGCCCGACGCCCGGGTATGGGCGGTCGTCAAGGCCAACGCCTATGGCCACGGCATCGAGCGCGTGTTCGAGGGCCTGCGGGGCGCCGATGGATTTGCCCTGCTCGACCTGGCCGAGGCGCAGCGCCTGCGCACGCTCGATTGGCGGGGACCGATCCTGTTGCTCGAAGGGGCTTTCGAGCCACGCGACCTGGAGCTGTGCTCGCGGCTCAATCTCTGGCACGTGGTGCACCACGAGGCGCAGATCGATTGGCTGGCCTCGCACAAGACACACCAGCCACACCGGGTGTTCCTGAAGATGAACAGCGGCATGAATCGCCTGGGCTTCCAGCCGGCGGCCTTTCGCGCCGCCTGGACGCGGCTGAACGCGCTGCCGCAGGTGGACGAGGTGTCGCTGGTCACCCACTTCTCGGATGCCGACGGGCAACGCGGCATCGCGCACCAGGTGCAAACGTTCAACGAGGCCACCCACGACCTGCCCGGCGAACGATCGCTGGCCAACAGCGCCGCCACGCTGCGCCACGGCACCACCGCAGGCGTGCACGCCGACTGGGTGCGCGCCGGCATCATGAGCTACGGCTCGGCGCCCGACTATCCCGAGCACGACGCCGCGCACTGGGATCTGCAGCCGACGATGACACTGCGTTCGCAGCTGATCGCCATCCAGCATCTGCAACCCGGTGAATCCGTGGGCTACGGCAGCGCCTTCCGTGCCACCCAGCCCACCCGCGTCGGCATCGTGGCCTGCGGTTATGCCGATGGCTATCCGCGCCACGCCGGCAACGGCACGCCGGTGCTGGTCGATGGCATTCGCTGCCCGCTTGCGGGCCGCGTGTCGATGGACATGGTGACGGTGGACTTGAGCGCCGCGCCCCAGGCGCAGGTGGGCAGCGAAGTCACGCTGTGGGGCAACGGCCCGAACGGCAGCCGGTTGATGATCGACGAGGTGGCGCGCGCCGCTGGCACGATCGGCTACGAGCTGATGTGTGCGCTGGCGCTGCGCGTGCCGGTGCGCAGCGTTGACGGAGGCGCCCGATGAACGTACCCATCCACCAACTCACCATGACCGTGCTGATGACGCCGGACATGGCCAACTTCTCCGGCAACGTGCACGGCGGCACCATCCTCAAGCTGCTGGATCAGGTGGCGTATGCCTGCGCGAGCCGCTACGCAGGGCGCTATGTGGTCACGCTCAGCGTCGACCAGGTGATGTTTCGCCAGCCGATCCATGTGGGCGAGCTCGTCACCTTTCTGGCCAGCGTCAACCACACCGGCACCTCGTCGCTGGAGGTGGGCATCAAGGTGGTGGCCGAAGACATCCGCAGCCAGGTGGTGCGCCATGCCAACAGCTGCTTCTTCACGATGGTGGCGGTGGGCGACGACGGCAAGCCGGCGGCGGTGCCGCCGCTCACACCCGCGCCGGGCGACGAGATGCGGCGCTTCACCGCCGCCAAGGAGCGCAAGCAACTGCGCCAGGAGATGGAGCAGCGGCAACGCCGGGTGCGCGCCGAGCCCTGAGCCGATCCCTTGAACATCGCACTCACCGAAGCCGACGTCGAATGGACCGCCATTCGCGCCCAGGGTGCGGGTGGCCAGAACGTCAACAAGGTGTCGAACGCGGTGCATCTGCGTTTCGACATCCCCGCCTCCCGCTTGCCCGACGACGTGAAAGCCCGCCTGCTCGCCAGCGCCGATTCGCGCATCACGCTGGCCGGCGTGCTGATCATCAAGGCGCAGGCCCATCGCAGCCTGGAGATGAACCTGGCCGACGCCCTGGAGCGGCTCAACGACGTGGTCAACGGTGTGGCCACCCCACCCAAACGCCGCAAACCCACACGGCCGACCTACGGCTCCAAGATGCGCCGCCTGGAAGGCAAGGCCCAGCGATCGCAGACGAAGGCTTCGCGGCGCAGTGGTGCCTCAGACTGATGACCAGGGCGGCCTAGACCGATCGCTTGAAAGTGGCCAGCAGCGCCCCCGCCGCCACGAACAGCCCGCCAAAAACCCGATTGAGCCAACGGATCTGGCGCGGTGTGCGCAGCAGGCTCAGCACCCGCGCCGCCAGGGCGGTGTAGGCCGCCATGACCACCATGTCGGTGAAGCTCAGGGTGGCCACGATCACCAGGTATTGCGGCACCAGGGGTTGTGACAGGTCGAGGAACTGCGGCACCACCGCGAGCATGAACGCCGTGCCCTTGGGATTGACCGCATTGATCAGCCAGCCGCGCCAGACCATCGAGCGCCGCGAAGGGATGACCTTGGCATCGCCTGTCTCGGCCACCATCGGCACCGCCGGGGCGCGCCACTGGTTGATACCCAGGTACACCAGATAGGCCACGCCCGCCCACTTCACCACCAGGAACGCGGCATTCGACGCCGCAATCAAGGTGCCGAGCCCGACGCCGACGATCACCGCTTGCGCCCAGATGCCCAGGATCAGGCCCAGCGTCGTCCAGTAACCGCGCCGGAAGCCGTAGTTCAGGCCCGAGCTCATCGCGGCCAGCGCGCCGGGGCCGGGCGAAATGCTGATCGCCCAGGCCGCGACGAAGAAGGTGAGCCAGAGGTGCAATTCCATTGCCGGCATCGTAAGACAAGCGATGCGCGGCGACACCGCTACAGTTCCGCATGGCCAAGGAAAAAACCAACTACACCTGCTCCGAATGTGGCGGCACCAGCCCCAAATGGCTGGGCAAATGCCCGCACTGCGAGGCCTGGAACACGCTGATTGAAACGGTGGCCGAATCGCCGGCCGCCGGCAAGCACCGCTTCCAGTCGCTGGCCAAGGCGCTGCCGGTGGCCACGCTGAGCGACATCGAAGCCGCCGACGTGATGCGCGCGCCCACCGGGCTGGAGGAGCTGGATCGCGTGCTCGGCGGCGGCATCGTCGATGGCGGTGTCACGCTGATCGGCGGCGATCCGGGCATCGGCAAGTCGACGCTGTTGCTGCAGGCGGCCGAAAGCCTGTCCACCCGCATGAAGGTGCTGTATGTGACCGGCGAGGAATCCGGCGCCCAGCTCGCGCTGCGCGCCAAACGGCTGGGCCTGAGCGGCCAGCGGGTGCGTGTGCTGGCCGAGATCCAGCTCGAGAAGGTGCTCGCCACGCTGGCCACCGAGACGCCCGATTTCTGCGTCATCGATTCGATCCAGACGGTGTACTCCGACCAGCTCACCAGCGCCCCCGGCTCGGTGGCGCAGGTGCGCGAATGCGCGGCGCAACTCACCCGCACCGCCAAGGCCACCGGCTGCGCGATCGTGCTGGTGGGGCATGTCACCAAGGAGGGCGCGCTGGCCGGGCCGCGTGTGCTGGAGCACATCGTCGACACCGTGCTCTATTTCGAGGGCGACACCCATTCGAGCTTTCGGCTGGTGCGCGCCATCAAGAACCGCTTCGGCGCCGTCAACGAGATCGGCGTGTTCGCGATGACCGAGCGCGGGCTCAAGGGCGTGACCAATCCGAGCGCGATCTTTCTCTCCAACCACGATCAGCCGGTGGCCGGATCGTGTGTGCTCGTCACCATCGAAGGCACGCGGCCGATGCTGGTGGAAATCCAGGCACTGGTGGATACCGGCGGCTCGGCGGCCCGGCGGCTTTCGGTGGGGCTCGATCGCGATCGACTGGCCATGCTGCTGGCGGTGCTGCACCGGCATGCCGGCGTGGCCACCTTCGACCAGGATGTGTTTGTCAACGCGGTGGGCGGCGTGCGCATCAGCGAGCCGGCCGCCGATCTGGCGGTGCTGCTGGCGATCCAGAGCAGCCTGCGCAACCGGCCGCTGCCACGCGGCTTCATCGCCTTCGGCGAGGTGGGCCTGGCAGGTGAGGTGCGGCCCGCGCCGCGGGGGCAGGAGCGGCTGAAGGAGGCGGCCAAGCTCGGTTTCAGCGTGGCCATCGTGCCCAAGGCCAACATGCCGCGCGGCGCCGGCAAGGCGCTCGAAGGGCTCACGGTGCATCCGGTGGAGCGCATCGAGCAGGCGATCGATCTGCTGCGCGAGATGTAGCCCAGGCGCTCCGGCGTGCGCGGCGCCCGTGATAGCGTTCAGCGATGCGCATCGCCGCCCTCTCTGCCCCCCGTGACAATCTGCCCGCGCCCGGCGCGGCGCTGGCCTTGTGACGCCAGTGTCGATCGGCGTGATCGTCTCCGCCTACGACAACTGGCGGGCACTCGACATCACGCTGCACGCCTACCGCCGGCAAAGCCTGTTGCCGCAGGAGTTGATCGTCGCCGAAGACAGCGAGTTCGACGCCGTGGCCGACGTGGTGCGGCGCCACGCGGCCGAAGCCCGCTTTCCGATCCACCATGTGCGCCACGCTGATCAGGGCTTTCGCAAATGCCTGATCCTCAACCGCGCGATCGCCCGCGCCAGCAGCGATTTCCTGGTGATCACCGATGCCGATTGCGTCCCGCGCGCCGATGTGATCGCCACGTATCGCCGGCTCGCCGCACCCGGGCGGTTTGTGTCGGCGGGCAGCCATGTCAACCTGCCCGGGGCCTTTCACGCCACGCAACTGACGCCCGACATGATCGACGACCAGCGCCTTTTCGATGCGCGTTTTCTGCACCGCCAAGGTATCGAGACACCCCCGCTGCGCTTGTTGCCTCCCGGCTGGCGGCCGCGTCTGCTGGATCGGCTGTCGCCCCGCAATGCGTTTGTCGGCAACCACAGCGGCGCCTGGCGCGCCGACCTGCTGCGCGTGGGTGGCTTCGACGAAGCGATGGGCTATGGCGCCGAAGACACCAACCTCGGCATCCGCCTCAACCATGCCGGCGTGCGGGGCCGGCGGGCTCGGCATTCGCTGGTGTGCCTGCATCTCGATCATCCACGGTCATATCGGCACGATGACGAGGTGAAAGCCAACCAGGCCTTCAACCGCACCCTGGCGGGCACCCGCGCCACGCTGCCACGCCGCAGCGTCTTGCTGGCGCCCACCCCACACGGACCCATCAGCGCATGAACACGATCCTGGGTTGGGGCCTGGCCGCGATCGGCATCGCCATGGGCTATGCCCTGTACGGCTGGCGCGGCGTGCTGCTGGCCTTGAGTGTGGTGGTGTTCTGGCTGCTGCTGCAGTTCAGCCGCGCGGCACGGGCGCTGCGCGCGGCATCCGCCGGGCCGGTGGGTGTGGTTCGCAATGCGGTGGCGCTGAACGCACGTCTGCATCAAGGCATGCGGCTGATGGAGATCCTCACGGAAACCCACAGCCTGGGTGTGAAGATCGCTGTCACAGGCGACAGCGACGAAGCCTTTGCATGGCGCGATCCGGCGGGCGATGCGGTGAGCGTGAGCTTGAAAGGCGGTCGTCTCATCGGCTGGCATCTGTCGCGCGCGGCCGGCGACGATGCGGCGCCGGCGCCCGACCACGCACCCTAGAATAACCGGCTCAGCGCACACCGGGAAATCGACATGTCGATGCACGATCGCGACGGCAAGATCTGGATGGATGGCCAACTGGTGGAATGGCGCGATGCCAAGATCCACGTGCTCACCCACACGCTGCACTACGGCTGCGGCGCTTTCGAGGGCGTGCGCGCCTACAAGACAGACCAAGGCACAGCGATCTTTCGCCTGCGCGAACACACCCAGCGGTTGTTCAACAGCGCCAAGATCCTGCGCATGAAAATCCCGTTCACCCCCGAGCAGGCGATGGCGGCGCAGTGCGAAGTGGTGCGGGTGAACGCGCTGGAAAGCTGCTATTTGCGCCCGCTCACCTGGATCGGCTCCGAGAAGCTGGGCGTGAGCCCGCGCAACAACACCGTGCACCTGATGGTGGCGGCCTGGCCCTGGGCGCCTACCTCGGCGAAGAGGGCCTCAAGCGCGGCATCCGGGTGAAAACATCGAGCTACACCCGCCACCACGTGAACATCACGATGACGCAGGCCAAGACGGTGTCGAACTACACCAACTCGATCCTCGCCAACCTCGAAGTCACCGACGATGGCTACGAAGAAGCGATGCTGCTCGATGCCTCCGGCTTTGTCTCCGAAGGCGCGGGCGAGAACCTGTTCATCGTGAAGAACGAGGTGGTCTACACGCCCGATCTCTCCGCCGGCGCGCTCAACGGCATCACCCGCAACACCATCTTCTCGATCTGTGAGGATCTGGGCCTCAAGGTGGTGGAAAAACGCATCACCCGCGACGAGGTGTACATCAGCGACGAAGCGTTTTTTACCGGCACCGCCGCCGAAGTGACACCCATCCGCGAATACGACCGCGTGCAGCTCGGCGAAGGCCAGCGCGGCCCGATCACCGAGAAGATCCAGAGCGCCTTCTTCGACATCGTGCACGGCCGCAATGCCAAATACGCGAGCTGGCTCACGCCGATCGCCGCCTGATCACACCGCCCACCATCCCCACATGACCACCTCGCCCAAAGCTCTCGTCGAAGTGCTCGCCAAGGACCTGCAAGGCCCTGGTGTCGTCTTCTGCCCGAATCCGACCATGCCGCTGTGGAGCAACCACCCGAAGGTCTACATCGACGTGGCCACCACCGGCGAAGGCGCGTGCCCGTATTGCGGCACGGTGTATCGGTTGAAAGCGGGCGAGAAGCTGGCCGCCGGTCACTGATCGGCTGGCGCGGCGCCGCGAGCCGCCATTCGCTCGCGCACACGCAGCAGGCAGTCCACCTGGCGCTGGATGGGTGATGGCAGTTCGGCCTCGCCGGCCAGCACGGCGCGGATATGCACCGTCGTGGCCTGCGCATCGATCGTGGCGGGCAGGCTGGGCAGGCTGGTCAACGGCCCTTCGTCGCCAGGCAGGCTCAGCTCGGGCACGGGCTCGCCAGCCACAAACACCGCCAGCGCCTGCAGGCGCCGCGCGTCGGCCACCGGCTCGCCTTCGGTGCCTCGCATCAACACCGCGTCGGCCGACGTGGCGGCGATGAAGCGGCCGAGGCTGTCGGCATATTCCGGGTGGGTGTGGTTCACCACCCGCAGCGAACCCGGCAGCACCGGCAGGATCTTGGCCATCGTGTGCCCGCTGTTGCGCAGGCCCAGCACACGCCGGATCGCCAGCAGGCGCGCGAGCGACGGGCACAGCACGTCGATGGTGACAAACGCCGGCTCACCAGCCGCCCAGCGGGCACGCAAGGCGGTTGCATCAACGCATGCCGGCCAGCCCAGGGCATCGAAGATCGCCGCACTCGTCACCCGGCCGGGATCAACCACCGGCCCATGCACCACCACCGGCACGCCCTGGCGCGCCAGCAAAGCGGCAAGCAGCGGTGTGAGATTGGGTTGTTTGCGGGCGCCGTTGTAGGAAGGCAGCACGATCGGCCGGTCAGCAGCCGGCATCGCCATCACCCGCTGCTGCGCGGCGGCGACAAAGGCGGTGAGTTCATCCGGCGATTCGCCCTTGACCCGCATCGCCAGCGCAAAGCCGCCCAGCTCGAGATCGCTGATCTGCCCGTCGAGCAGGCGCGACATCAGATCGAACGCCTGCGCCACGGAGAGTGAGCGCGCACCTTCCTTGCCGCGGCCGATTTCGCGGATGTACGGCGCAATCGTGCCCGCCGGGCTGAGTGCGCCCGCAGCTCGACGCACGGGGGCAGTGGGGTCAGCGGCGTCAGCGGTGGGTCGGGGGTCAACCATCCGACGATCCTAAGGCCCGGTGCCATCTTGACGCTGCCGCCGTGACGCGGCCAAAAAAAACCGCCGCATGAAGCGACGGTTTCCAAGACCCCCCCGAGCCAGAGTTTCTTATGCGAAGACCGCGTGAGCGGCTTCTTTGTTGTAGCGGGAGACTTGAATGTACAGGTGCCCAGCGCCCCGTGCCGAATAGGACACAATGGTTGGGAAACTGATGGGTTGGCGTGTGCTCCGCATCACGACGGTTGTGCCAATGCCCGGTTTTTCGCGCTGATGGCGCCGCTTCGCGGCTCGTTCTCAGCCATCCCGGCCCACCGCGCACGCCGCGCCGACCCTCCAACGCTACCGTGCCCGACCATGTCCGCAGCCAACGAATTTGTACTGACGTTGTCGTGCCGCGACCAGCACGGCATCGTCTACGCCGTCTCAGGCGTGCTTTTCAACGCCGATTGCAACATCATCGATTCGCAGCAGTTTGGCGATGTGCAGGCGCGCGACGCCACCGGCCTGTTTTTCATGCGGGTGCATTTCGAGGCGCCGCCCACCCTGGCCGATGCCCAGGCGCTGGAAGCTCTCTTTGCGCCGGTGCGCGAGCGCTTCGCGATGGATTCGCGCTTTTTCCATCTCGCCCGCAAACCCCGCGTGCTGATGCTGGTGAGCCGCCACGGCCACTGCCTGAACGACCTGCTGTTTCGCTGGAAGAGCGATCAGCTGGCGATCGACATCCCCGCCATCGTGTCGAACCACCCCGATTTTTCGGGCCTGGCGGCCAGCTACGGGCTGGCTTTCCACCACCTGCCGCTGATGGCCGGCGCCGGCGCACAAGCGAAGCGGGAGCAGGAAGCGCAGATCGAAGCGCTGATCGATCGCGAGGCGGTGGATCTGGTGGTGCTGGCGCGCTACATGCAAATCCTGTCGCCGGAGTTCTGCCGCTTTCTGCGTGGGCGGGCGATCAACATCCACCACAGCTTTCTGCCCAGCTTCAAGGGCGCCCGGCCCTATGACCAGGCGCACCAGCGCGGCGTCAAGCTGATCGGCGCCACGGCGCACTACGTCACCGCCGATCTCGACGAAGGGCCGATCATCGAGCAGGATGTCGAACGCGTCGACCACGCCTTGTCGCCCGACGATTTCACCGCCGTCGGGCGCGATGTGGAATCTGTGGTTCTGGCACGCGCTGTGCGTGCCCATGTCGAACATCGTGTGTTGATGAATGGCGGCAAGACCGTCGTCTTCCGCTGAGCGCCACCATGCCCGTGATCAAAGCCCATCGCGTTGCGCCGCTCACTTCGCCGGACGATCTCGAAACGCAGTTCTACGAAGCGCTGCGCGAAGGCGATCTGGACAAACTCTCCGCCGTCTGGGCCGACGATGACGAGGTGTTCTGCGTGCATCCCGGCGGCCCGCGGGTGATTGGGCCGGCGGCGATACGCGCCAGCTTCGATGCGATCTTTTCCAACGGCGCCATCCCCGTGCATGCCGAGCGCGTGCGGCGGGTGCACATGGTGAGCAGCGCCACCCACAGCGTGGTGGAGCGGGTGGACATCGTCACCGCCGAGGGCCCGCAAACCGCCTGGGTGCTGGCCACCAACGTGTACGTGAAAACCGAGCAAGGCTGGCGCATGGTGGCGCACCACTCCAGCCCGGGCAGCCAGCGCGAGCCGGTCGAGGTGATCGAGGCCCCGTCCGTGCTGCATTGACACTTGCCTTGAGCGCCCCGTTCGACACGCCGGGCTATCACGCGCCCTGGTGGCTGCCCGGCGGACATGCACAGACGATCTGGTCGGCGCTGCTGGCGCGGCCGGCGCCGTCACCGTCACCCCCGCCATCGCGATCCCGCGCGCCCGATTACCGCCGTGAGCGCTGGGCCACACCCGACGGCGACTTCATCGACGTGGACTTCCAGGAGGCGCCCGCCACGCCCGGTGGCAACGGCCAGGCGGCCGAGCTGCTGGTGCTCTTTCACGGCCTCGAAGGCTCATCGCACAGCCACTACGCCAAGGCCTTTGCCCAGGCCGCCCACCATGCCGGCTGGCACTTCGCGGTGCCGCACTTTCGCGGCTGCTCCGGCGAGCTGAACCATGCGCCTCGTGCGTATCATTCCGGCGATTTCGCCGAGATCGGCTGGATCCTGCAGCGCCTGTGCGAGCGCCACGGCGCGCCGGTGCGCGTGGTGGGGGTGTCGCTGGGCGGCAATGCCTTGCTGCGCTGGGCTGATGAAAGCGGCGATTCGGCGCACCGCGTGGCGCGCAGCATCGCGGCTGTCTGCGCACCGGTCGATCTCACCGCCAGCGGCCAGGCGATCGGGCGCGGCTTCAACCGGCAGGTCTACACGCGCATGTTCCTGCGCAGCATGAAACCCAAGGCGATGGCCAAGCTGGCCCAGCATCCCGGGCTTTTCGACGCGGCGCGCATGCGGGCCGCGCGTGATCTGTACGATTTCGACGACCTCTTCACCGCGCCGCTGCACGGCTTTCGAGACACCGACGATTACTGGCTGCGCGCTTCCGCCAAGCCGCACCTGCACTCGATCCGCCTGCCGGCACTGGTGGTGAATGCGCGCAACGATCCGTTCGTGCCGGCGGCCAGCCTGCCCGGTGTGTCGGATGTCGGCTCATGGGTCACGCTGTGGCAGCCGGCACATGGCGGGCATGTGGGCTTTCCGCAGGGCAGCTTCCCGGGCGATGTGGCCACGCTGCCGCGCCTCGTGATGGGCTGGATGAGCGCCCTCGATTGAGGCACGATCGGGGCATGGATGACATCGTCAAGGCCGCTCTGGCCAAATGGCCCAACGTACCGCACTGCACCGGCTGGCTGGCCCTGGACGCGCGCGGCGACTGGTATATGCGGGACGACCGCATCCAGGCGGTGGGGCCGTTCCCGAAGGTCAAGGGCAGTCGCATCGATCACGACAAGCTCAAGGCGTTCATCGAGCGCAACTACGATCACGATGCCAACGGCTGCTGGTTTTTCCAGAACGGGCCGCAGCGGGTGTATGTGGAGCTGGAATCAGCGCCGTGGGTGTGGCGGGTAGCCGACGCGGCGGCGGGTTTTGCGCTCAGCACGCATACCGGCCGAGCGGCTCGCTGCGCCAGCACCTGGCTGGACGAACACGACCACTTGTTTGTTGACAGCCCGGAAGGCTTTGGCCTGGTGCATTCGCTCGACACCACCTGGGCCGCCGATGCGATCGAAACTGGCGCGTGGCCCGCACCGCAGAGCATGCTGTTCAACGCCATGCCGGCACGCTTCGGCTATTGCCTCAGCCCTCACGCGGGCTTGGGCGCTGTGTGACCTGAAAACCCGGCGCCGCGCGCCGAGTGATTATTTCGCCGCGCTGGCGGCTGGTGCGGCCGGTGCCGCACCTGACGCGGCCGCCATGGCCGGCTCGGCCAGCTTGGCGCCACCGCGGTTGGCCATGTAGACCACCGCGCGGCCGATCTCGAAATCGGTGAAATCGCCCCCACCCTGCGCACCCATGCTGCCCTTGCCCTTGAGCGCGGAGGTCAGCAAGGCCTCGTAGCCCTGGCCGATGCGCGGTGCCCAGGCGGCTTCGTCACCAAACTTCGGCGCACCCGCGGCGCCCGCGGCGTGGCAGGCCGAGCACTGGGCGGCAAACACCTGCTCGCCGGTCTTCATCGAAGCGGCGTCGGTGACATCCTTGATCTCGACATGGCCGACAGGCTGAATGCGCGCGGCTACCGCGGCGGCGCCGAGGCCATCGCTGCCCGGCCCTTGCTTGGCGCCCATATCGACAAAGCTCACCAGCAGCACGATCACGACGATCGGCACGAGGAACGAGGCCACTACCGCCCATATCAACTGCCGGGGCGTCTTGATCGGGCCCTCGTGCGCATCGGAATGCCCGGCCGCGTCGTGAGCGGAAGCAGCGGCGGGTGCGTGTGGTTGGCTCATTTCAAGCTCATTTCAAGGTGGCGTGCGCGCTTTGACCTGCGCAAAGCCGCGAATTATAGCGAGGGGCCCTGCGATCGCCCGGCAGGGCCTGCGCTCACATCAGAATCCCCTGACAAGGCCAAGGCGTGCTTTCCGGTGGCTTTGTCGGGCGACTACAGGCACCATGGGGTGGCTCCCTGTTTGCGGGCCTTTGGGCCACCGGGCCTGATTGCGCCGAACCACCATGACACAGACTTTCGACATCGTCCACACCACCACGTATCGATACGCACGCCCCGTGCCACTCGGTGCGCATCGCGTGCTCTTCAGGCCGCACGACAGCCACGACCAGCGCGTGCTCGCCACCGACATGGAAGTCGATCCCGAGCCGCTCGAGATCCGCATGGTGCAAGACGCCCATTCGAATTCGGTGGCCATCGTGCAGCCGGCGAGTCCGGCCGATCGGCGGGTGATCACCAGCCGCTTCACGGTGGAGCACACCGGCACGCGCGCGCTCGATCTGCCGCTGGAGCCCGGGCGCGAGTTTTATCCGGTGCGCTACACCGATGAAGACGACGTCGTGCTGCAGCCGTATCTGCTGCCGGTCTACAACGATCCGCAAGGCACCTTGGCGGCCTGGGCGCAACAGTTCGTGCCCAGCGAAGGTGACGTGGGCATCCGCGATCTGCTGGTGCAGAT
>JANMAS010000179.1:0-8319 GCA_031359975.1 Burkholderiales bacterium
CCGATCACGATGCCGTGGTCCAGCGCCGACAGCCGGCCCCAGGTGGCCACCACCCAGTCGCGCAGCATCAGCATGGCGATGAAGAGCAGTTGCGCGCCCAGCACCGGCCGCGGCAGCCAGCCCAGCGCCGCCGGGCCCGCCAGCAGCGCCGCCACGCACAGCGCAGCCGCCCACACGCCGACCCAGCGGGTGGCCGCGCCAGCGCGCCGGTTCATCACCGACAGCCCGAGCTGCTGGTAGCCGGGCAGGCCGCCGAGCAAGGCCGCGGCGGCGTTGGCGATGCCGGCGGCGCGCAGTTCGCGGTTGAGATCCAGCGGCGCCCGCACCGCGGTCTCCAGCGCCGCGACGTTGAGCAGCAGCGCGATCGCCGCCACCACCGGCAGGGTGGCCAGGTTGGCGCCGGCATGGGCCAGCGCGGGCCAATCGACGGCCCGCACATCGACGGCCAGGAACAGCGGCCGGCCCACATCGGCCCCGCTGAGCGACGGCAGCAGCCAGCCCTCGGCGGCCTGGCGCGCGGCGTCGTGGCCGGCGGCCCACGCGATGCCGTGGAACGCGGCCACGCCGGCACCCACCATCGCCAGCAGCACCAAAGGGTGCGACCAGCGCTGGTGCACCAGCAGCATCAGCAGGGCCGCCAGCAGGCCCGGCAGCCAATGCAGCAGATCGGCCCAGCCCGCCGGCCCGGCCATGATGCCGAAGGCGCCCTTGCCGAGCAGCCAGGCCGAGCCCGCCAGCACACCCCCGAGCACGGGGTAAGGAATGAAGCGCGCCAGCCGGCCGGCGCCGCAACGGCCGAGGAGCCACAGCACGAGCGCGGTGAGCAGGGTGCTGGCGGCCAGCGCGGCCGCCACCGTCGGCAGCAACGCCCTGGCCGGCTCGCCCGCTTCACTGCCGATAGCGCCAGCCACCGATGCCGCCGTGCCGGCCAGGATCGCCACCGGCAGGCTCTGCGTGCCACCCACAGTGCCCGGCAACGAGGTGAACGCACCGATGAGCACGGTGCTGACGGCGCCGGCCAGCAGTGCGAATGCCAGCCCCTGCGCCAGGTAGGGCGCCAGCGGCCCGCTGAACACCAGCGCCGCGAACGACACGGCCATCACGACCGACATGGCGCCAACGATGAGGCCGCTGGCCAGCCCTGGCCAGAACGTGTGGGTGGGGGACCGCGGGACGGACATTGGCGATGAGGGCGGTGGCGAGAGGCGAGGATAGCCGGTCGCAGGCGCTACCCAGCTTGTCGGTACCTCGGGGCTTCCAACGCTCACGCCCCCTGCGCGTAGGATGAACGCACCGGCCATGCGTTGGAGAACGAATGTGACACCCAAGAACACGATCTGCCTCTGGTACGACGGCACTGCCCTGGACGCCGCCACGTTCTATGCCGAGACCTTCCCGGACAGCGCGGTGGGAACGGTCTATCGCGCGCCTGGCGACTATCCCGCGGGCAAGCAGGGCGATGTCTTGACGGTGGAGTTCACCGTGATCGGCATCCCGTGTCTCGGCCTGAACGGTGGCCCTGCGTTCAAGCACCACGAGGCTTTTTCGTTTCAGGTGGCGACTGACGACCAGGCCGAAACCGACCGCTTCTGGAACGCGATCGTGGGTAACGGCGGCCAGGAGAGCGAATGCGGCTGGTGCAAGGACAAATGGGGCCTGTCGTGGCAGATCACGCCACGCGCGCTCATCGCCGCGATCGCCGATCCGAATAGCGCCGCGGCCAAGCGCGCTTTCGAGGCGATGATGCAGATGCGAAAGATCGACATCGCGACGATCGAAGCGGCCCGGCGCGGCTGACGTTCCTGAGTCCGCTTGCGATGACCGAGAATACGCTGCGTCGATTTCGAATGCCGGCGCGCGAGGGGTCGAAGGGCAATCCTCAGAAGTAGCCGAAGTCGATGAAGGGAAGATACTGATCGATGATCGGCCCGCCATTGCCACCGAATCTCGACCGGAGGTTGTCATCGCGCGCGTCGATCCCCAGCCGCCGTTGGCGCGGGTTGGTGCCCTGCGCGGCGATGCTCATGGCCGCAGCGGCCCAAGCCGCGCCCACTTACCGCCTCACGGTGCTGGAGCGGCCGGCCGGGAGCATCGGCGTTTACGGCCGCTACATCAACGACCACGGGGTCATTGCCGGCGACGTGTATCTGGCGAGCGGCACGTCGATCTCCGACAGCCGCGCGTTCCGTTGGACGGCCTCCGCAGGCTACGAGATCGCCACCTCGCCGGATCCCCGGATCCGCACCCAGGCTGTGAATATCGACGCTGCGGGCGGCGTGCAGGGCGGCCGGTTTCGCTGGGATCCGCCTTACCGCATCGTCGATTGGGATGCCGCCGGCAGCGTGCACCATCTGGGCCGCGGTTCGCCGGTCAGCGGCAATGCGCTGGGCGACATCGTCGGCCGCAATGCCGGGGGCCCCGTGCGCGTGTGGACGCGCGACGGCCGCACGATCGGGCCGGGCGCCAAATTCTCTCGCTACGATTTTCTCGCGCTCAACGACCTCCGCGTCATCGTCGGTGTCGCGTCACGCCCCGGCGGCGGCAGCCCGCAGGGTGGCGAAACCACGCTGTGGAGCGAGCAGGGCGGCATGCGCTACCTCGGCCCGCCGCCTGGCCACCCGCAGATGAGCACCGCACCGGCCGCGATCACGAACGGTGGTGTCGTGGTCGGAAATGCGTTCGACTACGCCAACGGCGGCCTCAACGAGGCCTACCGCTGGACGGAGGCCGGCGGCTTCGAGTTCCTCGGCCAGATCGCGGAATGCAGCGGCCACGGCGCCGCCGCTGTCAACGAACACGGCACGATCGTCGGCAGCTCGGTGTCGATCGCGCAGGGGCACGGCTGCGGCTGGGTGTGGACGCGGGAGGGCGGCATCCAGCTGCTGCACGACCTGGTGGATCCCGCCGATCCGCAACGCGACAAATACCTGCTGCAGTTTCCCAGCGCCATCAACGAACGCGGAGAAATCGTCGGCCGGGGCCGCGGCCCGCGCTCGGACATCACCTTCGTGCTGACGCCGATCTCCGCGGCGCGTTGATCGGGGACGATGCTCACCGCATCGGCAACTCAGGCAGGCGGCATCTTGTCGAATTTCGGCAGCGCCGGATCGAGGTGATCCCAAGCCTGGCCGCGCATCGCGTAGGTCACCGCCTGCGGCTGGAACCGGCTGGGATCGTCGAGGCTGGCTGCGTGCACGGTAAAGACATCGGGCATGGTCGCAAATGTCATGAAGACCTGTGAACCGCAGGTCGGGCAGAAGGCTCGGGTTTTCAGGTTGCCGCTGTCGCCCAGCATGGCCCACAGCTTGGCATCGCCCGTCTGCTTGGCGCCTCGGCGCGTAAAGGTCAAGTAGGAGCCGTGCCCGGTGCCGCTCTTGTGCTGGCAGTCGAGACACTGGCAATGGTTCTGGAACAAGGGTTCGCCGGAAATCTCGAAGCGGATCGCGCCGCCGGCGCATCCGCCGGCGTAGGCCTCGTTCATGTGATTCAACGTGATGTCTCCCAGGGGAAAGTGCGATCGTGTGGTCGTATTGTCATCCGCTCGGCAGGGTCTCGCAGTGCAGCTCGCCGGGTTGGAAGAGTTCGGCATCGCGCCGCATTGTTCACGCTCTGTCGGGTCGTCATTTAAGAATTGGACACAATTTCCGACAACTGCTCTGACAGACGCGAACGCAACTCCAGGAACAGTGAAATGCAACAGGCCAATCTGAACCAGGCACTCACCTTCGGCATCGCCATCGCCTTGGCTTGCGCTACCGCTGTGGCACACGCCGACGGTACCGAGAACACGCTCAAGGTCGGTTATGCGCACATCGGTTTCAACACCAAGTCGGGAGACCTCACCGGTCCCGCAGGAACCACCCCTCCGGGCATCCAGGCGGATCTGAAGGACGCGGCCACCTTGGCTTTGGTCTACGAGCGAAACCTTTCCGGCCCGTGGTCCGTCGTGCTGCAGGCCGGCACCCCGCCCGTGGTCACGATGCTCGGCGCAGGCAACGGAGCCGCGCTGGGCGAGGTCGGCAAGGCCCGGGCCTGGTTCCCTGCCGTTCTGGCTCACTACACCTTCGACGGGCCATGGGGCACGCAGCCCTACGTGGGCGTCGGCGTGAACTACACCTTCTATACCGACGGGCGGGTGAGCCCCGCGTATACCGCCGGGTTCGGCGGGAGCAGCAGCACGGCCAAGCTCGAGAGCTCCTGGGGCCATGTGCTGAAGATCGGCGTGGGATTCCCGTTGGGGCCCGACTGGGTCATCGATGCTGCCTACACGCGCTACGGCATCAAGACAACGGCCGCCATCACCACCGTCACGCCAGGCTTCGGCGACATTGTTCGTACCGTTGACGTCAGGTCGGATCCCGACGTGATCGGCCTGGTGCTGGGTTACAGGTTCTGACGACTGGCTGGATACCGAAGACCCATTCATGACGACACGGCCGCGAGCGCGTGCCGAGCTCCCAGTGGAAACACGATGAACGGTATTCCCAACGACAGCCCGCCAGCATCCGAGGCCACGAAGGTCTTGATCGTGGAGGACAGCTTCGCCAATCGCGACATGCTGACCAGGCGGTTGCAACGCCGTGGCTTCACGGTCTGCAGCGCTGTGGATGGCGCCAGCGGCGTCGCGATGTCGATTTCAGAAATGCCCGACGTCATCCTGATGGATGTGGCGTTGGGTGAGATGGACGGCTGGCAGGCGACACGGCTCATCAAGGCCGACGCCAGAACAGCACGGATACCCGTCATCGCATTGACGGCGCACGCGCTGGCGAGCGACCGGGAAAGGAGTGTCGCGGTGGGCTGCGCGGACTTCGACACCAAGCCGGTCGATCTGACCCGGCTGCTGGGAAAGATCCAGCGCTGCTTGGCGAGCGCGGCTGCGAGTCGAGCCTTATCGAACAAGGATGGCAACGTGACTCGTCAGGAGCACATCGAAGGAGTGGCGTGTTATGTCGACGATTGATATGGTTCAGGCCTTGACGGGCAGCGTGCGCGACTTTCGCGAGCCCCAGGGCAAAGACCTGATGGCGCGGGTCGAACCCTTCTACCAATGGCAGGATCTGCGTCGCCAGCGCAACCTGTGGCCCTACTCGAAATCCACGCAAAAGGCACCGCTGTCGGTCTGCACCGCCGCCGACGACAGCGGGCAGCATTTCACCGGCCTGAACTTCGCCACGCAGGATTACCTGGGCCTGTCGTCGGATCCGGAGATCAAGGCTGTCGCCAAGTCGGTGATCGACGAGTACGGGGTGCACAGCGCCGGCTCTTCGGCGCTGGCCGGAAATACCAAGTACTCGCTGCGGCTGGAGGAGACGATCTCCCGATTCCTCCAGCTGGATCACACGGTTCTCTATCCGACGGGCTGGGCGGCCGGGTACGGGGTCATCAAGGGTTTGGTGCGGCCGGCCGACCACGTGGTGATGGACGGGCTGTCGCACGCATGCCTGCAGGAGGGTGCCTACTCGGCGACGCCCAACGTCCACCTGCACGGCCACCTGAATCTCGTGTCGGTCCGCCGTCACCTGAAACGGATCCGCGACAAGGACACGAACAACGGCATCCTCGTGGTGACGGAAAGCCTGTTCTCGATGGATTCGGACACACCGGATCTGAAGGCGCTGCAGGACCTGTGCCGCGAGTACGGGGCGACGCTGCTGGTCGACGTCGCGCATGACCTGGGTGCCATGGGGCCCGGCGGCCGGGGCCTGATCGGCGAGCAGGGCCTGCTGGGCCAGCTCGACATCGTCATGGGCAGCTTCTCGAAGACATTCGGCTCCAACGGCGGCTTCGTTGCCTGCAACTCACCGGCGGTGAAGCAGTACCTCAAGTACTACGGCTCCTCGGCGACGTTCTCGAACGCCATGTCGCCTGTGAATGCCGCCACCGTCACGAAGGCCTTCGAGATCGTCCAGTCCGACAAGGGCCAGCACCTGCGCTCGGTGCTGATGGAGCGGATCAATCAGCTGCGCACCGCGCTGTCGGCCGAAGGCCTGCAGACGATGGGCAACCCCTCGCCGATCGTTCCGGTCCGTGTGGGGGACGAAGCACTGGCACGCCTGGTGAGCCGAAGCCTGCCGGCGCTGGAGGTCATCGCCAACCTGGTCGAGTATCCGGCCGTCGCAAAGGGCGACGCCCGTCTGCGGCTCCAGATGATGCCGACGCACACCCGCGAGGACGTGGGTGCCGTGGCTGCGCGGCTGCGCAAGGCGATCGATCACGCGCAGATCGAGTACGTGCGCCACCGGGCCACCATCAGCGACGTCTCCCGCCCTGCCGTCGCCGCTGCCGTTGCCGCTGCCGCTCCCTGCGAGTCGACGGGCCATGCCCAGCACGCCTGAATCCGCCGGGCTCATCGATCGCCTCGTACCGGCCGTCGATTGGTTCGTTCCGGCCGGCCTGCGAGAGAGCACCGCGTCTCTCTGGCAGGCCCGCATCTTCGTCATCAGCCACCTCCTGGGGCCGTTCAGCGCCGTCGCGATCCTCGGGTACCTCTACCACGTGCTGGATTCGCACGACTGGGTCTTCTGGACGCTGTGCGCCTTGTGCGGCTCGTTCTGGCTGTTGCCGTTCGCGCTCCGGTGGGCGGGCCATCTGTTCAAGCCAGCCTTCTATTCGTTCTGCGCCCTGACCGCCATCAGCGTCTTCGGGTCCTTCTTCTACGGCGGGGTGAGCTCGCCCTTTCTGCCGTGGTTCCTGACCGCGCAGATGCTCGGGTTCTTCTATCTGAGCGATCGGCCGCGCCTGGTGCTCGGATGCATCGGTGCGAGCCTGGCGGCGTTCGCCGCGGCCTATCTGTTCACCGGATCGTTTCCGCATCAGGTGCCGATCCAGCAGCTGCCCACCGTGGGCATGATCTCCGCCTGTGCCGCCACGATCTACAACTCGATGATGGCGATCTACTACGCCCACGTGATGGTCGCCAACTCGGCGCTGCAGCGCGAAATCACGAAGCATGTCGAGACGCAGGTCAAGCTCAATACCGCCAAGCACGAGGCCGAACGCGCCAACGAAGCCAAGGCCGTCTTCCTGGCGAAGATGAGTCACCAACTCCGCACCCCGCTCAACGCCATCATCGGCTACAGCGAGATCCTGCTCGAGGATGCCGAGATGAGCGAGCCGGTGGTCGAAGCCGAGGAACTGCGTTCCATCAACAGCGCGGGGCGCCACCTCTTGTCGCTGGTCTCGAACGTCCTCGACATCCCGAAGATCGACTCGGATGAAATCGACATCAGCCCGGGCCCGGTCGATCTCGACCGCTGCCTCGAGCAGGTGTCCGCCACATGCCGGCACCTGATCTCGCAGAACGGAAATACGTTCGCGCTCGACAAGCACGAAGAACTCGGTCTGATCCAGACCGACGAGACCCGGTTGCGCCAGATCTTGATCAACCTCCTCGGCAATGCCGGCAAATTCACCCGCAACGGCGAGGTGGTGCTGCGCGCCCGGCGGCTGGCGGCTGGCGACCGTGAACAGGTGCTGATTTCGGTCAAGGACACCGGGGTCGGCATGTCGGCGCAAACCATCCCGAACCTCTTCAAGGATTTCAGCCAGCTCGAACCCGACACGTTCAAGGGAACCGGGCTGGGCCTCGCGGTGAGCCAGCGGCTCGCGCGTCTGCTCGATGGTGACATCTCGGTCGAAAGCCGGCCCGGTCGCGGATCGGAATTCACCCTGCGACTGCCGGCCACCGCACAGGCGGCCGCTGTCGCGGCGTGACGGGCCCTGCAGACATGAACGGATGATGCGATGGGACAGAGACTCAATCACTTCGTCGAGCGGCTGAACGCCACGGTCGACTGGTTCGTTCCCGCGGAACTGAAGCAATCGCCCGGCACGCTGCAGGCCGTGCGGATGTTCCTGTTCAGCCATCTGTTCGGTCCGATCCTCGGGCACACGATCACCCTGTCCATGCTGTTTCTGCGGGGGGAGGCGGACGCCGCGTGGTGGGTGCTTTTCATCGCCATCACGGCGTTCTGGCCGTTTGCTTTTGTCCTTCGCCTGACGGGCTGGTACGTGCCGCTCTCGATGCTCTCGATCCAGAACCTGATGTTCTGCATCTTCTGGGGCTGCTATCAATACGGCGGCATCAGCTCGCCGATCATGCCGTGGCTGGTGACGGTTCCGCTGCTCGGGTTTTTCTACCTGCCCGGGCGGTCAACGCGGATCGCCGTCGCCCTGCTCATCGTCGTCAACCTGGCGCTGTTCTACGGCCTGTACGACAGGTTCGGGTTCCAGGCCACCGTCGCCCCCGACGGCTTGGTCATCCTCGGCCTGATATCCACCTTCTGCGCCAGTGCGTACGTCTCGATGATGGCGCTG
>JANMAS010000386.1:0-7860 GCA_031359975.1 Burkholderiales bacterium
ATGGTGATGCCTGGGGACAACGTCACCATCACCGTGAAGCTGATCAACCCGATCGCGATGGAAGAAGGCCTGCGCTTCGCCATCCGTGAGGGCGGCCGCACCGTCGGCGCCGGCGTCGTCGCCAAGATCATCGAATAAGGCGGAACCATCATGCAAAAGCAGAAGATCCGCATTCGCCTCAAGGCCTTCGACTACAAACTGATCGACCAGTCGGCTCTGGAGATTGTCGAGACAGCCAAGCGCACCGGCGCCATCGTTCGGGGGCCGGTGCCCCTGCCGACGCGCCTGCAGCGTTTTGACATCCTGCGCTCTCCGCACGTCAACAAGACATCGCGCGATCAGTTCGAGATCCGTACGCACCAGCGCCTGATGGACATCATCGATCCCACCGAAAAGACAGTGGACGCGCTGATGAAGCTCGATCTGCCCGCCGGTGTGGATGTCGAAATCAAGCTCCAGTAGAGCCCATTGAAATCTGCGGGACAGATCGAGCGAAGCGCGTTCTGTCCCCGGAGTTAAGCGCGGGCGGCCAACCCGCCCGCGCTGGATTTATTGCTATACTAGAAAGCTTTTCGCGGCTCAGCTTTTGAGCCGCGAATCAGTCAGCCTGGCCAATCGATGTCAGGCGTGTGAAACAGGCTCCGCATGTCGGGGCTGGAGAAAACCATGACGACAGTCAATCCGGGCCACCGCCTTGGTTTGCTGGGCCGCAAGGTGGGCATGATGCGCATCTTCACGGACGACGGCGATGCCGTGCCCGTGACGGTGCTGGACGTGTCCAACAACCGGGTCACCCAGGTCAAGACCGAGCAGAACGATGGCTACAGCGCCCTTCAGGTGGCGTTTGGCTCACGCAAAACCTCGCGTGTCAGCAAGCCCGAAGCCGGGCACCTTGCCAAGGCGGGTGTCGAGGCTGGCGAAATCCTCGGAGAATTCCGTGTGCCGGCCGATGTGGCCGGTGGCTACAAAGCGGGATCCACCCTGCCGGTGAGCCTTTTCGTCGTTGGCGAAAAGGTGGATGTGCAGGGCACGTCGATCGGCAAGGGATTCACCGGCACGATCCGCCGCCACAACTTCAAGTCGCAGCGCGCCTCGCACGGCAACAGCCGTTCGCACAACGTGCCGGGCTCGATCTCGATGGCGCAGGATCCGGGTCGGGTGTTTCCGGGCAAGAAGATGTCCGGCCACATGGGTGACGAAACCTGCACCACACAAAACCTCGACGTCATCCGCATCGACGAGGCTCGCCAGCTGCTGCTGGTGCGTGGCGCCGTGCCGGGCGCGAAGAACGGTTTTGTGACCGTGCGTCACGCCGTCAAGGCGCGTGCGAAGACAGGGGCCAACTGATGCAGCTCGAGCTCCTCAATGAACAGGGTCAGGCGACGTCGAAAGTCGATGCCCCCGACACCGTGTTCGCACGCGACTACAACGAAGCGCTGGTGCACCAGGTGGTGGTGGCCTATCAGGCCAATGCGCGCCAGGGCACTCGGGCCCAGAAGGATCGCGGCACCGTCAAGCATTCGACCAAGAAGCCGTTTCGCCAGAAGGGTACCGGCCGCGCCCGCGCCGGCATGACTTCGTCGCCGTTGTGGCGCGGAGGCGGTCGGATCTTCCCGAACAGCCCGGACGAAAACTTCACCCAGAAGGTCAACAAGAAGATGTATCGCGCCGGCATGGCGTCGATCCTGTCTCAGTTGGCGCGCGATGGTCGTTTGGCTGTGGTCGATTCGCTTTCCGTCGATTCGCCCAAGACAAAAGCCTTGGCGCAGAAGTTCAAGGCCATGGGGCTGCAGTCGGTGATGGTGATCTCCGATTCGATCGACGAAAACCTGGCGCTGGCTTCGCGCAATCTGGCCAACGTGCTGGTGGTCGAGCCGCGCTACGCCGATCCGCTGTCGCTCGTGTACTACAAGAAAGTACTCGTCACCAAGGCGGCGCTCGACAAGCTCAAGGAGATGTTCGCATGAGCGTCACCCCCAAGAAATTCGACGAAGGTCGGCTGGCCCGCATTCTGGTCGCCCCGATCGTGTCGGAGAAGGCCACCCAGGTTGGCGAGAAGCACAACCAGGTGTTGTTCAAGGTGCTCCGTGATGCCACGAAGCCCGAGATCAAGGCCGCGGTCGAACTGCTCTTCAAGGTCGAGGTCGACAGCGTCGCCGTGCTCAACGTGAAGGGCCGCGCCAAACGCTTCGGCCGTTCGATGGGCCGCCGCGATCACGTCAAGAAGGCTTATGTGTCGGTGAAGAAGGGCCAGGAACTCAACTTCTCCGGGGAGGGTGCGTAATGGCCGTCGTCAAAGTCAAGCCCACGTCGGCAGGCCGTCGCGCCGTCGTCAAGGTGGTGCACAAGCATCTGCACAAGGGCAAGCCCGAGGCGTCATTGCTCGAGCCCCAGATTCAGAATTCCGGCCGCAACAACAACGGTCATATCACGATTCGCCATAAGGGCGGTGGGCACAAGCACCACTACCGCGTGGTCGACTTCGTGCGCAACAAGGACGGCATTCCGGCGAAGGTCGAGCGCATCGAGTACGACCCGAACCGTACCGCCCACATCGCCCTGTTGTGCTATGCCGATGGCGAGCGCCGCTACATCATCGCGCCGCGCAACATCGACGTGGGCAGCACATTGCTGTCTGGCGCCGAAGCGCCGATCAAGGCGGGCAACACGCTGCCGATTTGCAACATTCCCGTGGGCTCCACCATTCATTGCGTCGAGATGATGCCCGGCAAGGGAGCGCAGATCGCGCGTTCGGCTGGTACGTCGGTCACGCTGATGGCCCGCGAAGGCACCTATGCCCAGGTTCGCCTGCGCTCGGGCGAGGTGCGCAGGATCCACGTCGATTGCCGGGCCACCATCGGTGAAGTCTCCAACGAAGAGCACAACTTGCGGCAGTACGGCAAGGCCGGCGCGATGCGCTGGAGGGGCATCCGTCCGACGGTGCGTGGCGTGGCCATGAACCCGGTCGATCACCCGCACGGTGGTGGCGAAGGCCGCACCGGCGAAGGCCGCCCGCAAGTGTCCCCGTGGAACACGCTCACCAAGGGCTATCGCACACGCTCTAACAAGCGGACGCAGAACATGATCGTTTCGCGTCGCAAGAAATAAGGCCGCACCACCATGGCTCGCTCACTCAAGAAGGGTCCCTTCGTGGACCACCACCTGATGGCCAAGGTCGACAAGGCCTCCGCCAACAAGGACAAGAGGCCCATCAAGACCTGGTCCCGCCGCTCCACGATCCTGCCCGAGTTCATCGGCTTGACGGTCGCGGTTCACAACGGCCGGCAACATGTGCCGCTGTACGTGACGGATCAGATGGTCGGTCACAAGCTGGGTGAGTTTGCGCTCACCCGCACCTTCAAAGGCCATCCGGCCGACAAGAAGGCCAAGAGGTAAGGACGACAACGATGGAAACGAAAGCAAGTGTCCGCGGTGTCCGTCTGTCGGTCGACAAAGGTCGACTGGTGGCTGACCTCATCCGTGGCAAAAAGGTCGACCAGGCGCTGACCATCCTCAGCTTCACGCAGAAGAAGGCCGCGGGTATCGTCAAGAAGGCACTCGAGTCGGCGATCGCGAATGCCGAGCACAACGACGGCGCCGACATCGACGATCTCAAGATCACATCGATCTACGTCGAGCAGGGGGCCACGCTGAAGCGTTTCTCTGCTCGGGCGAAGGGTCGCGGTAATCGGATCAGCAAGCCCACATGCCACATCTTCGTGAGCGTGGGTAACTGAGAAAGCTGGAAGACACATGGGACAGAAAATACATCCGACCGGCTTCCGGCTGCCCGTCACCCGTGCTTGGGCGTCGCGTTGGTACGCGTCGAACAAGAACTTCAGCGTGATGCTCGCCGAAGACCTGAAGGTGCGCGAGTTTCTCAAGGCGCGCCTGAAGAACGCGGCCGTGTCCAAGGTGCTGATCGAGCGCCCCGCCAAGAATGCCCGCATCACCATTTACTCGGCGCGTCCGGGCGTGGTGATCGGCAAGAAGGGCGAAGACATCGAAAACCTGAAGGCCGAACTCACACGTCGCCTGGGTGTGCCGGTCGCGGTAAACATCGAAGAGATCCGCAAGCCGGAAATCGATGCCCAGCTGATCGCCGATTCGATCACCCAGCAGCTCGAAAAGCGCATCATGTTCCGCCGTGCGATGAAGCGCGCCATGCAGAACGCGATGCGCCTGGGTGCGCAGGGCATCAAGATCATGAGCGCGGGTCGCCTGAACGGCATCGAAATCGCTCGTACCGAGTGGTATCGCGAAGGTCGCGTGCCGCTGCATACGCTGCGGGCTGACATCGACTACGGCTTTTCGGAGGCGAAGACCACCTACGGCGTCATTGGCGTCAAGGTGTGGGTCTATCGGGGTGACAACCTGGGCCGCGGCGACGCGCCTGGCACGAAGCCCGACGCTCAGGAAGAAGATCGCCGCCCACGTCGTCCGACGCGACCTGGCGCACCGGTCGGACGTGGTCGTCCTGGCGAGCGGGCGCCGCGCGCCGAGGGCTCGGACCGGCCCGTAGAAAACGCAGCCGCGCCGAAGACCACCGTGGTCAAGCGCGTGCGCAAGGCCGACGCGCCGCCACCGGTTGGCGGCGAGGCCAAAGGAGAATAAGCATGTTGCAACCCGCACGCCGAAAGTTCCGCAAGGAACAAAAGGGCCGAAATACCGGCATCGCCACACGCGGCACGAACGTGTCTTTCGGCGAATTCGGTCTGAAGGCCACCGAGCGCGGCCGAATCACCGCGCGCCAGATCGAAGCGGCTCGCCGCGCGATCTCGCGTCACATCAAGCGCGGTGGTCGCATCTTTATTCGCATCTTCCCGGATAAGCCGATTTCGCAAAAGCCGGCTGAAGTTCGCATGGGTAATGGCAAGGGCAACCCCGAGTACTACGTGGCCGAAATCCAGCCCGGCAAGGTGCTGTATGAAGTCAACGGCGTGCCCGAGCTGCTGGCGCGCGAGGCGTTCACCTTGGCCGCGGCCAAGCTGCCGCTGCGTTGCACCTTTGTCTCGCGCCATGTCGGCGCCTGAACGGAAACCCCATGAAAGCATCTGAACTCCGTACCAAGGACGTAGCCGCCCTTGAAAAGGAAGTGGCTGACCTGCTGCGCGCCCATTTCGGCCTGCGCATGCAAAAGGGCACGCAGCAACTCGGCAATTCGTCGACGCTCGGCAAGACGCGTCGTGACATCGCTCGCACCAGGACCATCCTGCGCGAGAAGCAGAAGGAAGCGGCGAAATGACCGACGCAGCACAAGCACAAGCTCCCGTGGCGGGGGCCGCACCGGCCAAGAACACGCGCACGCTGGTCGGGTTGGTCGTCAGCGACAAGCGCACCAAGACGGTCACCGTCCTGGTGGAGCGGCGCGTGAAGCACGAGCTCTACGGCAAGATCGTGGCGCGCTCGCGCAAGTACCACGCGCATGATGAAAACGGCGACTTCAAGATGGGCGACACCGTCGAGATCGCCGAGACCCGGCCGATCTCCAAGACCAAGGCCTGGATCGTGACGAAGCTGGTTCAAAAAGCCAACCTGGTGTGACGACGATGATCAAGGCTGGCGACAAGCTGCCTGCGGGTTCGCTTCAGGAATTCATCGAGGTCGAAGGTGAAGGTTGCTCGTTGGGCCCGAACACGTTCGACATCGCGCAACTGACCGCCGGCAAGACGATTGCGATCTTTGCATTGCCGGGGGCGTTCACGCCCACCTGTTCGGCTCAGCACGTGCCCGGCTATGTGGCCGAGGCCGATGCGCTGCGCGCGGCAGGTGTCGACGAGGTGTGGTGCATCTCGGTCAACGATGCGTTCGTGATGGGCGCATGGGGCCGCGATCAACATACGGCCGGCAAGGTGCGCATGATGGCTGATGGCAGCGCCGCGTTCACGCAGGCCACGGGGCTGACACTCGACCTGAACGGCCGTGGCATGGGATTGCGTTCGCAGCGCTACTCCATGTTGGTGCGAGACGGCGAGATCAAGACGCTCAACGTCGAGGCCGCGGGCAAGTTCGAAGTCAGCGATGCGGCAACCATGTTGGCGCAGGCTAGGCAGCACGCGCGCTGAGCGATATTCGCAACGCGCGTTGACAGCTCGCCTTTTGCCGAGCGATAATCTAAGGCTTCGCCAATTTCACCAGCTTCGGGCTTGACCCGGGCTGAGCGAAATTTGGTTTCTGCCCAACCAGGGGTGGCGGTCGGAACAAGCCAAGGCTTGTGACAGCCGCCCGTGACGGGCCCAAGACTGACCGGTGGCTCGCCCTAGTGGGTGTGTAGTCGGGACAAGTTGGGGACACACGAATGATTCAAATGCAATCGCGACTTGACGTCGCAGACAACACTGGCGCCAAGTCCGTCATGTGTATCAAGGTGCTGGGCGGCTCCAAGCGCCGCTATGCCGGCATCGGCGACGTCATCAAGGTCAGCATCAAGGAAGCCGCTCCGCGAGGTCGCGTCAAAAAAGGCGAGATCTACAACGCGGTTGTCGTGCGCACCGCCAAAGGTGTGCGTCGGCAGGATGGTTCGCTCGTCAAGTTTGACGGGAACGCCGCTGTGCTGCTGAACGCCAAGCTGGAGCCCATCGGCACCCGCATCTTCGGCCCGGTGACGCGCGAACTGCGCTCCGAGCGTTTCATGAAGATCGTGTCGCTGGCGCCCGAAGTGCTCTGAGCGTTCACATCCAGCGGGCAACAAGGATCAGACCATGAACAAGATTCGCAAGGGCGACCAGGTTATCGTCATCGCCGGCCGCGACAAGGGCCGCCGGGGCGAAGTGACGCAGCGTGTCGACACCGACCACATCATCGTCGACGGCATCAACGTCGTGAAGAAGCATGCCAAGCCGAACCCGATGAAGGGCATCACAGGCGGCGTGATCAGCAAGACGATGCCTATTCACCAATCCAACGTGGCGATTTTCAATGCCGCCACCGGCAAGGCCGATCGGGTGGGAATCAAGCTGCTGAGCGCCGATGAACAAAAGGCGCGCAAGACCAAGGACAACGGCGTTCGCGTGTTCCGGTCAAGCGGCGAAGAGATCAAGGCCTAAAGGGGTTCGATATGGCTCGTCTGCAAACACAATATCGCGAAAAAATCGTACCCGATCTGATGGCCAAGTTTGGCTACAAGTCGGTGATGCAGGTGCCTCGCCTGTCGAAGATCACGCTGAACATGGGCGTGAGTGAGGCCGTCGCCGACAAGAAGGTGATGGACCACGCCGTCGGTGATCTAACCAAGATTGCCGGCCAGAAGCCGGTGGTCACCAAGTCGAAAAAGGCCATTGCGGGCTTCAAGATTCGCGATGGTGTGCCCATCGGCTGCATGGTCACCCTGCGTGGAGTGCAGATGTATGAATTCCTGGATCGGTTCGTGACGGTCGCGCTTCCTCGGGTGCGCGATTTCCGCGGCATCTCGGGCCGGTCGTTCGATGGGCGCGGCAACTACAACGTCGGCGTCAAGGAACAGATCATCTTCCCCGAAATCGAGTACGACAAGATCGACGCGATTCGTGGCATGAACATCTCGTTCACCACCACCGCGAAGAACGACGACGAGTGCAAGGCGCTGCTCGCTGCCTTCCGCTTCCCGTTCAAGAACTGAAGGCTTTCCGACATGGCCAAGACATCCCTCAAGCAACGCGAAGCCAAGCGCGAAGATCTGGTTGCCAAGTTTGCGAAAAAGTACGCTGAACTCAAGGGCACCGCTAACAACGCCAAAAAGTCCGACGAAGAGCGCTATGCCGCTCGTCTGGAACTGCAGCAGTTGCCGCGCAACGCGTATCCAACTCGGCTGCGCAATCGATGTGGACTGACGGGTCGCCCACGCGGCACGTTCCGCAAATTCGGCCTGGCACGCAGCAAGAT
>JANMAS010000389.1:0-7044 GCA_031359975.1 Burkholderiales bacterium
GGTCAGCATCTGGGTGGGTTCGCCGGCTTCGTCGAAGATCGGCAGGCCTTCGGTGCGCGACAAGCCCTTCCACGATTCGTCGATGCACACCACATAGCGCTCGGCATCGGCCCGGCCCATCGTGAATGGATTGGCGCGCAGCACCGCCGGTGCGTAGCGGTATCCCCAACGCTCGCCTTCGAGCACCAGGTTCTCGCCCTGGGCGAGGCCGAACACCACCACCGGCGCCACCTGATCATTGCCCTGCGCATCGGTGCCGGCGCGCAGGAAGACGATGGCGTACTCCTTGCACGCGTCCGCAAATTCCCCCGTGGTGAGGAAAAACGAATTCAATCCCGCCGTGGCGGTGAGCGTCGAGACATCGGCGCGCAGCTTGAGATCCTTGTGAAGCGCGCGATCCAGCGCCACGGGTGCTTTATGCAAATCCTTGTGTATCACTCTCGATCTCCGTTGATCTCGCTGATCGGGCTGACCAGCACCTTGTCGACGCGCTTGTCATCCATATCCACCACCTCGAAGCGCCAGCCGTTCCATTCCACCGCATCGGCGGTCTTGGGCAGGCTGCCCAGCAGCAGCATCACCATGCCGGCCAGCGTGTTGTAGCGGCCCCGATTTTCGTCGGGCAATTCCTTCAGTCCGAGGCGGTCCTTCAACTCAGGCACCGGGATCAGGCCGTCGATCAACCAGCTGCCGTCCTTGCGCTGCACGGCCCAGGCGTCTTCATCCGCGGCATTGTGAAACTCACCGGTGATGGCCTCCATCACATCGCGCATCGTGATCACGCCTTGCACCGCGCCGTACTCGTCCACCACGAACACCAGCTCCGCGCCCGATGCCCGAAAGTGATCGAGCAGTTCCATGCCAGAGAGCGTCTCGGGCACGAACACCGGGGCCTTCAGCTCATGCTGCAGCGAGGGCACTTCGCCGCGCGCAAACGGCTGCAGCAGCGCTTGCGCCGATGTCACGCCGATCACGTCGTCGAGCCCCCCTCGGCACACCGGATAGCGCGAGTGGCCGTGCTCGGCGATGCTGGCCATCAAGGCTTCGAGCGAGGCGTTCACGTCGAGCCAGACGATCTCGTTGCGCGGGATCATCATCGAGCCGATCAGGCGATCGTCGAGGCGGAACACGTTGCGCACCATCTGGTGCTCCTGCTCCTCGATCACGCCGGCATCGCGGCCCTCGTCGAGGCTGGCGGCGATCTCCTCTTCGGTCACTGCGCGGCTGGCCCCGACACCAAAACCGAGCAATTTGAGCGTGGCATCGGTGAGAAAGGCCAACAACCAGACAAACGGCCGCGTGATGCGGGAGAGCCACTGCATCGGCACGGCCACCCTGCGGGCCACCGCTTCAGGGTTGGTCTGGCCGATACGCTTGGGCACCAGCTCGCCGAAGATGATGGTGAGAAACGTGATCACCACCACCACCACCGCCGTGGCGGCGATCTCGGCCACGTGGGTGCCTATAGCGAAGGATTGGATGAACCACACCGATAGCGGCTTGGAAAATGCGGCGTCGCCGACGATGCCGTTGAGCACGCTGATCGAGGTGATGCCGATCTGCACCGTCGACAAGAACTTCGTCGGCGTATCGTGCAGATCCAGCGCCGCCTGGGCGCCGCTCTCCCCCGCTTCCACCGCCACCTGCAGGCGTGATTTGCGGCTGGCGGTGAGCGCCATTTCCGACATGGCGAACACCGCGTTGAGCAGGATCAGGAAAACGAGAAGGGCAACGTCCATTCGTGGGGATGGGCGCGGGTGGCGCGGCAGACAGGCGGCGAGCGTAGCAGAATCGCGCGATGCACTTTCTGATCGGCGATTTGCAAGGCTGTGATTCAGCCCTGGCCCGGCTGCTCGACGAGATCGACTTTTCGCCCTCGCGCGACCACCTCCACCTGCTCGGCGATCTCGTCAATCGGGTCCCCGGATCGCTGGCCACGCTGCGCCGCCTGCAGGCACTGGGCCACAGCGCCACCTGTCTGCTGGGCAACCACGATCTGCATCTGCTGGCCATCGCCGAAGGCGTGCGCAAGGCCAGCCGGAGCGACACACTGGCCGATGTGCTCGCCGCACCCGACCGCGCCGCGCTGCTGCACTGGTTGCGGCATCAGCACATGGCCACGCAAGCCAGCGGCTGGCTGCTGGTGCATGCCGGCGTGGTGCCGCAGTGGGATGCGGCGCAGACGATGGCTCTGGCGGCCGAGGTGGAACAGGTGCTGCGCGGGCCCGACTGGCTGGCTTTTCTGCACGTGATGTACGGCAACGAGCCCGATCGCTGGCAAGACGATCTGGCCGGCCCGGCGCGCTGGCGCTTCATCGTCAACGTGCTCACCCGCATCCGCTTCTGCGCCGACGATGGCACGCTGGAGATGGCCACCAAGGATGGCGCGCTGGGTGCGCCGCCGGGCTTTCGCGCCTGGTTCGACGTGCCAGGCCGCCGCACCGAGGGTGTGCCGATCGCGATGGGTCATTGGTCGACGCTGGGCCTGATCAACCGGCCCGATCTGCTGGCGCTGGACACCGGCTGCGTGTGGGGCGGCTCGCTCAGTGCGGCGCGGGTGGATGGCGGGCGGCGCGAGGTGTTTCAGGTGCGCTGCCCGCAGGCTCTACGCCCTACTTGAAGGCGGAGAGCCGATTCGACCGGCCCGCTTCCGCCACACCGGCGGTCCACGTGCCCGAGTTGAACGCCGAGCCATCGGCCGCGTTGTAGTAGGCCCAGGTGCCGTTGTCGTTGATGACGATGACCAGCGCGGCGACGCCGATCGCTTGCGTCACGACGTCATACGTACCGACCACGCCCTTGCCCGATGCCGTGCGTGAGCGTACGCCCGCCGCGCCGGTGGAAGGCAGGCCGCAAGCGTCGAGATTCCAGGTCGCGGCAACCACGCCCCCACCGACTTCGGTGATGCCGGACAAGCCATCACAAAAACCGTCGAACGTCAAACTGGGCGGCAAGGCGTGCGCAGCGCTCGCAAGCCCGGTGAGTGCCAGGATCGAAATCAACTTTGTTACTTTCATGTCCGTCTGCTCCTTGGTTTATCGATTGCACAAACTACGCCCCCACCGCAAAATAACAAAGTCACCCCGGCCGCCCACCCATCAATCGGCGACGATCGACTCTACCCAGCGCTGCGGCGCTGTACATCCCACGTCGTGAGGAAGTAGAAACCCTCGCCGCCGCCGTCATCCTCCCGGCAAGGGCTCAGGCTCGTGTCAGCGCGATGCAGGCGTTGGAGCCGCCAAAGGCGAAATTGGTGGAGACGGCGGCGCGGATGTCCACCCCGGTGCGTGCCACCAGGGGCACAAAATCCAGATCGCATTGCGGATCAGGCTGGTGCAGGTTTGCGGTGGGCGCGATGATGCCGTCGCCGAGCGCCACGATCACCGCCAGCAGCTCGATCGCCCCGGCGGCGCCGAGCAGGTGGCCGTGCAGCGATTTGGTGGCGCTGATGGGCACTTGCTCCGCATACGAACCCAAGGCCTCGCGCATCGATTGCACTTCGATCGGATCGCCAGCCGGCGTGGCTGTGCCGTGCGCATTGATGTAGCCGATGTCGCTGGGCTGCAGACCGGCGTCTTGCAGACAGTTGCGCAAGGCCAGGGCCTGGCCCCCGGCGCTGGGCACGGTGATGTGCGTGGCATCGGCGGATGATCCGCAGCCGGCCACGCGCGCATAGATGCGTGCGCCGCGAGCACGCGCCTGGCCCTCTTCTTCAAACACGTACAACACCGCGCCCTCGCCCAGCACCAGGCCGGTGCGCTTGGCGTCGAAAGGGCGGCAGCACGAGGCGGCGTCGTCCGGATCGAACCGGGCCATCACGCGCATGGCTTCCCAGGCCCGGATCACGCCTTCGTTGAAGGTCGATTCCGCGCCGCCGGTGATGGCCGCGTCGATGTAGCCATGGCGGATGGCCCTGAACGCCTGGCCCATGGCGGCGTTGGACGAGGAGCAGGCCAGCACCACCGTTTCGCAAGGCCCGCGCAGGCCGTGGCGAATGGAGATCTGATTGCCTGCCCCGTTGAACAGGCCCTGAATGATGGTGTAGGGCCCGCATTTGTCTCTCAACGCCACGCTGGTGAAACCTTCGAAGGCGGTGTGGGTGGAACCCTGACCGGTACCGAGATAAACACCGATGCGGTCGCGATCGGCGGATTGCAGATCAAGCGCACTATCGCGCACGGCGTCGTCGGCGGCGCATTGAGCCATCATGGCCACGGGGTCGAGCAGCGCGCGCTCCATCTTGGTGAAACCAACGGAAAAGTCGTCGTCCATCTTGGCGAACGCACGCACACGCCCTGCCGGCCCTTCGATGCGACGAATCACCGGCTTGCCGCTGAGGTAGACGGCCCGCACGGCATCGATGTCGTGGCCCATGGGGGTTCGCAGGCCGATACCGGTGATGACAACATCGCGCATGAATGCTCCAGAAGAATGAATTCCGTTGGGGGGATTGACCCGGCTCGGTGCCGCGATTCAGGCCGTGGCGGCCGGCACCGCCGCTTGCCAATCGCGCAGCAGCAGGCCGTACAACGCAGAATCCGACACCTCGCCGTCGACGATCCAGCGCTCGCGCAGATGGCCTTCCTTGCGGAAGCCCAGCCGCTCCACACTGGAGGCGGAAGGCCCATTGCGGGGGTCGATATCGGCTTCGATGCGATTCAGGCAGAGTACATCGAACCCGAAGCTCACGAGCACCTTCAGCGCCTCATGCATGTAGCCATGGCCCCACGCTGAGTGCAACAGCGAGTAACCGATCTCGGCGCGCCGGCAAGGCTGCGAAAACGAAAACAGCGTGCATTGACCGATGAGCTGGTGATCCGCCATGCGCTCCAGCCCCAGCCGCAGGGATTCGCCGCTGGCCATGGCCTCGAGATCCCGATCGACAAAGGCCCGCGCCTGCTCGATCGACGACCACGGCGCGCTGCTCCAGTAACGCATCACGGCGGGATCGGAAAAGATCGCCATCAGCGCCTCGGCATCGGATGCGCGCAGGGGGCGCAACAGCAGGCGCTGCGTGGGCAGTGTGAGACTGTCGAATGCGCGCATTCGGCCAACTGTAAACGTAGGGGGCGTCAGTCGCCCGTCGGCGAGGCCTTCGGTCATCTCGGCCCGATCACGCGACGACGAGCCGCCCGGCGACCTCCGCCGCAGCCTTGCCCTCGAGTACCCAGTTGGTGGTGGTCTGCACCACCATGCGCTGGTGGCGCAAAGCGGAGAACATGTGATCGGCCGAGGCATCGTGCATCACCGTCACCAGACCATCGAGCCGCAGCTCGGGAAAACAATCCTTGTACTGGCCGCCGTAGGAGATATCCGCCGGCATGCCGCCGGAGAACAGGCACAGCATCCGCACCCGCCGGTCGAGCAGCGATTGCAGTTGATCGCGCACCTGCTCGCGCGGCGGGAACTCGCGCGCATAGTGGGCCACGACGATGTTTTCGTTGTCGTGCGCATCGCCGCTCGTCGCACCCTTGGGCATCAGGCGGCGCAGCAGTTTGGCGGGCGTCTTGCCGTTGAGCACGTTTTTCCAGCTGTGCGCGCTCACCGCCTTGCGCAGGTAATAAGCCACGTGGAATTTCCAGGTGCGGTAAACCCATGGATCAAGCTGCACCAGGCTGGTGACCCGCGGATCGGCCACCGCTGAGAGGAAAGCAGCGTCGGCGCCCGAACACAGGCCGATCAGCGTGAACTGCTGAACCTGCCTTGTGCTGGCGAGATGGTTCATCGCCTCCTGCACTTCGAGCACCGCGCTGTGCTCGAAGGCCAGGCCGTCGCGGCGCGCTTCGCTGTCGCCGATGCCGGAGAAGTCGAAGCGGATCACCTGGTAGCCCATCGGTGCCAACTGGCGCGCGAGCTGCACATGCAGGCGCGACGGGCCCACCCGATGCAGCAGGCCGGCGTTGAGCAGCACCACGCCGATGCCGTTGGACGGCACGTTGGCCAGGGGCTCGGTGTGGATCGCCAGCAAGGGGTTGGCCTTGCCGATGCGGATGGCCTTTTCGCGGTAGTTCAGTGCCATGGTGTCAGGCGAGGCTTTTCACAGTGTGCTGGATGATGGCTTGCGGCAGCAGCATCGCGCCCATCTGCTCCACATCCACCCAGCTGCCGCCGCTGGGGATATGGGCGTAGCCCATGAAGGCGGGTTGTGATTGCAGATGATCGCGCAGACGCAGGTATTCGGGCCGTTCTTCCGAAGCGATCGCGAACAGGCGCTTGGCGGGGTGCGCACCGGTGCGCATGAGGTCGATCGCAACGATCTGCTGGCGGAAGGCCGGCGTGAGCGCAAAGCCGCCGGCCACGCCCACGGCGCCGCTGGCGTCTGCGGCAGGCGCGCCGCCATGGGCGTCGAGCGAGAGCAGCTCCGCCACGTAGTCACGGCCGTTGACCACCGGGTCCCACAGCACCACCGCGTCCACATCCATGCGGTCCATCGCCGCCAGGTAGGCCACCGAGGCGCCCAGGCGGATGCCGACCAGGCACACGCTGCGCAGGCCGGCGGTGTCTTTCAGCTCGTCGATCGCGCTGCGTGTGTCGTCGATCCAGGTATCGAGCGCGGCATCGGTGTTGTCGCCGGCCGAATCGCCGATGCCTGAGTAGTCGAAGCGCAGTGCGTGCACGCCGGCCTTGTTGAGCTGCAGCGCGAGCTGGCGCAACGCACGGTGGGTGCGCATGTACTCCTGCCCGATGGGCGGGCACAGCACCACACCAATCGGCTTGGCGCCGGATTTGGGCGGGTGATAAATGCCAAACAGCGGACGCTGCGACCGGCCAAAGAAAAACGGATTCAAATCATCTCCCAAGCACCGCCTGCTTGACCGCGCCGAGCAGGCCGCGCGGTTTGCGGGTTTCGGCGATCTCGGCCGGCGTTGCATTGGGTTCGGCAGAGTCTGCCGGCGGCGCGACAACCGGGGCGCCCGCCGCGGGCGCAACAAACGCACCGGCCGCCGCGGGCGCCGAGCCACCCAGCATCTGCGCGCACTTGCCGGCCAGTTGCTCCAGCGTGTTCACCACCACATGCTCGTGCAGCAGGCGCACGCCCACTTT
>JANMAS010000241.1:0-16368 GCA_031359975.1 Burkholderiales bacterium
GTTCACCGACGAGGCCGCACAGTTCTTTGACGCAACAGAGGGAGCCATTCTCACGGTGCTGAAGTCGGCGCGAACGGTGGTGGTCTCGATGCCTGCCGTGGGCCTGAATGCACTCACAATCAGGTTGCAAGCGACCACGAATCACCGGCATTTGACCGTGCTGCTGCGTGGAGGCAGCGTCAACGCCCTGAGCTGGGACGAAGGCTCAGGAGTCGCTTTGCTGGATGATGCATGGCTACCCAAGTGGGTATCCAGTCGCGCCGCCATCGAGCTCATTCGCAAGCGGGGCGCAGTCGTGGGCAACGTCGCACCGTGGCAGGTGCTGCGCAACGACGAAGCCGGTGAGCGACTGTTCTTGCGCGATGGCACCGACACCACGGTGCCGACTGTCAGCGAAACCGTTCCGAAAGCGACGATCGCCGTGCCACGCCGGATGCGCCTTGTTGATGTGCAAGGCACGCTGGTCCTCGCCGCCACGGAGACGCCGAGAGTGAAGTTCGACATCCGGTGGCGAATCGGGGCTGGCGCTTGGCAATCCGTATTCACAACGCCCCCCACCATCGACAAGAACGAAACCAGCACGCTGACCGCCACCAATCCCGGAGTTCTGAACGCTGCTCAAACCCTGGTCGGCGCCACGCAAGAGCTTGGGCTCTTCGTCATTGCGATGCCAACCACAGGCACACTGCCCCAAGGGCTCAAGGTGTGGCTGTTCGCACGTCAGGCCTGATCCGGCCCCTCGGTGAGCAATTGCTGCAACATCGGCAAGCTATCCGCCTCATGCAGCGGCTTGTCGCGCCGGATGCGCAGCATGCGCGGGAAGCGCACCGCGATGCCGCTCTTGTGGCGGGTGCTGCGGTTGATGGCTTCGAAGCCGAGTTCGAAGACGAGCGTGGGTTTGACGCTGCGCACGGGGCCGAACTTCTCCAGAGTGTGGGCGCGGATCACCTTGTCGATTTCGGCGAATTCGGCGTCGGTGAGGCCCGAGTAGGCTTTGGCGAAGGCGACGAGCTGCAGGGCTTCGGGTTGCGCCGGCTCTCGGCGCGCGATGGCTTCCACCACGGCTTGCGCTTCGGCGGCGTCGCGCGGCGGGCGGTTCCAAACCGCAAAGGTGTAGTCGGTATAGACACTCGCGCGCCTGCCGTGCCCGGCTTGCGCATAGATCAGCACGGCGTCCACGGTGAGCGGCTCGATCTTCCACTTCCACCACAGGCCGTCGGCCTTGGTGCGGCCGGTGCCGTAGGCCGCATCGAGGCGCTTGAGCATGAGGCCCTCGACGCCGCGCTCGCGGCTCTCTTCACGCAGCAGCGCCAGGTCTGGCCAGCTTGTGCGTTCAACCCTCGGCGATACCTCGATGGCTGAATCGGCAAGCGCGGCTTCGAGTTGTTGGCGGCGTTCGCGCTGCGGCAGCAAACGCAGGTCTTGCCCATGCGCTTCGAGCAGGTCGTAGGCCAGGAAGGTGACGGGCGCGTCGGCCAGCACCTTCTTGTTGAGCGTCTTGCGACCGATGCGTTGCTGCAGCAACTGAAACGGCGCGGGCCGGCCGTCTTTCCACACCAGGATCTCGCCATCGAGCACCGTGCCCTCAGGCAAGGTTTCAGCCAGCGCCACCACTTCCGGAAAGCGCTCGGTGACCAGCTCTTCGCCGCGCGACCAGATCCACGTCTGGCCCGCGCGCCGGACGACCTGCGCGCGGATGCCGTCGAACTTCCATTCCACCAGCCAATCGTGCGGCGCGCCGAGCAGCGTGTCGAACGTGGCCACCGGTTCGTTCAGCGCATGCGCGAGGAAGAACGGATAGGGCTGACCAGCCTGCCCCCGCGCATCGGGATCGTGCGTGATGAGCGCATCAAACGCCTGCTCGTTCGGCTCGGCCCGGGCATCGGTGTAGCCCATCATGCGCTGCGCCACCTGCTTGGCATCGAGCCCGGCGTGCTCGGCGAGCGCGCGTTGCACCAGCAGCTTGCTCTCACCCACCCGAAAGCCACCGCCGATCAGCTTGGTGAGCATAAAGCGCCCCCCCGCGTCGAGTTCTGCCCATGCCTGCACGATGCGCACGGCCTGCTCATCGGGTGGCAGCGCACGCAGCGGCAGCAGGCGCTGCGTGATCCAGTATGCGAGGCCGAGATCACTTTGCGCGGTGGCGCTGGGCAGCACCAGCGCGATGGTTTCGGCGAGATCGCCCACCGCCTGGTAAGACGCCTCGAACAGCCACTCGGCGACGCCCGCTTCGCGACACGCGAGCTCGCGCAGCGTGGCGGTGGGCACCACCTGGCGCGGCTTGCCGCCCGCGAGGAAGTACACCGCCCAGGCCGCATCGGCAGCGGGCGCTTCAGCCAGGTAGCTGCGCAGCGCTTCCACCTTGGCGGTGGTGGCTGTGGTGGCATCGAGTGCGCTGAACAGGCGGGCGAAGCGGCGCATCGGTCAAGCGCTGGCGGCTTCGGAGCCGGCCTCGGGATCGGGGGGCGTGGGTGCGGGCGTGGGTGCGTCTTCCGCATCATCGGCGCCAAACTCGGTCTGGAACGATCCCGCTTCCAGCCCTTGCTCGCGCAGCCAGCGCACCATCACCGCCTCGTAGCCGTGGGTGACGATGACGCGCTGCGCACCGGTGGCGCCGATGGCGCGTTGCAGGCCGGGCCAATCGGCGTGGTCGGAGAGTACAAAGCCGCGGTCGATACCGCGGCGTCGCCGCGTGCCGCGCAGTTGCATCCAGCCGCTGGCAAAGGCGTCGCTGTAGTCGCCAAAGCGGCGCAGCCAGGGTGAGCCCTGCACCGAGGGTGGCGCCACCACCAGCGCGTGTTGCAGCGCGGCTTTGTCCAACGCGGTGGCGGCGTGGGTGGCCGGCAGCGCCACGCCCTGCGCACGGTAGGCCTCGTTCAAGGGCATCACCGCGCCATGCACGACGATCGGGCCGATCGATGCATCCACACCGGCAAGCAGGCGCTGCGCCTTGCCGAAGCTGTAGGCCATCAACACACTCGCGCGCCCCGCCGCTGCGTTGGCGCGCCACCAGGCATCCACCTCGGCCATCAGCTGCGCTTCGGGGCGCCAGCGGTAGATCGGCAGGCCGAAGGTGGATTCGGTGATGAAGCAGTGGCACGGCACCGGCTCGAAAGGTGTGCAGGTGCGGTTGGCATCGCCGGCGCCGCTGACGAAGTAGTCGCCCGAGGCCACCCACACCTGGCCGCGATGTTCGAGCCGCACCTGGGCCGAGCCCAGCACATGGCCGGCCGGATGCAGGCTGACCTGCACGCCGTGGTGTTGTACCGCTTCGCCCCAGGGCAGGGTTTGCAGGTCGATCACCCCCAGCCGGGCACGCAACACGCCCTCGCCTTCGCGGCTGGCCAGGTAGTGCGCATGGCCAGGCCGGGCGTGATCGGCATGGGCGTGGGTGATGACGGCGCGATCCACCGGGCGCCATGGGTCGATGTAGAAATCACCGGGCGGGCAATACAGCCCTTCGGGGCGCTCCACCAGCAGGTCGTCTGAACGCATGCGTGAATTGTGAGTGCGCGCGAATCCGCGCTGCGCAGGCCATGAAATACTCCCTGCCATGACCACGGCCGCACCCCTGACGCGCTACGAACGCTCGATCGAATCCATCAGCCCGCGCGAGATCTTCTTCAGCTACAAGGGCCGCATTCCGAGGCGCATGTTCTGGTTCTACGGTGTGGGCGGGATGCTCGGTTTGGGCACCATCGGCTGGGCCCTGCTCACCATCGCCGGCGTGCCCGATTCACGCGCCGATCGATGGGTGTGGCTGGCGCTGGTGTGGCCCATTACCGCGATATCGGCCAAGCGCTGGCACGACGCCGGCAAATCGGGATGGTGGGCCTTGTGGTGCCTGGTGCCGGTGATCGGCACGATCGTCACGCTGCTGGCCAACGGTTTCATGCACGGCACGCGCGGGCCCAATGCCTACGGCGAGCCGCAGCCCGGGGCCGATTGAGGCTGGTGCCGATCGGGGAGCCAGCCGGCTGGCGCTGGGCTTTCAATATCGCCCGGTGATCCCCGCCATGCGCAAATAGACGTTGGCAATCCAGGCCACCAGGCCGCGGCGCAACAGGCCCCATCCGCTGCGGCCCAGCACCTCGCGCCGCACCTCGACCGAGTCGGCGATGGCCAGGTCGAACTGCGCGCCGAGTGACTCGGCAAAGCCGGTGTCGCGCACGATCACGTTGGCCTCCAGATTCAGCAGCAGCGACAGCGGATCGATGTTGGAGCTGCCCACGGTGGCCCACTGGCCATCGATCACCGCCACCTTGGCGTGCAGATAAGCCGGCGTGTACTCGTGAATGTGCACGCCGTGCGCGAGCAGCTCGTCATACAGCACATGGGCCGCGAGGCCGGCGATGCGGTAGTCGATCTTGCCTTGCAGCAACAGCCGCACGCGCACGCCGCGCCGCGCGGCATGGCGCAGCGCGCGCCTGAAATCGTGGCCAGGGTAGAAATACGGGCAGGCGATGTCCACCCGCTGCGTGGCGGCGCGGATCGCCGCTTCGTAGCTGCGCTCGATGGCGCGCCGCTGGCGCAGGTTGTCGCGCACCACAAACGCGGCTCGCACCGGTCTGTCGGCACTCGGCGGCAGCTCCTCGGGCGGCAGGTTCACCTTGAGACGCTGCAGCAACCGGCGCGCATGCGCGAGCGGCTCGACGCTGCGCACCAGGGCGGCGAGTTCATCGCGCCAGCGCGGCCTCAGCGCGGCGCGTGTCCACAGCGCCCGCGCGGTCTGCAGCACCGGCGTCACCACCGGCCCGGTGAGCTGCACGGCGAAGTCGAGCCGGGGCGTATCGGCCCAGCCGTGGCGGATGTCGAGTCGGTCGTCGATGATGTTGATGCCGCCCACAAACGCCACCGCGCCGTCCACCACACACAGCTTGTGATGCAGGCGCCGGAGCTGGCCCTGCTGCAGCCATGACCACCATCGGTCGAGTGGCCTGAAGACGGCGATCGCCGAGGCATGCGGGCCAAACCATTCGCGCAGCCTGGGCAGCTTGCCGATCGAGCCAAAGCCGTCGACCACCAGGCGCACCGTCACGCCGCGCGCGATCGCCGCCAGCAAGGCCTCGGCCATGCCGCGGGCCGCGTCGTCGTCACCGAAGATGTAGGTGGCGAGCCAGATCTCCTCGCGCGCCGTGCTGAAGGCCGCCCGCATGGCGGGGAACAGCTCGTCACCCCCACGCAACAGGCGCACCGTGTTGCCCCCCGTAAAGGCCACCGGCGGCGCGATCTGCGGCGCGCTGGCCCGCGTCGCTTCGGCTGCCTCAGCCGGGGGAGGCGGATACGCAGGCATCAGCGACCGGCAGAGCGTGCGGGATGCGGCTCACACCAGCTCCAGATCGGCAACCAGCGGCAGGTGGTCGGACATGCGTGCCCACGCCTGCCCGCGCGGCGCAAAGCTGGCCTGGCAGCGCAAGCCACGCACGTACAGCCGATCGAGCGAAAACATCGGCACCCGCGAGGGAAAGGTGAGCACCCGGCGGCTCGGCGCATCCGCCACCTGCGCGCGGGCAAGCCCGATGCGCTGCAGCTGAGGATCGAGACGTTCGCCCCAATCGTTGAAATCGCCGCCGACGATCAGCACCGCATCGTGCGGCACCTCCTGATCGAGAAACGCCGACAGCCGCTGAATCTGCCGCACCCGGCTCGAGTGGCTGAGCCCGAGGTGCGCCACCACGGTGTGCACGGTGACGCCTTGCCACTGCACCGTGACATGCAGCAGACCGCGCTGCTCGAAGCGGTGATCGCTGACATCATGATGGCCAACCGCCTCGCCGATTGTCCAGCGCGAGAGCAAGGCGTTGCCGTGTTCGCCATCGCGGGTGATCGCGTTGGTGCGGTAGGCCACCGAATAACCTTCAGGCGCCAGGTACTCGGCCTGGCCTTGCTCCGGCCAGCCGAACGAGGTGCGATCGAAATGGCGCGCATCGCGGTGATGGAACAGCCGTACTTCCTGCAGGAAGACGATGTCGGCATCCAGCGCCTCCACGCCCAGCGCCAGGTTGTGGATCTCCAGCCGCTTGCGCGGGCCCATGCCGCGCACGCCCTTGTGGATGTTGTACGTGGCCACGCGAAGGCGCCCGGCCGTGCTATCCATGACGGTCATTGGTACACCCCGATCGCCGGATACGGCGATCGACCCTCCGAGAGGGTCGGGCCTTGCTTGGGGCGGCCCGGCGCGGCGGCCCGTGGCGAACGGGTTGCCACCGGATGGTTCACTGCGCCGCCGAGAATCGCGGCAACATCAGAACGGCCTCGGCGTTGCTCGGCGAAAAGCAGCGATCGGCCGCCTCGCGCCAGGGCAACCACGCGAAACGCAAGTGCTCGCGCGGGCTCAGCGTGATCGCGGTTCCGATTGGCACGGTCAAGCCGAAGACATGCTCGGTGTTGTGCGTGACACCCAGCGCATAGCGATGACGCCAGACCGGATAGATCTCGTAGACGTTGGTCAGGAGCCAATCGACGAGCGCGGTGGCCGGCACCGCCGGGGTGCCGACGGTGATGCCGGTTTCTTCGGCCACTTCGCGGACGCAGGTGTGCGCCAGCGGTTCGTCAGGTGCATCCTTCGATCCGGTGACGCTCTGCCAGAAGCCGGGCTTGTCGGCGCGCTCGATCAGCAGCACCTCACGCGCGGGCGTATGGATGACCACCAGCACCGATTCGGGGATCTTGAAAGGGCGTGGTGCGCCCTGTGGGCTGGTCAGCGGCTCGGAGGCGGCGGATGAAGCGGGCTTGGGCAGGGGCATCGCTGCATGCTATCGCGCCGCGCCCATCCGCCGGCCCCGAGGGGGATCACATCAGGCGGATCGTCTTGGCCACCGAAGGCACGCCGTTGGCATCGAGCACAAAGAGCAGGTAGTTGCCGGGAGGTGCTTCGAACTTGGACGACGGCGTCTTGAGCTTGAGCTTCTTGCCCGTCATCGTGAAGGTCAATTCACGAAAGCGTTGCTCGTTGTTGAAGGCGTGGGTGTCGGCGCCCATGCGCAGCAAGGTCACCCGCGATACCGGGTTGCTGGTGGTCATCGTCACGTTGAACGACTGGTTCCAGCCCAGCGCGGCAGGCGCGGTGGCGATCTCCGGCCGTACCGCGGGCGTGCCGTCGGCCTTGTAGAGATACGGCGGGTAGTAGGTTTCGGCGTTCAGGTTGAAGACCGGGCCGGGCGCGCCACCGCCGCCGGTGAGCACGCTGCCGTCGGGCATCAGCAGCGCCGTCGAGTGATACAGCCGCATCTTTGCGGCAGCGGCGGTCTCGGTCCACTGGCCGGTGGCGGGATCCCACATCTCGGACACATAGTGCTCGCCGCCGAGCTCGTTGCCGATCGGCGATCCGCCGTTGACCCACACCTTGCCGTTGGGCAGCACGGTGGCATTGCTGTACAGGCGGTGGCGGCTGATCGGGCTGGTGTTGGTGATCACCGGCTTGAAGTTGTTGATGTCGATCAGCGCAACCTGCATGCCGTTGCGCACCGAGAGAATCTTCCCCGGCGCATACATCACCGAAGGCAGGCGGTTGTCGCTGCTGGTGGTGCGGGCCGCCGTTTGCAGCAAGGTGCCGGTGCCGATGGGGGTGAGGTAGAACGTCCAGCCGTTGTGGGCCACGATGAACACCTTGCCGGTGGTGCCCAACCAGGCCCGCGGATAGAACCAGCTCTGGTAGCTGCCGCCGTAGGCCAGATCGCTGGGCACGGCGCTCAGCGTGCGCCAGGTTTGTGTGGCGCGATCAAACACTTCCGGCGTGTTGGCGAAGGTGGCGCCTTCGAGGATGCCGCCGGTTTCGTCGTCGGTGAGCGGCTTGTTGATGCGCCCACCCATCACCACCTGCTCGCCGGTATCCAGTGTCACCGCGCTGGCGTACCAGCGCTGGTATTGCATCGATGTGGTGCGGGTGAGCGAATTGTCGGCCGGGTTGAACAGGTTGACGTCGCTGTTGGCGTAGTTGCGCTGGCTGTTCTGGATGCGATCTCCACCCACCACCAGCAGCTCTCCCGTGGCGGGAATCCAGCTCTGGCCGGCGCAGAATATATCGGTGCCGGTGGTGTTGGGCAGGTTCAGGAAGGCATCGGTGCCCGCGCCCTGTGCGGGATCCCAGACGTTGTAGTTGAGCAAGCCGTTCTGGAAGCCATCGGGCGTGGTGCCGAAGGTCATCACCCGGCTGTCGGGCGTCAGGGCCATGTGGATCGGGATGATCGGCCAATTGAACGCGGCGCCGAAGACGCCCTTTTGCGCAGCATCGGCCGGGCCGTTGGGTATCGGCACGGGCGCGCCGGTCAAACCTGCCGCCAAGGCACGTGCGCGGCTTTGTGCGGCAGGGCCATCGGCGAGCGCAACGCCCGGTCCGGCGCCGTAGTCGATCGGCGCACGCAAGGTGGTGGCCTTCACATCTTCGTCGGCCGACACCTCGGAGCGCGACTCGCCGCCTCCGCCGCAGGCTTGCAACATCAGCGCCGCAGCCAACGCCACCGGTGCAACGTGCACAAGGCGCAAGCGATCAGCGCGAAAACAGGATGGATTCAGATTCATGGGGCCCCCGGCATCAGACTGGTCCCCAGGCGAGATTCTTGGCTTGTCGCGTATCGGATCGTTTCAGTGAGGCTGAAACGTCTCGACACATCTGGGGGATCGCGCAGGATATTTCAGGGCGCCGCCACGCGCCATCCCCATTTGTCGAATCAACCGGGGAGGCGCGTGAGGGAATGCCCGCTTCAGACGGCCGGCGCGGTATTTCGCAGACGAATATGCAGCTCGCGCAGTTGTTTCTCATCAACAGCGCTGGGCGCACCGGTGAGCAGATCCTGGGCGCGCTGCGTCTTCGGGAAGGCGATCACATCGCGCAGGGATTCGGCGCCGGTCATCAGCATCACAAAGCGATCCAGGCCGATCGCGATGCCGCCATGCGGGGGCGCGCCGTACTGCAATGCGTCCAGCAGGAAGCCGAACTTCAGGCGCGCCTCTTCGGCGTCGATCTTGAGGGCACGGAACACCTTGCTCTGCACCTCTTCGCGATGGATACGCACCGAACCGCCGCCCAGCTCGATGCCGTTGAGCACCACGTCGTAGGCTTTCGACACGGCGGCGCCAGGATTGGTTTCGAGCAGATCTTCGTGGCCATCCTTCGGCGAGGTGAACGGGTGGTGCACCGCACTCCAGCGCTGCGCGCCTTCGTCGTATTCGAACATCGGAAAATCCACCACCCACAGCGGCTCCCACACGCCTTGCGCGAGGTTGTGGGCCTTGCCAAATTCGCTGTGGCCCACCTTCACGCGCAGGGCGCCGATGGCGTCGTTGACGACCCGGGCCTTGTCGGCGCCGAAGAACAGTAAGTCACCGTTCTGAACACCGGTGCGCTGGATGATTTCGGCCAGCGCGGCGTCGTGCAGGTTCTTGACCACCGGCGACTGCAAACCTTCCCGGCCCTTGCTCACATCGTTGACCTTGATCCACGCCAGGCCCTTGGCGCCGTAGATCTTCACGAACTCGGTGTAGCCATCGATCTCGCTGCGGCTCATCTCGGCGCCGCCCGGAACGCGCAACGCCACAACCCGGCCACCCAGCATTTGCGCCGGGGCCGAGAAGACCTTGAAGTCGACGTCCTTCATCACGTCGGTGAGCTCGGTGAACTCGAGCTTGACGCGCAGGTCGGGCTTGTCGGAGCCGAAGCGGTGCATCGCATCGGTGTACGTCATCACCGGAAACGCCGGCAGCTCCACACCGATGGCGTGCTCGAAAGTGCTGCGGATCATGCCCTCGAACATGGTGCGGATCTCTTCCTCGGTGAGGAACGAGGTTTCGATGTCGATCTGCGTGAATTCGGGCTGGCGATCGGCGCGCAGGTCTTCATCGCGAAAGCACTTGGTGATCTGGTAGTAGCGGTCGAAGCCGGCGATCATCAGCAACTGCTTGAACAGCTGCGGCGACTGCGGCAACGCGAAGAACATGCCGTCGTGCACGCGGCTGGGCACGAGGTAGTCGCGCGCGCCTTCCGGTGTGCTCTTGGTGAGCATCGGCGTTTCGATGTCGATGAAGCCGTTGACATCGAGAAACTTGCGCACCTCCATCGCCACCCGGTAGCGCAGCATCATGTTGCGCTGCATCGCCGGGCGCCGCAGATCCAGCACACGGTGCGTGAGGCGCGTGGTTTCCGAGAGGTTGTCGTCGTCGAGCTGGAAGGCCGGCGTGACGCTGGCGTTCAGCACCTCGATCTCCAGACACAACACCTCGATCTTGCCGCTGGTGATGTTGGCGTTCACAGTGCCTTCAGGCCGTGCGCGCACCTTGCCGACGATCTTGAGGCAGAACTCGTTGCGCACCTCTTCGGCGATCTTGAACATCTCGGCGCGGTCAGGGTCGCACACCACCTGCACGAGGCCTTCGCGGTCGCGCAGGTCGACGAAGATCACGCCGCCATGATCGCGGCGGCGATGGGCCCAACCCATCAGGGTGACGGTCTGGCCGAGGTGGGCTTCGCTCACCTGGCCGCAATAACAAGTTCTCATCGGATTCTCCGGAAGGGAGTGATTTGTCTGGCGCCGGAGGCGGCGCGCGAGGATCGAAGGCGCTGGGGCGGGATCGCTGACGATCCTTCAGGGCCGAGCGTGTGCCAGGCGCTCAGCCCGCCGGATTTCGCGCCGGCAGCGGCGGATGGTGGCCGGGGCCGTGCGTGCCGTTAGGCCCGTTCGCGCCATTCGTCCCATTCGTACCATTCGTACCATTCGTCCCGTTGGGCACCACCGTGCCCATCGAGATGATGTATTTCAAGGCCTCATCGACGCTCATCTGCAAGGGCACCACATCGGCGCGCGGCAGCATCAGGAAAAAGCCGGAAGTGGGGTTCGGCGTGGTGGGCACATAGATGCTCACGTGGTCGCCGCCCAGCAGCGAAGCCACCTCGCCACCGGGCTTGCCGGTGACAAACGCGATCGTCCACGAGCCGTGCCTCGGATACTGCACCAGCACCGCCTCGCGAAAAGCCTGGCCGCTGGACGAAAACAAGGTATCGGAGACTTGCTTGACCGAGCTGTAGATCGACTTGACGATCGGAATCTTCACCAGCGCGCGATCCCACTGCCGCAACGCCCACTGGCCGAAGACATTCGTGACCAGCATGCCGGTGAACAGCAGCAGCACCAGCAGCACCAGCACGCCCAGGCCCGGCACCTGTGCGGCGCGCTCCATGCCGGCGTGCCACGATGAGGGCAAGACCGGCTGAGTGACGCCCAGCGCCCAGCCGAACACGCCGTCCAACAGGCCCAGGGCCCACAGCAGCACGTACACCGTGATGGTAAGCGGCAGCCAGGCCAGCAGGCCGGCAACGAGGTATTTCTTCACCCGGCGGCTTTCGGGGTGCCGGTGGATTCGCTCTTGGCGGCAGGGCTGGCGGTGCTGGCCGGCTCGGCGGCTTTGGCGGCATCGGCGGTTTTGGCAGGAGCGCCAGACTCTCCCGCCTTGGCCGGGGCGACGCCCTCGGCCGGTTTGGCGGATTCGGCGCCCTCGGCGGGCTTGTTGGCGGCCGCGCCCTGGGTCTTGAAATCGGTGGCGTACCAGCCGGAGCCCTTGAGCTGGAATCCGGCGGCGGTGATCTGTTTGCGAAACGTGGCGGCGCCACAAGCGGGGCAATCAGTCAGCACCGCATCGGATACCTTCTGCAGCACATCCTTGGCGTGGCCGCAGGAGTCGCATCGGTAGGCATAGATCGGCATGACGTGGAGGCCCCAGGCAAAAAACAGAAAATTATAGCGGGCGAGCCCGTCCGAAGGCCGGCCACAGGTGGCCGGCGCCGCTTGTCAAGCCAGCCAAACCCGCACCGCCAACACGCCGGCAGCGAATCCGATCGCCAGGTAGATCAGCGCCTGGATCAGCCGATTGGTGCGACGCTGCTCGGCCAACAGCGCCAGCAACAGCGGCGCCTCCACCTCACGCGCCGGGGGCCGAGCCGAGCGCTGCAGCGAATCGTGCAGCAACCGGGGCAGTTCGGGCAGCAGATGCACGTAGCGCGGTGCCTCCATCTTCAGCCGATCGACGAGCCCGCGCCAGCCCAACTGCTCATTCATCCAGCGTTCGAGAAACGGTTTGGCGGTGTTCCACAGGTCCAGCTCGGGATCGAGCTGCCGCCCGAGGCCCTCGACGTTGAGCAAGGTTTTTTGCAGAAGCACGAGCTGCGGCTGAATCTCGACGTTGAAGCGGCGCGATGTCTGGAACAGGCGCATCAGCACGGCGCCCAGGGAGATGTCTTTCAGCGGCCGGTCGAAATGCGGTTCGCACACAGCGCGGATGGCTCCTTCGAGCGAATCCACCCGGGTATTCGGCGGCACCCAGCCGCTTTCCACATGCAGCTCGGCCACGCGTTTGTAGTCGCGCCGGAAAAAGGCGAGAAAGTTCTGCGCGAGGTAATCCTTGTCGGACTCGGTGAGCGTGCCGATGATGCCGAAATCCAGCGCGATGTAGCGGCCGAAAGTGGCCGGCGCCACCGACACCTGGATGTTGCCCGGATGCATGTCGGCATGGAAAAAGCCATCGCGAAAGACCTGCGTGAAGAAGATGGTGACACCATCACGCGCCAGCTTCTTGATGTCGACACCGGCCTCCTGCAGGCGCGACTGGCTGCTGATCGGCATGCCCACCATGCGCTCCATCACGATCACGGTGGGCGTGCACAGATCCCACACCATCTCGGGGATCATCACCAGGTTCAGGCCGGCCATGTTGCGCCGCAACTGCGCGGCGTTGGCGGCTTCGCGCACCAGATCCAGCTCGTCGTGCAGGTACACGTCGAACTCCGCCACCACTTCGCGCGGGCGCAGGCGCTTGGCATCCGTGGAGAGCTTTTCGAGCCAGCGCGCCAGCGTGTGCAGCAGCGTGAGATCGTCTTCGATCACCGCCAGCATGCCGGGGCGCAACACCTTCACCGCCACCTCGCGGCCGGCTTCCATGCCGGCACCCGGTCCGCCCTTGAGGCGGGCGAAATGCACTTGGGCAATCGATGCGCTGGCCACCGGCTCCACATCGAACTGCTCGAACACTTCTTCGATCGACCGGCCGAAGGCCTTTTCGACCATCGTGCGCGCCTGGGCACTCGGAAACGGCGGCACACGATCTTGCAGGTGCGCCAATTCGAGCGCCACATCGGCGGGGATCAGATCGCCGCGGGTGGACAGCACCTGGCCGAACTTGATGAAGATCGGGCCCAGCCGCTCCAGCGCCTGGCGCAACCGTGCACCGCGCGGTTCATCGAAACGGCGGCCGATGGTGACCACGCGCACCAGCGCGCGCACCCAGCGCTGCCGAAAGCCGGCCAGCGCCAGCTCGTCCACGCCGTAGCGCAGCAGGGTGAAAGCGATGAAGGCGAGGCGAAAGAGGTGGCTCATCGCGGCCGCAGGCGATCGCCCAGCGTCCGCGCGCCTTGTATCAAGGCCTGACCGGCTGTGACTGCCGCACTGCCCACGCGCTGCGCCACATCCGCCACGATGGGGCCGAACAGGCGCTCCACATCACCCGCCGCATCCCAGCGCACGTTGGCCAGCACCCAGCTCACTTCGCCCGCCAGGGCGGCGTCGCCCTGGATGTCAACCGGCGGCAACTCGCCGGCCACCCAGCGATCGAGCGTTTTCCAGGGTTGCCCGGCGTCGGCCGTGAGCGTGAGATCGACGCCGGAGGCGCCGGCACGATCGTCGCGTTCGAGCAGCCCGGCCGGCGTGATCGCCACATGCCAGGGATCGGGCGCGCCCAGGGGCAGCCGCCAGTTCGCCACCGCGATCGTGATGCGCTTGCCGGCGTGTGGCTTCAGGCGCTCGCAGGCCAGGGGGTGCGCCGCGAGCACGTGATTGATCGCCAACATCGCGCGCGAAGCGAAGGCGGGACGCAGAAAATCATCGATCCGAGAGGGCATCCCGAGATTGTAGAGACAGCCCTTTACCCCGGGATCCGCAGGTTACTGCCGGCCGTAGGTGTCTTCGAAACGCACGATGTCGTCTTCGCCCAGGTAGCTGCCCGATTGCACTTCGATGATTTCGAGCGGCAGCATGCCTGGGTTGGCCAGGCGGTGGGTTTCGCCCAGCGGGATGTAGGTGCTCTGGTTTTCGGTGAGCAGCACTTTTTTCTGGCCGGTGGTCACCTCGGCCGTGCCGGAGACGACGATCCAGTGCTCGGCACGGTGGTGGTGCATCTGCAGGCTGAGCGACGCGCCCGGGTTGACCATGATGCGTTTGACCTGAAAGCGCTCGCCGGCATCGATGCTGTCGTACCAGCCCCAGGGGCGATGCACCTTGCGATGCAGGATCTGCTCGCCACGCTTTTGCTTGGTGAGCGTTTCGACGATCTTCTTCACTTCCTGGCTGTGCGCACGCGAGGCCACCATCACGGCATCGGGCGTTTCCACCACCACCACATCATCGAGGCCCACCACGCCTACCAGACGGCTGGTGGCATGCACCAGCGTGTTGCGGCTGTTGACGATCATCGTGTCGCCCACCGTGGCGTTGCCGGCTGCATCCTTGGGCAGGGTTTGCCACACGGCATCCCAGGCGCCCAGATCAGACCAGCCCGCCGACAGCGGCACCATGCGCACCGGCAGATCGGTGCCCGGGGCTTTTTCCATCACCGCGTAATCCACCGATTCAGAAGGCACGGCGGCAAACTCATCACGACCCGGCCGTACAAACGGGCCGTCTTCCCGACGCGCCGCCCACGAGGCCCTGGTAGCCGTGGCGATATCGGGCCGGAAACGCTCGAGCGCCGCCATCCACACCGAGGCCTTGAGCACGAAGATGCCGCTGTTCCAGAAATAGGTGCCTTCATCGACGTAACGCTGCGCGGTGGCGGCGTCGGGCTTTTCGACGAAGCGGGTCACCAGCGCGGGCGAGCCGGCCTTGGCGCAATGGATGTAGCCGAAGCCTGTTTCCGGCCGGTCGGGCTTGATGCCCAGGGTGACGATGCCGCCCTCCTGCGCCGCCTTGACGGCGATACGCAGCGCGTCGGTGAAGGCCTGGCCGTCGGTCACGGTCTGGTCGGCCGGCGATACGACGAGGATCGGATCGGCGCCGTTTTCGATCGCCTGCAGGGCGGCCAGCGTGAGCGCGGGCGCGGTGTTGCGGCCCATCGGCTCCAGCAACACGGCCGTCTGGCCGAGGGCCAGCTCGCGCAGTTGCTCGAGCAGCATGAAGCGGTGCTCGCGATTGCCCACGATGATGGGCGGCACCACCGAGATGGTGTCGTCGGCCAGCTCGGCGAGGCGGAATGCGCTTTCCTGGAACAGGCTGCGATCACCGGTCAGCGAGAGGAATTGCTTCGGGAAACCGGAGCGCGACAACGGCCATAGCCGGGTGCCGCTGCCGCCGGCCATGATGACGGGCTGAACGTTGATCATCGGAAAGCTCCTGATAGACAAAAAAGGGGTGGCGGGGCCGGCGTCAGGCGCCGAACCCTTGCGGATTCATGGATTGCCAGCGCCAGCTGTCCACGCACATGGCGTCGAGATCGCGCACCGCCCGCCAGCCCAGCAAGCTGTGGGCCAGCGACGGATCGGCGTAGCAGGCATCCACATCGCCGGGGCGCCGGGGCGCAAAGTGGTGCGCGATGGTGCGGCCGCTGGCGCGCTCGTAGGCCTTGAGCACCTCCAGCACGCTGCACCCCCGGCCGGTGCCGAGATTCACCGTGAGCGAGCCGGCGTGTTCGAGCAGGTGCCGTACCGCCGCCACATGGCCCTCGGCCAGATCAACGACATGGATGTAATCGCGCACGCCGGTGCCGTCGATGGTGTCGTAGTCGTTGCCAAACACCTGCAACGACGGCCGGCGGCCCACGGCCACCTGCGCCACGTACGGCATGAGGTTGTTGGGCGTGCCGCGGGGATCCTCGCCGATGAGGCCGCTCTCGTGCGCGCCCACCGGGTTGAAGTAACGCAGGACGGCGTTTTGCCAGCTCGCATCCGAGCGCGCAATATCCGACAGGATCATCTCGCCGATCAGCTTGGTCGAGCCATAGGGATTGGTGACGCCGGTTGGCGAATCCTCGCGGATCGGCAGTTGCTCGGGCTTGCCGTACACCGTGGCGCTGGAGCTGAACACGAAGCGGCCGCAGCCGTGGCGCTTCATCGCCTGGCACACGGTAAGCAGGCCGCCGACGTTGTTCAGGTGGTAATCGAGCGCCCGTTCGGTGGATTCGCCCACCGCCTTGAAGGCCGCGAAGTGCACCACCGCATCGATGCGCCGCGTGGCGAAGAGCGTGTCCATGGCAGCCGCATCGCACACGCTGGCCTGCAAAAAATCGGGCGTCTGGCCGCTGAGCTGGCGCAGCCGGTCGAGCACCTGCGGCGAGCTGTTGGAGAAATCATCGACACCCACCACCGCGTACCCGGCTGCCTGCAAGGCAAGCCAG
>JANMAS010000274.1:0-2372 GCA_031359975.1 Burkholderiales bacterium
CGCGCCCGGGGCCTGCAGCGCCCGCGCGCGTCCGCCGTTGCAGAGGATCAGCTTGTCGTAGGCGACGGGGGCGCCTTCTGACAGGCGCACCTGCCTGGCCGCGGTGTCGATCGCTGCGACGCGAACGCCAGGTCGCCAATCGAGCGCCAGCTGGTCGAAGGCCTCTCGCTTGATCAGATAGGTGCTCTCGGCCGTGGCGTCGCCCGACAGCACAGCCTTGGACAAGGGCGGGCGCTCGTAAGGCAGGTGCGGCTCGTCGCCGATCAGCACGATCGGGCCGGTGTGGCCTTCCTTGCGAAGCGTCTGCGCGGCCCAGCCGCCGGCCTGTCCGGTTCCGACGATGACGATGGTGTCCGTGGTCATGATGTGGCCCTGGGTTTCAGGCGGGTGTGACGATCCACGCCTCGGCGCGAACGGCAGGCGATGCACGCGCCAGCGCGTGCGCGAAGGAGTGGCTTGGGGTTAGCCGATCGCGAGAAACACGCGGCCGGCTTCGATCTTCACCGGGTAGCTGCGGATCGCCTCGGTGACCGGCGCGCAGGTCGGCGCCCCGGTGCGGATGTCGAACTTGCCCTGGTGCAGCGGGCACTCGATCTCGTGACCGTCGAGGAAGCCTTCGCACAGCCGTGCGTGGCCGTGGGTGCAGAGGTTGTCGGTTGCGAAGATCTCGCCACCGGTGCTGTAGAGCGCCAGATCGCGCCCCGCCACCACCATCCCGATCACGTCGTCTTCGGGCACGTCAGCCACAGCGGCCGCGTCTGTCCATTCTGTGTTGCTCATGGCTCGTCTTAGATTGGATAGATGATGGAGTTGGGGATCATTTCGCTGTCGTACACCACCTGGCGCGATGCGAACTTCAGGCCCTGCGGCGTGCGCACGACCACGTCGACATAGCGCCCGACGCTGAACACCGACGAGAGCTCGGAGAGCTTGGTGCGAAACACCGCGTAGTTGGCCTCGCACTCGAACCGGTCGCCGTCGACCTTGCGCATCACCTTGCGAACCACGGGCATGCCGCACACATTGCGCTGGTAGTACGGATCGTGGAACAGCGTCTCGCGGATGCCGTAGACGCGGTCCTTCAACATGCCCTTGCTCTCGAACGACAAGGTGGCAAGCGGAAAGCCCCGGTCGAAGTTTTCGCGCGGCTTCAGGCGGTAGCTGCATTCTTCGGTGAAGAATTCCGGCCACAGTTCCCACTCGCCGGAGCTGACGGCGCTGGCGTAGTTGGCGTAGAGCTGAGTCAGCTCGAAGTAGTCTTGTGCGTCGATGGGGGCGTTCATGATCAGGCCTCCATCTGCTTGCGCCAGTATTCGTACATGCCGCGGATCAGCGTCTCGGTGACCATGTGATCCGTGTCGCCCACGTCGCGCCCGCCGAGCTCGGCGAGCGTGCGGTGGAACGGCTTCTGCTCGAAGCCCTTTTGAGAGAGTTCGATGACCTCGCCGTCGTCGGCCGAGACGAAGCCGGCCGGGCCGAACAGGTTGGCCTGGCGCAGACGCCGCTGCGTCATCTCTTCGGTGTCGTCCTCGAAGCCGAAGTGCGTCCACACAAAATCGAAGGCGCCCGGGCCGCTTGGCTGGATGTGACGCGTCGAGACGCTGTTGACCTGCTGCTGGAAGATCACGCTCGGGAACAGCGTCATCATCACCGCCGTTGGGCCACCCCACCAATCTTCGGGAACGATGTCGAGGAAGCGCGGGTCGTTGAGCTGCATGCTCTCCTTGAAGCTCGACACCTGCGTGACCTGGTCGGCCTTGCCGCTGGCGCCGCGTGTGGAGATCATGGCCGCGTGGCGGTGGTGATCGTCCATCTTCAGCTCCGACTTGTTGTCGGCGCGCCAGAGCCCGAATGTCACGAACCAGGTGTGCAGCAGGCCCGGGTGATATGGGTCCTTGATGTTCTCCTGCATCAGCTTCCAGTTGCCCGGAATGCGCTGGCGGTTGTAGCCAAGGATCGTGAGCTTGCGGCCGTTGAAGAGGCGGTCGAAGTAGCCGAGGATCGTTGGCCCCATGTAATCTTCGAGCGACTCGATATCCGGATCGAAGGAAGCGAACACCACGCCGCCGCGCGTTGCCACCTTGAGCTTGTTGAGGCCGTGATCAGCCGTCTTGAAGTCCGCCGGCATGCCGCCGTTGACCTTGCCGTCCTGCTTGACGCCGCGGCGGAAGGGAACGCCCTGCAGATCGCCCTGCAGCGTGTAATTCCACTGGTGGTACGGGCAGGTGAACCCGGCATCCTTGCGATTGCCGTGGCGCTCGCGGCAGAACTGCATGCCGCGATGCGCGCAGACGTTCTCGACCACGTTGATGCAGCCATCGTTGTCGCGCACCATGATGACCGAGCGCTCGCCGATCACCGTCCGGGTGAAG
>JANMAS010000287.1:0-9253 GCA_031359975.1 Burkholderiales bacterium
CGGCGAGGCGCAGGCCGAACTTGCGGATCCGCGCCTCTATCACCTCCGGCCGGCCGATCAGCACCGGCCGCGCGAGGCCTTCGTCGACGACCACCTGCACGGCGCGCAGCACGCGCTCTTCTTCGCCTTCGGCATAGGCCACCCGCTTGTGCTGCGCGCGTTTGGCGATGTTGAAGATCGGCCGCATGGCGGTACCGGAGGCGTAGACAAACGCCTGCAGCTTGTCGCGATAGGCGTCCATGTCGGCGATCGGCCGCAAGGCCACGCCGGATTCGGCGGCAGCCAGCGCCACCGCTGGTGCGATCTTGATCATCAGCCGCGGATCAAACGGCTTGGGGATCAGGTATTCGGGCCCGAAGCTCAGCGTCGCGCCCACGTAGGCCGCCGCCACCACCTCGCTCTGCTCAGCCTGGGCCAGCTCGGCGATGGCACGCACAGCCGCGATTTCCATCGCGTCGGTGATGGTGGTGGCGCCTGAATCCAGAGCGCCACGGAAGATGTACGGAAAACACAGGACGTTGTTGACCTGGTTGGGGTAATCCGTGCGCCCGGTGGCCATGATCGCGTCTGGCCGCACCGCGTGGGCCTCTTCGGGTGCGATCTCGGGGTTGGGATTGGCCAGCGCAAAGATCAAGGGCCTGGGCGCCATCGTCTTGACCATCTCGGGCTTGAGCACCCCGGCCGCTGACAGGCCCAGGAAGACATCCGCTTCCTGAATCACGTCTGCCAGCGACCGTGCGCTGGTTTCCTGCGCGAACTCTGCCTTGTCGGGATCCATCAACTCCGCGCGGCCCTTGTAGACCACACCGGCCAGATCGGTGGCCCAGATGTTGTGGCGCGGCACGCCCAGCTTGACCAGCAGGTTCAGGCACGCCAGTGCGGCGGCACCGGCGCCGGAGGTCACGAGCTTGATCTCGCGAATATCCTTGCCAACAACCTTCAGGCCGTTGAGCAGCGCGGCGCCGACGACGATGGCGGTACCGTGCTGGTCGTCGTGAAACACGGGGATCTTCATGCGCTCGCGCAGCTTGCGCTCGACGTAGAAGCAATCCGGTGCCTTGATGTCCTCGAGGTTGATGCCGCCGAAGGTGGGCTCCAGCGCCGCGATCACCTCCACCAGGCGATCGACGTCGCGTTCGTTGATCTCGATGTCGAACACATCGATGCCGGCGAACTTCTTGAACAGCACGCCCTTGCCTTCCATCACCGGCTTCGAAGCCAGCGGGCCGATGTCGCCCAGGCCCAGCACGGCGGTGCCGTTGGTGACCACCGCCACCAGGTTGCCGCGCGCGGTGTAGCGGTAGGCGTTGTTGGGATCGGCGACGATCTCCTCGCAGGCCGCCGCCACACCGGGCGAGTAAGCGAGCGCCAGATCGTGCTGGTTGACCAGCGGCTTGGTGGCCGCGATGGCCACCTTGCCCGGCGTCGGAAACTCGTGGTACTCCAGCGCGGCGCGGCGCAGTTCGAGCCGCTTGGCTTCTTTTGTGGACATCGGACGTGTCTCCAGCTTGTGCAAACGCGGTCGCCGAACGGCAACCCCAACGACAGCAATTCATTGTAGGAGCGGGTCGCCGCGCCAAACGCCCCCGCGGCGGGCGCCACCGATAATCGGCAACCCTGCCCCTCATCGGCCGTACCGCTGAACGCGGCTGCCACCACCACCCACCATGCCCATGGGCGAATTCGATCTGATCCGCCGCCATTTCAGCCGCCCGGTGCAGCGCGCCGTGCTCGGCGGTGGTGACGATTGCGCCTTGCTGGCGCCCACGCCTGGCATGCAGATCGCCATCTCAACCGATACCCTGGTGGAGGGCCGGCACTTCCTGTCCACCGTGCGGCCTGAGCGCCTCGGGCACAAGGCCTTGGCGGTGAACCTCTCCGATCTCGCCGCCTGCGGCGCACAGCCGCTGGCGTTCACGCTGGCGCTCACGCTGCCGCGGGTCGACGAACCCTTCCTCGCCGCCTTTGCGGATGGCTTGTACGCGCTGGCGCAAACCCACGGCATCGAGTTGATCGGCGGCGACACCACGGCCGGCCCGCTGGCCATCGGCATCACGGTGCTCGGCGAGGTTCCGCCAGGGCTGGCCCTGCGCCGCTCCGGCGCGCGCCTGGGCGACGACATCTGGGTCAGCGGCGAGCTGGGTGACGCCCGCCTGGCGCTGGAGGTGTTTCGCGGCCACGCGCAGGTGCCGGGCGACGCCCTCGAGGCCTTGCGCATGGCGATGGAGCAGCCCACCCCGCGAGTGGCTCTGGGGATGGCGTTGCGCGGCGTGGCAACCAGCGCGATCGACCTCAGCGACGGCCTCAGCGGCGATATCGGGCATGTGCTGCAGGCCAGCGGCGTGGGCGCCCGTGTCGCCTTCGATGCCATACCTCGCAGCGAGCGCCTGCGCGCGCAGGCCATGGCGCGGCAGCAGCAGTGCCTGCTGGCCGGCGGTGACGACTACGAATTGCTCTTCACGGCGCCGCCTTCCCAGCGGCAGCGTGTGCAGGCGGCCGGCGCGCAGGGCGGTGTCAGGGTCACCCGCATCGGCCGCATCGAAAGCGATGCCGGCCTGCGCGTCGTTTCGGGCCAGCCCGACGACGATCTGGCGCAAGCCACCCGGATCGACACGCCCCGCGCCTTCGATCACTTCGCATCGCCATGACCACCAGCGACGCACCCTCGCCACGCACCGCGATCCCGCCGGCCGCGCCGATCCGCCCCAGCGTGCGCTTCATGCTCGGCCATCCGGCGCGCTGGCTGGCGCTGGGGTTCGGCAGCGGCCTGTCGCCCTGGGCGCCCGGCACGATCGGCACCTTGTGGAGCTGGGCGGCGTTTTTGGTCTTCAGCCACTGGCTGGACGCCCGCGCATGGGGCTTCGTGATCGCCGCCGGCCTGCTGATCGGCTGGTGGGCCTGCACCCGCACCGCGCGCGACCTGCGGCTGGGCGACCCGGGTGCCATCGTGTGGGACGAGGTGGTCGCCTTCTGGCTCGTGCTGTGGCTGGTGATGCCCGCCGGTCTGGTCGGCCAGGCTGTCGCCTTCGGGCTGTTTCGCTTTTTCGATGCCGCCAAGCCGGGCCCGGTGGGCTGGGCCGATGCGCGCTTCAAACCACGCGCGGGCCAGCCGATCGGTTGGCGCGAAGGCTTTGGCATCCTCTTCGACGATCTCGTCGCGGCGCTGTGCACGCTGCTGGTGATCGCGCTGTGGCGCGCCCTGTGATCGACCCCCACGACGCCGCGGTGAGAGCGCTCGCCGACGCGCTGCGCGCCAACCGAATGACGCTTGCCAGCGCGGAAAGCTGCACCGGCGGCCTGATCGCCGCCGCCTGCACATCGATCGAAGGCTCGAGCGACTGGTTCGAGCGCGGGTTTGTCACCTACAGCAATGCCGCCAAGACCGAATCGCTCGGTGTTCGCGCCGAGTTGATCGACGCGCACGGTGCGGTCAGTCAACCGGTGGCGCGTGCCATGGCCGAAGGCGCGCTCGCGCATTCACACGCCGACATCGCGGTGGCGGTGACCGGCGTGGCCGGACCTGGCGGCGGCACCGCCGCCAAGCCGGTGGGCACCGTCTGGCTGGCATGGTCGGTGCGCCAGGCCGACGGCGGGTATCTGACCCGGGCCGAACTGCTTCAGCTCAAGGGCGACCGCGCGGCGATCCGCGCGGCCACCGTGGCCCGTGCGCTGCAGGCGCTCATCGAAGGCGCCCACAGCAACTCAATCGGCGCAATCCGCTGAAGCGATCAGGGATTCAGGCCGAACACATACAGATAGCCGTAGTCGGTGCTCACGTGCACACGGCCCTCCACCACGGTGAGGTTGCTGTGCGAGCCGAACATCGACGTCGTCGCCGGCGTCTTCAGGATGTTGCCGTTGGCCGCGTTCAGCACCAGCAGGCGATGCTCGCCCGTGAACGAGCTGTAGGTGGTCATGAACAACATGCCGTTGGCCCACACCATGTTGGAGACCAGCCCTCCGGTGGCGCTCCCCAGCACGCGTGTCCAGCGTGACAACCCGTTCTTCACATCCAGCGCCTGGATGGTGCTGTTGGCGCTGGCCACAAAGAGGCTGTCGGTGCGCGCGGTCAGCGGGGCCGAGATGTAGCCGCTGAGCTGGCGTTGCCACAGGAGCTGACCGTCCGCGGCGCGGTACGCAAACACCTTGCCGCTGTCGCTGCCGGCAAAGACGCGCTTGCCCAGGGCCAGCGCCGGATACTGGCTGTTGCTGGCATCGGTTTCGCTGTCCCACAGCTTCAGTCCGGTGGCGGCATCGTAGGCGTAAACGCGCCGATTCGAGGTGCCGCAGCAGCTTTCCCAGGTGCTCACGAAGACGCGCCCGCCGGCCACCGATGCGTCGTTGTTCAGCACGCTGGCGCCGGTGCTGTTCTCCCACACCACGGCGCCGTTGGCCGTGTCGAGCGCAAACACACCGGAGCGATTGGTGCTGAGAAACAGGCGGTTGCCCACCACAGCCGGTTGCGGCGAATAACCCAGGTATTGCGAGCCGGCCGGGCCATCGGTGCTCCACAGCACGCTGCCGTCCGCCTGGTTCACCGCGGTGAGCACGTTGCGATAAGACGGCGCCAGGGTGTAGCTGGTCACGTACGCGGTGGCGTCCTTCAGCGTCGGCGTGCCGCAAAGGCTCACGCCGGCGGTGGGCTGATCCCACAAGGCCAGCCCGGTGATCGGCGACAGCGCACTCAGGCCGTGCAGGTTGGAACAGGCAAACACCCGCCCGCCGATCTGGGTGGTGGGGCCGACATAGAACTGCCCGAGCGTGGCCAGCCACGTCAGCGACAGTTGCGGCACGTTCTGCCGCGTGAGCGTCGTCTCGCCGGTATTGGCGCCGCTCTTGGCGGCGTCGTAACCGCCTTGCAGCCACTGGGCTTGCGCCAGCGCCGGCAACACCACCGCCGCGAGGGCGGCCAGGCAGCCGGCGCCGGCTCGCCAAGCCGCGCGACGCCGATCCACCGGGGCCCGCACGTCGCGCCCCGGCGTGCTTGTCATCACACCACCCGTCATATCCCTCATCACAGCGGTCATCACAACTCCACAATCATTCGGAGTCGCGATCCTAAGTGCGCGGCAAGTGCTCAGCGTGACGAAACGTGGCACCGGCGAATGGGCCCGGCCCGTCGCCGCGCGGCGCCGTGGGCTCGACTACAGCGCCAGCACCACGGCGGCATGGCCCTTGGGCCGCCGCGCGTCGAGCAGGGGCTCCAGCGTCATCAGCATCAGGCGGCGCACGCCGGCCCAGGCATCGAGGGGCCACTCCGGATGTTTCAGGCCCTTGATCAAGCCATCACAAATGCTCGCCGCCGCCATCAGCGGCACCAGCACCTCATCGGTGAAGTGCGGCATGGCGTGCTCGTACAAACGCTCTTTCGAACCCCACACACGCTGATCGCGCAGGGCCAGAGGCAAGGGCTTGCCCTGGTTCATGGCCGCGCGCAGGCGGTGCATGGCACGAATGTCTTCGGATAATGTCCAGTGCACCAGCACCGGCGATTCGCCCTCTGCGCGCAGGCCGTCGAGCATGCGCAGCGATCGGCGCAACTGGCCGCCGAGCACCGCCTCGCCAAGTTTGAAGACGTCGTACCGAGCCACGTTCAGCACCGCCGCTTCGACCATCTCGAAACGCAGTTCGCCGGCCGGGTGCAGCAAGGCGAGTTTCTGGATCTCCTGGTGCGCGGCAAGCAGGTTGCCCTCGATGCGATCGGCAAAAAAAGCCAGCGTGCGCTGCCCTTCCTCACCCGCCATCACCCGCTGGCCGTTGGCGCCAAGCCGCTGCGCCAGCCAGGCCGGCAAATGCTCGCGCGCCACCGGCTCCACCCGCAGCGTGATGCCGCCCGCATCGAGGGCGCTGAACCATGCGCCGCTCGTTTGCTGGCGATCCAGGCGCGGCAGGTGCACCAACGTCAACACACCTTCGGGCAAGCTCTCCACATAACGCTGCAGCGCCTGCGATCCGGCGGTGCCCGGCTTGCCCGACGGGATGCGAATCTCGATCAACCGGTTCTCGGCGAACAGGCTCATCGATTGCGCCGCTGCCAGCACCGCGCTCCAGTCGAAATGCGCGCCGCTGACGGTGAACACCTGCCGCTCCGCGTGCCCGGCCGCCCGCGCGGCGGCGCGGATCGCATCCGCCGCCTCCTGCGCCAGCAGCGGCTCGTCACCGTGGATGGTGTACAGCAGCTTGAGGCCGCGCGACAACTGCGTCGTCAACTGGTCGGCACGAATCTGCACTCAGCCTCCGGTCGCCAGATTCGGCGCCGCCAGCACCCGCAGCACCTGGGAGACGATGTCGGCGCGCATGTCCTGCACCAGGATGGCCTCTTCCTGCTCCTTGGCCAGTGCGAAGGTTTCGCTGTAGCTCAGATCGCGCAGCTGCTCGATCTCGGTGGGCGGCAGGAGCACGGCGCCCGACGGCTTCGACAGGCTGAAGCGCAGCTTGAGCCGCAAGCGAAATTCACGCACCTGGCCGGCGGCGGTGGACGCCGCCACCACCTTGGTATCCAGATCTTCCAGCGCGGTGAGCACCACATCGGCCTGCGCCGGATCTTCCACCACGCGGGCGCTGCGCGCGAGTTCGTCGCGCAGCGCCTTGCCCATGGGCGATCGGCTGTCGAAGCCGGCGAGAGCGATGCGATCGAAGCCCAGGCGGGGTGGCTGGCGCAATTGAAAGCCGCAGCCGGGCAACAGCGTGGAGGCGGTCAAGGCGATACCCACGCCGAGCAAGCGGCGGCGACATTCGCGAGGCGATGAGGACATGACAGACCAGGTGATCATGGTCTCAAGCCACGATGTTGATGAGCCGGCCGGGCACCACGACCACCTTCTTCGCCGGCCGCCCTTCGGCAAAGCGCACAAACTCCGGCGTGGCCAGCGCCACCGCTTCGATGTGCGCGCGATCGGCGCTGGCCGGCACACGAATCACGCCGCGCAGCTTGCCGTTGACTTGCAGGGCCAGCTCGATTTCGTCGCGCACCAGCGCGGCTTCGTCCACCTGCGGCCAGGGGGCGTCGAGCAGGTCGCCGTGCGCATCGGCATAGGCCAGCTGCTGCCACAAGGCATGGGTGATGTGCGGGCAGGCCGGATACAGCACGCGCAGCAGGATACCGAAGGCCTCGCGCTGCGCTTCGGGCGCGTCGCCCTTGAAACCCTCGAGCGCATTGAGCAGCTTCATCGCACCGGAGACCACCGTGTTGTATTGCATGCGCTCGTAGTCGTAGCTCACCTGGCGCAACACGGTGTGCACCTCGTGGCGCAGCGCACGCGTGGCCTCGGTGGATTCGTGGGCACGGCCGTGGCGCAAGGCGTCGGCATGCCGCGCGCCAAACTGCCACACACGGCGCAGGAAACGCTGCGCGCCTTCCACGCTGGCGTCGTTCCATTCCACCGTCTGCTCCGGCGGCGAAGCGAACATCACGAACAGGCGCGCGGTATCGGCGCCATAGCGATCGATCACCGCCTGCGGATCGACGCCGTTGTTCTTCGACTTGGACATCGTCGTCCAGCCTTCATAGTGCACCGCCGCGCCATCGCGTTTGGCGGTGACGGAGATAACCTGCTCGTGATCGCCGCGCACGATCTCGAGATCGTCGGCCCAGAAGTATTCGCGCCCGGCGGCTTCGGTGGTGCGCGAGTACGCCTCCTTCAGCACCATGCCCTGGGTGAGCAGGCGGGTGAAAGGCTCGTCGATCGGCACCAGCTTCATGTCGCGCATCACCTTCGTCCAGAAGCGGGCGTACAGCAGATGCAGGATGGCATGCTCGACGCCGCCGATGTATTGGTCCATCGGCATCCAGTAGGCCGTGCCCGCGCCCACCATCGCCTGGGTGTCGGCGGGATCGCAGTAGCGCATGAAGTACCACGACGAATCGACGAAGGTGTCCATCGTGTCGGTCTCGCGGCGCGATGCGGCGCCGCAGATCGGGCAGGTCGCGGCCAGGAAATCGGCGCGCTTGTTGAGCGGATTGCCGCTGCCATCGGGAATGCAGTCTTCGGGAAGCACCACCGGCAGATCGGCCTCGGGCACCGGCACCGCGCCGTGCTCGGCGCAATGGATGATCGGGATCGGCGTGCCCCAATAACGCTGGCGGCTGATGCCCCAGTCGCGCAGGCGCCAGGTGATTTTCTTCTCGCCCAGCCCCTGGGCGCCGAGCAACTCGGCCACCTTGTCCACCGCCGCGGCGTAGGCCAGGCCATCGAGCACGCCGGAGTCGATGCACACGCCGTGTTGTTTGTCGGCATAGGCCTCGACCCAGGCGTCGGTGCTGTACGGCCGGCCCTCGAGCGCGATCACCGGCTTGATCGGCAGGCCGTACTTCTTGGCAAACGCAAAGTCGCGTTCGTCGTGCGCCGGCACGCCCATCACCGCGCCATCGCCGTAGTGCATCAGCACGTAGTTGCCCACCCACACATCGACGGCCTCGCCGGTGAGCGGATGCACCACCCGCAGACCGGTGCGGATGCCGCTCTTTTCCTGCGTGGCGAGCTCGGCTTCGGTGGTGCCGCCGGCCTGGCACTCGGCGATGAAGGCGGCGACTTCCGGCTTCGACGCGGCCGCGTCCGTGGCCAGCGGATGTTCGGGTGCGACGGCGACGAAGGTGACGCCCATGATGGTGTCGGCACGCGTGGTGAACACATACATCCGGCCGTCGCCGATCAGGCCCTGGTCGGTGCGGATATCGTGGGTGAACGCAAAGCGCACCCCTTCGCTCTTGCCGATCCAGTTTTCCTGCATCAGCTTCACACGCTCGGGCCAGCCGGGCAGATGGGTGGTGACGTGCTCGAGCAGCTCGTCCGCGTACTGCGTGATGTTGAGGTAATAACCAGGGATCTCGCGCTTTTCGATGAGCGCGCCGGACCGCCAGCCGCGGCCATCGATCACCTGCTCGTTGGCGAGCACGGTCTGGTCCACCGGGTCCCAGTTGACGATCTGCGTCTTGCGGTAGGCGATGCCCTTGTCGAGCATCTTCAGGAAGAACCACTGGTTCCACTTGTAGTACGCAGGGTCGCAGGTGGTGACCTCGCGCGACCAGTCGATGGCCATGCCCAGCGGCTGCATCTGCGCCTTCATGTCGGCGATGTTCTGCCGCGTCCAGGCCGCGGGCGGCACGTTGTTGTCGATCGCCGCGTTCTCGGCCGGCAGGCCGAAGGCGTCCCAGCCCATCGGCATCAGCACGTTCATGCCCTTCATGCGCAACTGGCGCGCGAGCATGTCGTTGATGGTGTAGTTGCGCACATGGCCCATGTGCAGCTTGCCG
>JANMAS010000324.1:0-9406 GCA_031359975.1 Burkholderiales bacterium
GCGATCAATTGATGGCCCTGCGCATGATGGCGGGCCTCATGCGCGGCGACGAGGCCGGCGTCGATCAGCACCTGCACCACGCTGTCGTCGCGTGTGATGTGCGCCACCCGGCCCTGGCGCAACAGATACAGGCGCGAATCGCCCACATGCGCCCACATCGCCTGCTGGGTGGCCTTGTCGATCCACAGCACCACCAGGGTGGCATGCATGCGCTGCCGGCCGGTGAGCCCCTGCTGCTGGCGATTGAGCGCATCGTTGGCGATGTGCACCGCCTCCTGCAGCGCAGGCAACCGCTGCCCTTGGCGGGCGAGCTGGCTCCCCAGCTCGTGCGCCACCATGCGCACCACCATGTCGGCCGCCAGCGCACCGTTGCTGTGGCCGCCGGCGCCATCGGAGAGCACGGCATACCAGCCTGCGTCGAAGCGGCCGTGTTGAAGATAGTCTTCGTTGTGGCTGCGCTGGCCCACCTCGCTGCGGCTGGCGATCACCACATCAGGCGCGGTGTGGTCGGGCATCACATTCCCTGGGGCACAGCGCAGCGTCAATCGCCGGCGGGCTGCAACTGGTCCAACTGAGCCTCATAGGCAGCCACGAAGGCCGCGCCAAAGAAGGTGTGGAAATCGTCTTGTGCATCGTTGCGGATCGATTCGAAGTGCTGCAGATACAGATCCCACAGCTTGGCTTTGCGGCTACCGGGCATGAGGCTGTCGAGCACGCTCTTGGTGGCCAGCTTGCCTTCGAGCTGCGCGGGCTCGAAGCGCGAGAGCACGCCCGCCAGCGCCGCACGCATGCCGGCCATGGTGCCGATGCTGTGGCCGATGAGATCGTGCATCGCATCCTGCATCGCTGCCGGCCCGGTCATGAAACCCCGCAGCGGCGGCTGCAGCAACTGGCTCAGCGCCACCTCCACGCCCGGCGAAAACTTGAGCGGGTTGTTGTTGCGCGAGCGGATGGTGGTGACAGCGGCGTGCAGCTCGGTCTTGGCGGTGGCGCGCACCGCCATCAGGCCCAGCGTGCCCTCGACGGCCTTGCGCATGATGGTGCCCAGCAGGCGCATCTGATCGGGCGTCAGGCCCTGCGGCAACTGCATCGGCACGCCGCTACCCTCGCAGAAGGCGGCCCACAGCGCATCGCTGGTGTGTGCGCTGGATGCGGGCACGCGCCGGGCGGTGACATCGGGTGATGCGACGATGGATGCGGCGGGTGGTGCGACGTGCGGGGCGACATGCGATGCAAAAGGTGGTGGCGCCACCGGCGGTGCCACGGGCTTCTTCGCACCCACCAGCGGCGGCGGCTCATAAGCGGCCTTCAACTCCGGCGTGTGGTTGAACGCCGCCGGGCCGGGCGGGCTATCGGCGGCAGCCTGCCCCGGCGTGGGGCCGAACATCGCAAAGGGATCGGTGCTGGCCTGCGCTGAACCCGCCATCGCCCGGGCAGCGCCGGGCGCGGGTGTGTTGCTCATGAAGGCAGCGAGGGGATCGGCGGATGAACCACCCGATGAGCCACCGAGCCCGAAACTCGCATCGAGCGACGGCGCCGAGCCCGCGCCGATGCCCACCGAACCGAGCAGATCATGGGCACCTGCCGGCCGAGGCATGGCAGCTCCTGGCGCGGGTGCGGCTGCAGGCGGGTTGAGATCGGCGAAGGGATCGAAATCGTCAGGCAAACGCGCGGGCGCGCCGGCAGAAGGCCGTGCGGTGGGGGCCGGCATCGACATCGGCGCAGGCGCCGGGCCGGGCACGCCGAGCATGGCAAAGGGATCGATTGCGCCGGGAGGCGACGCGGCAGCGCCGGTCCCCAGCAAGTCGGCAAACGGATTGAGGCCTGCCCAGGTGGGCACCGTGCTGTCGGGGCGTGGGGGAGCGGGCGGAGCTGCTGGCGTGGGCGGCGCGGCCCATGCGACAGGTTCGACAGGCGCAATCTCCGGCATGGGCGCCTTGTGCCGCCGCCCGGGCTTGCCGTGATCGGTGCGCACCTCGGCAGCCGAGCGCACGATCACATCACGCGCATCCACCACCGGGCGGCTGCCCACGATGGTGCGCAGGGTGTCGTCGTCGGACTCCACCTGCACACCCAGCGCGTAGCCGCCAATGCGCAGCTCGTCACCGTGGGCCAGCGCGCTGCCTTCACCCGGCGCCAGCGCGCGACCGTTGATGAAAATCGCATTGGCGGCGCCGGCATTGCGAATCGAAAAATGGCCACCGGCCTGCGCGCTCACCTCGGCCTGCAGCCGAGAGATGTGCCGCTCGGGATCCGGCAAGGTCATCGTGTTGGTATCGGAGCGGCCGATGGTTCCGCCCTTGACATCGAAGCTGCACACGATCGCCTGCGACAGGGGCTGATCGTTGAGGGTCTGCGCGCGGATGACGAGATTCATGGTGAGGCGAGGCAGGGCCGGCTGATGCGCTCCATCGCGTCGGTGCGCGCGATATGGCCTTTATCGATCAATCGGCGAGGGGCGGCAATCAACGAAAGTCATATCGGCGCGGGCCTGTGCGAGGCTCAGCTTCCGGGCCGAAGAACTCCGGGAGCGGCGCTTCGCATCTTCAAGAATCGCACCCGCCGATCAAACCAACGGATCCCGCACATCCAGGAAGGCGAACTTCCTGAAATCCCGATCATGGGTGTAGATCACAACGACGCCGTGCTGCTGCAGCACCGCCGCCAGATGCGCATCGGCCACAAGGTTTCCACGGCTTGGAACAGCACGGGTGATTTCCTGGTACACACGCAGATGATCCGCCTCCTCGCCAATTGCGCGGCAATGCGGCAGGGCCAGGAGAGCCTCGATGTTGCCAACGGCTTGCGCAGGGGTGAGTGGCCGCTGAAAGATCGAAGGGTGGGTAGCCATCCTCACGTAGCTCATCGCCGTCAACCAGGCCAGGCAGAAAACTTCTGGTCCGGTGGCGCATTGCCTCAGAAACGCCTGTGCCTTGTCGTTGAGTGGGCTGCTCTCGTCAGACGCGTACAGCAGGATGTTGACGTCGATACCAAAGCTCATGCGCCGCGCTCGTCCATCGCATCGAGCAGTGCATGTTTATCGGCCAGATCAATACGTGCCCGCATCGGCTGCGCCAGCCATTGAAAGACCGGTGCGTCCACAGATGAAGCGGCCTTTGATGCGGCAAGCGATTGCGCGAGCAGATCAGATACCAGTCGGCCGAGGGATTGGCCTCCGCGTCTCTGAAGGCGCTTGACCTCCTTCAGAATGGGGTCGTCAATGTCGATGGTGGTTCGCATGATGCGTGATGCTATGCGTATCAGCATCTGATGTCAATGTGGTGCCTTGGTGAAGTTCACCGGTCTGCGAAAAGCCAGGCCGCCACCGCGCTGAAGATCGCGCCGATGAGGAGCCATGCACGCGCCTGCGGCACCAGGCGGCCCGCGCACAGGCAGCGCACGGCGCCCAGCGCCAGGAACAACGGGCCCAGCACCGCGAACACGAGCTTGGCATCGATGGCCGGCATCACGTGGCCATGGCCGCCAGCAGGCGCTGCTGGCGCCACGCCGGTGCCGCTGTGTTGAACAAGGGTGTGCCGGGCGCCAGCAAGCAGCGATAGACGGCGGCTGCCGTGCGCTGGCGCTGGAAGCCGGTTTTCAGCACCTCCAGGCTGTGCGCGGGCGAAGGCGCCTGGCCCATGAAATATCGCGTGCCAGGCGGCAGGCGATGGCTGTTGGCCCGCCACCAGGCGCCGAGCTTTTCAGGGTCGGGCCAGGGCAGGCTGTCGTCTTCGTCCATGGCCACGTTGTCGTCGTTCGGATCGTCGTTGGGGCCGAAATCGATGTTCTCGGGCGGTTTGCGATCGAGATCGAGGTAGGCCAGATCGAGCCCGGTGATGAGGCTGAACGATTCACCCGCCAAGCGCGTGAGTTTGAGATCGTGCATCTGCTGGATGAGCCACGGCAGGTAGTGCGAATCGCCCGCGATGCCGATGCCCTGGATCAGCAGGCGCACGCTGGCCGGATCTTGCGACAGCGCCTTGAGCACCGCATGGGCCAGGACCGGTTCGTGGAGCTTGAGCGTCAATGCCAGCGCGTGTGCGCGCCAAGGGCCGGGTGCCGATGCGATGGCGTGAAGCGCGGCCACCGCCGCGTGCCGATCCCCCAGCAAAACCGCGGCGCGCGCCGCCTCGAATGCGCAGGCCGCATCCTCGTCGATCAAAGCGTTCAAGCAAGCGGGCAGAAGATCCCCCTGGCCCCGGCTGGCGAACACCCGCAAGGCGCGGGCACGCAAGGCCGCATCGGCATCCTGCAACGCGGCCGCCAACGCGGCACCAGGATCCACCTGATGCATCGCACACGTGGCCAGGCCCACCTGAAGTCGAAACGCATTCGGCGATGCCAGCAGCGTCTTGGTGATGCCGTGCAGGCTGGCGGCGGATACCCAGCCGAAGGCCGAGATCACACCGGGTCGGCAATCAGGCAGCGCCTCGGCGATGGCCAGCAGCTTGTCCAGGCGGATGCCATCGCGATCTTCGATGGCGCGCACGGTGGCGGTGAAAGTCTCGCCTCGGCCGGGGCGTTCGAGGGCGGCGAATGCGAGCTGGGTTCCATAGTCGCCAGCCACCGCAAGGCCATCGAGATGCGCGGCCAGGCGGTCGTCCAAACGGCCGAGCTGGTGCAACTTGACGTGCGGTGCGCCCACCAGGAACGTGCGGGTGTTGCGCAGCGCAGCCGAGTCTTCGGTGTGCTGCTGCACGACCACCGGGATGGGTGCGCGGGAGAGCGCCATCATGGGCGGTTTGCGAAGGCGCGTGAGTGGCAGGCACGGCGCGAGGTGGATTCTGGCGGGCGCGGGATCGGCGGGTTCTGCGGGTGCGGAGGCATGCGGGATCGTGACTGGCAGGGGAGCCGGAATCAATGAACCAAAGTCATGGGCCCGTTTCGAACCCGTGTCATCCCACCAGCGGATTGCGCGTCTTGATCTGTGGATAGCGATTGAAATCCCGATCGGCCGTCCAGAGTTCGCCCACGGCATGTTGCAAGCACAGTGCCGCAATACGCGCGTCGTGCACCTGGGGCCCGGCGACACGTGCCGCGTTCACCAACGCACGCAGTGTCGACCAGTGGGAACCCGACTCGCCCAACAGCACCACCGCGGGCGATTCCAACCACGCGTCGATCTGGTCCACAGCGGCGGCCCGCGGCGTGGGGGGCGCGTAGATCTTCGGATGGGTGACGATGGCGAAGAACTCATGCAGGCAAGGCCACGGAATGGCCCACGGCGCGAGCCCGACGGCCAGAGCGTCAACGCATGCCACGGCCCGCTCATGCCAAGGCGAATCCTCCCGGTGCGCGTACACCAGGATGTTGGTGTCCACCGCGATCATCGGCCACCATCGCCGTAAGACATTTCGCGCAACTGCTCCCAGCTCGCGCCCTGGGCGCCCTCCTGCAGGCCGCGACCCCGAAAACTGGCCTTGCGCAACTTGAACGCGCGCTTGTTCCTGGGGGGCGTCTCCAGCACCTGGCGCAACCCCATCTCCACCAGCGCTCGCAGGGTGGTGCCGCGCTGCTGCGCAGCGGCTTTGGCCGCATCGAACAGGGGGTCTGCGATATCGATGGTTGTCTTCATATGGGTACCCATATTAGCACCGGCTCAGGGGATCGAAACGGTCAAGAATGGGCGAGAATGGGCGAGGGTCAGGTCTTGCCTATTGCCAAGTTCTCCAACTCGGCCGCCGCGATCAACCTGCTGACCCGTGAGACAGACAGCCCCAACTCCTTTGCCATGGCCGTCATCGTGATGCCGCCTTCGCGATACGCCCGGCACAGCGCCCGCGCCGGTTGCCCGGGCGACTGCTGCAGGCAGTCCTGCAGCGTGAGCGGCGACTTGCGCTGCGCCTTCGGCACGTCGACCGCAGCGCGCATTGCCGGCGTGGCCAGCGCCTGCATTCGGGCGACGAAGGCCTCGTCGCCCAGAAAGACCTGCCCGCGCAGAGCAGCTTCCCATATCGGCGTCTCGTTGGGCTGCGCATCAGCCACCAGGGCGGCGTATCGCTGCACAGCCAGGCGGCGATCCCGCGCTGCCACGACCGGACGGCCCAGCAGGTACGCGTGCAGCCCATCGGAATCCAGCCATGTCGGCGTGGCCGCGTCTCCGACGTGCGCTCGATAGCTCGACCAAGGCCAGTCGCCTGCAGCCTCCACCATGCCCGCCGCCACCGGGTTGCGCTCCACGTACCGGCACAAGGCCAGCAGGTAGGCGTCGCGGTCGACCAGGATCGCCTTGAATCGCCCTTGAAACAGGTGCCCCACCAGACCATGCCGCTGGTTGAACGCCTGCGTGTACACCCCGTTCACATGCCGCATCAGGCGCGACAGATTGGCTTGGCGGGTGTGCAGCACCAGATGGAAGTGATTGCCCATCTGGCAATAGCTCAGCACCTGGGCGTCGAACCGGGCCATGGCCTGCGCGAGCACGTCCAGTTGCCGGATTCGATCTTCGTCGTCCCGATAGATGGGTTCGCGGCGGTCACCGCGTGACGTGACGTGATAGACGGCGCCTGGAAATTCGATGCGCAGGGGGCGTGACATGCGAGGAACGTATGGGAGTTAGTTGCGAAAGGCAAGACCTGACCCCGCATTGTTCCGCATTGTTCTTCATTCGCGGGCTCACACCCAGTTCTCCACCGTCAACCCCGCGACCTGCTTGAACTCCGACTCGTTGTTGGTGACCAGCACGGCAGCTTCCGCCAGGGCATGGCATGCAATCCATAGGTCGTTCGCGCCAATCGGCGTACCGGTGGCCTTCAGGCGAACGGACTGCACGGCGAAGTGTTCGCACAGCGCGGCGCCGCTTGGATAGATAACCGGCACTTGCCGGGTCAATCCCTCGAGGCGCCGCAATACGTCCCCCTTGCGTGTGCTGCCTTCGGCGCCCTTCAGCAACTCAGCGTAGGTGACAAAGGACATGCACAACTCGTCGTCTTCCCCCAGCGCGTCGACCCGCTGAGTCACCGACTCCGGCTTGTTCTTGATGAGGTAGATCAGGATATTGGTGTCGAGCATGTATTTCACAACGGCTCACGCTCCTGCACCGGTGGCTGTGCCTGGTGATCCTCGCTCACCCTGCCAAGAAAGTCGTCCAACAAGTCATCGTCGAAGTCTTGCAACGCTGCCAGAAAAGCCACACCGCGATTCAAGGGCAACGGGCGAATCACCAGATCACCCGCCTCGTTGCGGCTGACCTGCACACGGTTGACGTTGAGCCGGAACTCGTGCGGAATGCGCACCGCCTGGCTGTTGCCATTCATGAAAACTCTGCTGATGACTGCTGCCATGGGAGCACCTCCAGGGCTGTGTGTACGTTGCCGTGTGTATTTTGGATGTTTTGGGTCAGCAGTGCAATGGCATGCGAGTTGTGGCGGGACGCCATACGGCAGGATGAGTAGCAAAAGACAAGACCTGACCCCCGCTTCCTTTCCGCTTCCGCGAAGCAGCGCGCCCTGCCTGATTGGGCACGTTGCGAACCCACCCGACGTGTTCCGGAACCATCGGCGTTCCGGGGCGCGGCGCACATGCGATTCGTCGATCAAGGCGTACAGCACATTGCCATCCAGCAGGTGGACGGCGCTCGCCGCCTCGCCCCGCGAAGCGGCCGACCGGGGCATCACTCGTCCTCGAGCGCTCGGACGTCTTCCACCGTCACCGGCCGCGGTGACCGGATCACCGGGAGCCTTATGTTCTTGTCGATCCGCATTGCGGCGTTGGCGGCGGCACCGGCCAGCGGTGGATTCGCCATCCCACGGCGAAGCAACTCGGCCACCGTCTGATTCGTGCTCTTGCGGCCGTGCGAAGCGATGGATGTGACCGCGTGATGCAGGTCGGCTGGCAAGTCAATGGTCGTTCTCATGGTCGCATCGTCGCATCATGATGAAATGATGCCAAGAGGGGAGTGCCGCTTCTGTTGAGGAGTGAGTCCAGCAGTTGCGAGGCAAAAGGCAAGACCTGACCCCATGCTGCAGATGACCCCATGCCGCAGACGTCATGCTGCGGGATGAGTAGCAAGAGGCAAGACCTGACCCCTGTCTGACTCTCGGTGCCGGCGCCCGGCTGAGCGACTACCTCAGCGCCAGCCTGCTGGCGCGCGTGTACCCGCCCGAGCTCATGCACGCGGTGCTCGACGAGCATGGCGTCAACAGCCAGCGCATCCGCAGCTTTCCGGCCATCGCAGCCGGCTACTACTGCATGGCGCTGAGCCTGTACCCCGAGTCGGCCTACGAAGACGTGTTCGCGGTCGTGGCCCAGGGCCTGGCGTGGATGCAAGGGAATCGCGCCGTGCCCACCGTGGCCAAGTCCTCGATCAGCGTGGCGCGTACCAAGATCGGCTTCGCGCCTTTGCAGGCGCTGTACGCGCGTGCTTGCATACCGCTGGCCGATCAGGTGGCCCAGCCCGAGGCGTTCTACGCTGGGCTGCGGCTGGTGGCCATCGACGGCAGCAACTTCGAGTTGCCCGACGAAGCCGACAACGCCGCGGAGTTCGGCTACCCCGGCAGCCGCACCGGCCGTGCGGGCTATCCGCAAGCCCAGTGCGCCGTGCTGGTCGAATGTGCCACGCACGCCATCATCGGCGCGAACCTGGGGCCGTATCGCGCCGCGGAGTGGGACGTGTGCGAACTGCTGGGGCGCTTGGGGCCCGACATACTGTGCCTGGCCGACCGCGGCTTCAGCGGCTACGGCCATTGGAAGGCAGCGGCCGATACCGGCGCGCAACTGCTGTGGCGCTGCGTGGCGAACCGGCAGCTGCCGGTGGTCAAGGCGCTGGCGGATGGCTCGTACCTGAGCGTGATCTACCCCGATGCGAAGTCGCGCATCACCCGAGCCGGCGAGATCAGCCTGCGCGTGATCGAGTACGCGTTGCCCGGCCTCGCCGATTCGCAGCCGCGCTATCGGCTTGTGACGACCTTGCTCGATCCGCAGGAGGCACCGGCATTGGAGTTGGCTACGCTGTACCACGAGCGCTGGGAGGTCGAGGCGGTGTTCGACGAGCTGAAGACCCACCTCGTGCAGCGCCGGCGAACCCTGCGCAGTAAGACGCCGGACGGCGTGCGGCAGGAGTTCTACGGGTGGTTCTTGGCGCACTACGCGGTGTGCTGGTTGATGCACCAGGCGGCCAGCGCGCATCGCATCCGGCAGCGAAGTCTGTCGTTCACGGGACATGTTCAGTTGCTGCGCCGCGCCCAGCCCCGCCCGCTCCGGGGCATTTCCCCCCAGGGCGGCCGAACCAGCGCCGGCGCTGGTTCGCTGATCTGCTCGAGGAAGCAGCCAGGCTGCGCTGCGTCAGCAGCCGCGGGAGCGCGAACGCGCGCATGATCAAGCGACGAAACTCGCCCTTCCCGAGCCACGACCCGGCACGCGGCCCGACTGCTCGCCTGAGCTGCGCAAGCCCATGCCGTTGTCGCCG
>JANMAS010000422.1:0-7335 GCA_031359975.1 Burkholderiales bacterium
TCATCGCCGTGCTCTCGGCCGGCGCGTACAGCATGAGCATGGCCAGCAACTACAACACGCGCGGGCGGGCGGCCGAGGTCATGGTGGCCGGCGATCAGGCCTGGCTGATCCGCGACCGCAAGCAGGCCAGCGAGTTGTTCCGCGGCGAGCACCTGCTCACCTGATCACCTGATCAGATCCGGCCCTCGTCCACCGCGTGGCAGGCGATCTGCACGCCACCGATGGTCTGCAGGGCCGGTCGCTCGTTGTGGCAGCGTGCGTTGGCGTGCGAACAACGGGGATGAAACGCGCAGCCCGTGGGCGGCGACAGGGGATTGGGTACTTCGCCCTGCACCGGTGTGCGCGCGCGGCCGCTCATGTGGATATCGGGGATCGCATCCAGCAGCATGCGAGTGTAGGGATGCCGCGGCTGGCTGAACAGCTGCGCTTTTGGCGCCACTTCGACCAGGCGCCCGAGATACATCACCCCCACCTCATCGCTCACATGGCGCACCACCGCCAGGTTGTGCGAGATGAAGAGGTAGGTCAGGCCGTGGCGGCGCTGCAGCGCCTTCATGATGTTGAGCACCTGGGCCTGCACCGACACATCCAGCGCCGACGTCGGCTCGTCGCAAACCAGGAACTCGGGCTGCGTGGCCAGGGCGCGGGCGATCGAGATGCGCTGGCGCTGACCGCCGGAAAACTGGTGCGGGAACTTCATCATGTCGCCGGCTGCGAGGCCCACCGATTCGAGCAGCTCGCCCACGCGATCCGATTGCGCCTGCTGACCCGCCAGCAGGTGATGCTCGATCAAGGGCTCGGCGATGATGTCGCACACCCGCCAGCGCGGGTTCAGGCTGGCATACGGATCCTGGAAGATCATCTGCAAACGACGGCGAAACACCTGGGCATCGCTGGAGGCCAGTGCCTTGAGCGCGTCCTGGCCGTCGAACCGGATGTCGCCCCGCGTGGGTTTGTGCAGCCCCACGAGCAGGCGCGCCACCGTGCTCTTGCCGCAACCCGATTCACCCACCAGCGCCAGCGTGCTGCCCTTGGCGATGCTGAAACTCACACCATCGACGGCGTGCACGGTCTGGCGGGTTTTGCCTTCGAGCACACGGTTGAGCCAGGGTGCGGAGACGTCGAAGGTCTTCGCCAGATCGCGCACCTCGACCAGGGCCGTCATGACCTAGCCCCATCCGCATGCAGCCAGCACGCCGCCCGGGTGGCGCCGGCGGGCATCAGATCGGGCCGTTGCGACCGGCACCGCTCAAAGGCACGCGGGCACCTTGGATTGAACGCGCACCCCGGCGGAATCGCGTTCAGGCGCGGCATGGCGCCATCGATCTGCAGCAGTTGCTCGCGCTCTTCGTCCATCGCCGGGATGGAGCCCATCAGGCCCGCGGTGTAGGGATGCGCGGGATGGTGGATCACCTCCTGCACCGGCCCGATCTCCACGATGCGGCCGGCGTACATCACCGCCACCCGATCGCAGGTTTCGGCGATCACGCCCATGTCGTGCGTCACCAGCATGATCGACGCGCCATGCTCGCGGCACAGGCGCTTGAGCAAGGCGATGATCTGCGCCTGGATCGATACATCGAGCGCGGTGGTGGGCTCGTCGGCCACGATCAGCTTGGGCTGCGCCGCCAGCGCCAGGGCGATCACCACGCGCTGGCGCATGCCGCCCGAGAACTGATGCGGGTATTGGTCGATGCGCGCCTCGGCGGCGGGAATGCCGGTTTCCTTGAGCAACTGGATCGCGCGCTGGCGCGCGTCGGCCGCGCTCATCGGCAAGTGGGTGCGGATCGTCTCCACCAATTGCCGGCCCACGGTGAACAGTGGATTCAGCGAGGTGAGCGGATCCTGAAAGATCGCGCCGATCTGACGCCCCCGAATCTTGCGCAGGCGGTCTTCGGGCAGGTTGTCGATGCGCTCACCATTCAGGCGCACCTCGCCGGAAGCAATACGCCCGGGTGGCTCCAGCAGGCCGATGATCGCCGCGCCGGTGAGCGACTTGCCGGCACCGGATTCGCCCACCACACCGAGGATCTCGCCGGGGGCGATGTCGAACGACACATCATCGAGCGCGACCAGCGTGCCACGACGCGTCGGGAACTCCACACGCAGGTGGCGCACTTCGAGCAATGGCGAAGTCATGCGCAGCCCGTGGTCATTGCAGCCGCGGATTGAGGGCGTCGCGCAACCAATCACCCAGCAGGTTCACGCTCAGGGCAATCAACACCAGCATCAGGCCGGGGAAAATGGTGATCCACCATTCGCCGGACAGCAGGTAATCGTTGCCGATGCGGATCAAGGTGCCCAGCGACGGGCTGGTGGCGGGCACGCCCACGCCCAGGAACGACAGCGTGGCTTCGGTGAGGATGGCGGTGGCCACCTGGATGGTGGCGAGCACCAGCACCGGGCCGGTCACGTTGGGCAACACGTGGCGCCGCATGATGCGCATCGGCGACACGCCGATCACGCGCGCCGCCTGCACATATTCCTTGCCGCGTTCCACCATCGTCGAGCCCCGTACCGTGCGCGCGTATTGCACCCAGCCGGTGAGCGCGATGGCCAGGATCAGCACCGAGAACGCCAGCGTTTCATGCGCATCGGGAAAGAGCGCGCGGCCAATGCCATCGATGAGCAAGGCGATCAGGATGGCGGGGAACGACAGCATCACATCGCACACCCGCATGATGAAGGCGTCGATGCGTCCACCCACGAAGCCCGACAGCAACCCCAGCCCGACACCGATCAGCATCGACAGCAGCACCGAGGCCACGCCGACGAGCAACGAGATCCGCGCGCCATACATCAGCGCCGACAGGATGTCGCGCCCTTGATCGTCGGTGCCCAGCAGATGATCGGATCGCCCGCCATCGATCCACGCCGGTGGCAGCCGCGAATCGGCCAGCTCCAGCGTGGTCAGGTCGTACGGATTGCTGGGCGCTACCCACGGCGCGAACAAGGCGCAGAACACGCACAACACCGCCACGGCGGCCGCAGCCATCGCAACGGGTGAACTGCGAAAGCTGTGCCACACATCACCGTCGAGCCAACGCGCCCACCATCCGGACGCGGTTGCGGCGACCACCGGGTTGGCGACGGAAGATGGGGGATCGTGTTGTGCGGTCATGCGAATGGGGATCAATGGGCCGCGGCGGGCGTCTCGACCCGCAAGCGGGGGTCTACCGCGAAGTACAGCAGATCGACAACGAGGTTGATCACCACGAAGATCAGCGCGATCAGGCACAGGTAGGCCGCCATCACCGGGATATCGGCAAACTGCACCGCCTGGATGAACAGCAGCCCCATGCCAGGCCACTGGAAAACGGTTTCGGTGATGATCGCAAAGGCGATCAAGCCACCCAACTGCAGCCCGGTTATCGTGATCACCGGTACCAGCGTATTGCGCAGAGCATGGGTGAAGTAAACGGTGCGGTTGCGCAGGCCACGCGCTTTTGCGAACTTGATGTAATCCGTGCGCAGCACTTCCAGCATCTCCGATCGCACCAGCCGGATGATGAGCGTGAGCTGATAGATCGCCAGGGTGACAGCCGGTAGAACCAGATGCCTGAGCCCGTCCACCGTGAGCAGGCCGGTGCTCCACGGCCCGATCTGCACCACCTCGCCGCGCCCGAAACTCGGCAGCCATGTGAGCAGCACCGAGAAAACCAGAATCAGCAAGATACCGATCAGGAACGTGGGCAACGAAACGCCCAGCAGCGACAGCGTCATCAGCCACTGCGACAGAAAACTGCCCCGCCTCAGCGCCGCATACACGCCCATGGGTATGCCCGCAAACAGCGCGATGGCACCGGCCGCGAGGGCAAGCTCCAGCGTGGCGGGCAGGCGCTCCGCGAACAAGGCCGAGACCTTCCGGCCCTGCCGCAGGCTGAGGCCGAACTCACCCTGTACCGCATTGCCCACAAAGTGCGCGAACTGGATGAAAAACGGCTGATCCAGGCCCAGATCGGCCCGAAGTTGTGCGCGCTGCGCCTGTGTCGCCTCCTGCCCGAGCAGGTTGGACACTGGATCGCCCACGAACTGAAACATCGTGAAGGCGATGAAAGCCACGGTGAGCAACACGATGATCGCCTGCAAAAGGCGGCGGATGACGAAGGCAATCATGGGTGCCGAAGCTGGGCGAAAGACGCTGAAGGCATAGCGCCCATCATGCCAACTTTGATGGGGCGTGATCGTCGAGGCAAACGCAACAGCACGCGCCGCGCCGCACCCGCCAACGAAAGAGCCGCCCGAAGGCGGCTCGATCTGCTTTCACATCGGCGCGGTGCGCGCGATGCGGGCATCAGAAGTTGTGCTTGAGACCGAAGTCGTAGCCGTTCTTGCTGGTGGCCCAGGCGCCGGTGTTACGCACGAAGTCGGCGTAAACCGTGGTGCGCTTGGACAGACTGTAGTGGTAGCCCAGGCCAACGATCGTGTTGACACTCGACCAACCCGTGCTGAACGCGTCGAGCGGCTTGACCTGCACGCGGCCGATCACACCCTTGATCTGACCCGCGCCCACGGGGGCGGTGAGCGTCATGCCATACGAACGGCGATCCTGACCAAGGGCGGTGGTGCCGTTGGCGTAATCGAGGCCCACACGGGCCATGCCGAAGTCGTAGGCGCCAGCCAGCGACAGAACCTTGCCGCGCTCGACCAGATCAAAGCCGGTACGCTCGTAACCCAAGCCCACGAAGATCGGGCCGCCCGAATAGGTGGCAGCGAAGTTCACCGGACGTGAATTCTGGATCACGATGTCACCCGGATCCTGCGCCGCACCGGTTTGCGCACCGATGGTGAAGCCGGAGGCCGAGAACTTGTAGGTGATCGAGTTGTCGAGACGGCGCTGGCTGATGCCCAGCGTGGTCAGGCCGAGCGTGCCGGTGACACCGCCGAGGCCGTTGGCAACCGCGCTATCGAGCGCGACAACGGTGTCAAATCCCCACGGATCCGACGGGCCCTGCACCATGCTGTAGGCCGTGGTGTACTCGCGGCCGAGCACGACCTGGCCGAAGCCACCTTCCAGACCAACAATCGCACGACCTTGCCAGAAGCGCGATGCCACGGCCAGTTGGCCCGTATCGGCAAAGAAGCGGTGCTCGATGTTGAAGATGGCCTTCAAGCCACCGCCGAGATCTTCCACGCCACGCATGCCGACGCGGCCTGCTGAGCCGTCAGACAGCTCTTTCTGGTCGGTGCCCGACTTCTTGGCCAGGGACAGATCGACGCGACCGTACATGGTCACCGACGATTGGGCCGACACAGCGCCGGCAAAGGCACCCAGAACGGCCAGGGCGAGCAGGGATTTCTTCATTTGGGGATATCTCCAAAGTTAATTCGTACGTTCCAGCAACTTGCAACCCAGTTCACGATGGGCCGATGACACAAGCCAAGCTATCGCCGGAAGCTTCATGTATTGCACCAGACCGACGCCTGATGCGCCAAGCGTTAACCGCCAATTCACCCCATGATGTTGTCCAGTCACAACGAAGCGCTCCATCTTGGTGCGTCGAGACACGCTTCAACGCTCAATCGCCTTACCCACACCGCATCCGGCACCTTCGCGAGCCGCGCTATCCTTGCTGGATGAGCAACTTGGATTCCTGGATCGTCGTCGCGAACGGGGCATTGCGCACCCTGTCGGGCTCCACCCGCGCGGTGCGCGAACTGCCTCAGCCAGCCGCTGGCTATGACCAACCCCTCAGCGAGGCCGATCGACGAGAAGCCGGCGCACTGATGCGGGTCAATCACGTCGGCGAGGTGTGCGCGCAGGCGCTTTATCAAGCGCAAGCCCTGATGACTCAGGACGACGGCGTGCGCCGACACCTCGCCGAGGCTGCGCGCGAGGAAGGTGATCACCTGGCCTGGACGGAGAAGCGGTTGCGCGAACTCGGGGCGCACCGGAGCTGGCTCAATCCGCTGTGGTACGCAGGCGCTTTTGCGATGGGGCTGGTGGCTGGCCGGGCCGGCGAGCGCCGGAGCCTGGGCTTTGTGGTCGAGACCGAACGGCAGGTCGAGCAGCACCTGGCCTCGCATCTGTCGCGCTTGCCGGCCAACGATCATGCCTCGCGAGTGATCGTCGAGCAGATGAAAGCCGACGAAGCGCGACACGCGAGCATGGCCGAGGCCGCGGGTGGCTCGGCCATGCCGGCGCCGGTGCGCTGGGCGATGCGCGCAGCGGCCAAGGTGATGACCACCACCGCGCACCGCATCTAGCCAGCCGCGGGTACGCTACACCTCGACCACCTCGTGGCTGACGGTGATGGCGGCGGTCTTGCCCAGCATGATCGTGCCGGAACAATATTTTTCATGTGACAAAGCCACGGCGCGCGCCACCGCCGCATCGGCCAAACTGCGTCCGGTCACGGTGAAGTGCATGTGGATCGCGGTAAACACCTTCGGATCCTCGGTGGCGCGCTCGGCGGTGAGCTTCACACCGCAACCACGCACGTCCTGGCGGCCCTTCTTCAGGATGAGCACCACGTCGTAGGCGGTGCAGCCCCCGGCTCCGGCAAGCAAGGTTTCCATGGGTCGTGGTGCGAGGTTGCGGCCACCGCCGTCGGGCGCGCCGTCCATCATCAGCAGGTGGCCACTGCCCGTCTCGGCCGAAAACGCCATGCCTACCGACGGCAGCCACTGAACCGTGCAGTCCATATCGATCCGTCCTGTTGCGCAAATGCGAATTGTGCAACGCACAGGCCTTCACGTGACAGGGTAATCCATATGTTGCTTGTTGCGATGCAGCATGCCACGCGCTAGACTGTATGCATTGCACGTTCGGCTTTCAGCCTGTAATGTGCCAACGGTTGTCTCCTCCACCTCCATTGGTGGTTTCGGCCCGATGTCGCAAGACATCGGGCCGCTTCTTTTTGGCGCCGCCCTATCATCCGCCTCCGCTGCGCTCAGCCGCGCGCGATGAAGGAAGACCGATGACCCCGGCACCCAGCCGCCGCAAAACGGGCAACTATCTCCAGCGCATCCTCACCGCGCGGGTGTACGACGTGGCGATCGAATCGCCGCTCGAACCGGCGCGCACGCTGTCGCGCCGCCTGGGCAACCAGGTGCTGCTCAAGCGCGAAGACTGCCAGCCGGTGTTCAGCTTCAAGCTGCGCGGGGCGTACAACAAGATGGTGCACCTCACGCCTGAGCAACTGGCCGCGGGCGTGATCTGCGCCTCGGCCGGCAACCATGCGCAGGGCGTGGCCCTGGGCGCGAAGAAGCTGGGTTGCAAGGCCACCATCGTGATGCCCGTCACCACGCCCAAGCTGAAGATCGACGCGGTGCGCGCCCTCGGCGGCGAGGTCGTGCTGCATGGCGACAGCTACTCCGACGCCCACAGCCACG
>JANMAS010000489.1:0-1565 GCA_031359975.1 Burkholderiales bacterium
CCGCGCTTGAGCAGTACTTTGCGCCACAGCTGGGCGAGGACGACCGGAATCACGATGTAGAGCACCACCGACGTCATCAGCGTGTCCCAGGGCACGACGATCGATGAAAGGCCCAGCAGCAGGGCGACGATAGGAGCGAACGCGAAAACCATGATGGTGTCGTTCAGCGCCACCTGCGACAGCGTGAAGAGCGGGTGACCGCCGGTGAGCCGGCTCCATACGAAGACCATTGCCGTACACGGCGCGGCGGCCAGCAGGATCAGGCCGGCGATGTAGCTGTCGGCCTGATCGGCCGGCAGATAAGGCGCAAAGACGTGGCGAATGAAGATCCAAGCCAGCAGGGCCATCGAGAACGGCTTGACCGCCCAGTTGACGAACAGCGTGACGCCGATGCCGCGCCAGTGCTGCTTCACTTGATGCAGTGCGCCGAAGTCGACTTTCAGCAGCATCGGAACGATCATCACCCAGATCAGCAGCCCGACCGGCAGGTTGACCTTGGCAATCTCCATCCGGCCGACCGCCTGGAAGGGGCCTGGGAACATCTGGCCGAGCGCGATGCCGACCACGATGCAGAGCAACACCCAGACGGTGAGGTAGCGCTCGAAGATGCTCATCGGCGCGGGCGTGGCGCTGTGCGCAGGCAAGGTGGCGGTGTTCATGGCGGCGGACTTAGCTGTGGCCGATCGCGACCAGCTCACGTTGCAGCGCGGTGCGATCCATCGTTTCGAGTGGCAGGGTCAGCAGCTGCAGCATGCGATAGCCGATGGCCTGGCGCGTCAACTCGAAGGCGCGGCGCTTGCCGATGTCGCCGCCTTCGGCGTTGGATGGATCGGGGTAGCCCCAATGCACTTTCACAGGTTGGCCGCCCTTGCCGCCAAAGAACACGGGGCAGGTCTCGGCGGCTGCGCCGTCGCACACCGTGATGACGATCGACAGTGGCAGCGCACCGTCGGTGCTGAACTCGTCCCAGCTCTTGCTGCGGTACGCGCCGGTTTCGATGCCGGCGTTGTCGAGCGCCTCGATCGCGAGCGGGTTGACGCGACCGCTCGGCGCGCTGCCTGCGCTATGCGCCTTCACGTCGCGGCCGAGCCTGGTTGCCCAATGGTTGAGCATGCCCTCAGACAGGACGCTGCGCGCCGAGTTGTGGGTGCAAAGGATGAGAACGTGAATCGTCATGATGGATCAGACCCCAGCCTTGCCGATCCGGTCGATCTCGCGTTGCAGGGACATGCCGGCCAACGAGTTCAGCGGCAGCGACAGCATCAGTTCGATGCGCCGCTTGAGAACGACCGCGGTGTCCATGAACGCCTTGGCTTTGTGCTCGTCGGAGCCCTCGACCGCTGCCGGGTCAGGCAGACCCCAATGGGCCGTCATCGGTTGACCGGGCCAGACCGGGCACAACTCGCCGGCAGCCTTGTCGCAGACCGTGAAAACGAAGTCAAGCGCTGGTGCGCCGGGCAGCGCGAACTCGTCCCAGTTCTTGCTGCGAAAGCCGTCTGAGGGGATGCGGAGCTTGCTCAGCGTCGCCAACGCGAACGGGTTGACCGTGCCGTTCGGGTGGCTGC
>JANMAS010000522.1:0-4505 GCA_031359975.1 Burkholderiales bacterium
GCTTGCCGTCGCGGCTGGGATACAGGCCGTGGGCGCCGATGCCGGTGGCCACAAAACCCACCTGGGTCAACGACTCACCATCCACCACGTGCACACCATCGGCCATCATGTCGGCCACGTAGAAGAGCTTGCCGTCCGGCGAGGCGCGCACGTCCTGCGGCATGCCTGGCGTGGTGCAGATCTCGGCGCCCAGCTCAGCGGGGTCGGGCACTTTCTTGGGCTTCTTGCCTGGCTTGTCGATGATGGCCAGCGCGTCGGGCCGGCTGAAATACTTGCTCAGCCGCAAGGTACTCACCACGGTTCGATTGACCAGGTCGATCTTGGTGATCGAACCCCCGAATTCGCAGGTGAACAGCGCAAAGCGGCCATCGATTGAAAAATCCGCGTGGTTGATGCCGGCGCAGCGCGGGGTGGCGATGCTGTATTCCAGGCTCATGGTCTTGGCATCGCGAAAATCGAGCCGCCTGAACTCCTCGGCCACCACGATGGCGTATCGCCCGTCGGGCGACCAGTACATGTTGTAGGGGTCGTCCACGGGCACATTCGCGCCGGGCTTGCCGGTGGTCGGGTCGACCGGTGTGAGGCTGCCATCGTTGCGCCCCTCGGCGTTGTTGGCCACCCACAGCGTGCGCAGATCCCAACTCGGCACCACATGTTGCGGGTTGATGCCCACCTTGAAGGTGTCCACCACCTTGAGCGTGGCCGGATCGATGACCGACACCGTGTTGTCGGCCCGGTTGGGCACATACACCCGTGGGAGCGCCGCGGCCACCGCCGGGCTGAGATGGTCGCTGCCGATTTCGCTGTAGAGATTGCTGGCGTCGACAACGGCCGGCATGCCGGGCACGGTGGTGACGGCCGCGGCCACGGCCACGGCCAGGGGTGAGGTTGCGGGTGCGGACGACGAAGCGGATGGCGCCGCCTCCGCTGCCGACAGGGGCGAGTTGCCGGATTGCGCCGATACCCACCAGGCAGCGGCGCTGAGGCTGATGAATGCGGCAGGAACGCCGAGTCGAATGGCCTTGGTTGTCATGAGAAAGAGGGAAAGGAGGATTGGAGAATCGCAGCGGCCCGCATTATCGGGCGACGGCGCGGCGGATCGCGGCCACGCTGCGCGTCACGATCAAGTCGACACCCAGCTGACCGAGCACCGCGCTGGCGGCGCGGGGATCACCGGCGACGCCGCTGAGCGCTTCGGCCTCGTGCGCCAGACGATCGGTGTGCACGCCGCGCGGCTCGACGGCCAGCAGCAGCGAGGTGTCGGCGCTGGCCGCATGCGTGCCGATCTGCTCGCTGCTCAAGCCCTTGTCGCGCAGCGCCTGCACATAGGGGCCCGACACGCTGAGGTAGTAATCGGCGATGAAATGGGCGCGTGTGGCGGAGCCGGCCCACTCGCGGCTCAGGCCGGCTGCCACGCCGGCCAGTTGCGATTGGTAATTGCCGGAGTCGCCGATCAGCACCACATCCTTGAAGCCGGCCTGGCGAAAACTGCGCGCCGCGCCCTGCAGCACGGCGCTGAACGCTGTGTCAGGGATCGAGATCGTGCCGGGAAAGCGCATGTGCCCCTGCGGTGGACGAATCGCGCCTTCAGGCACGTAGCTCAGTACCGGTGCCACCAGGGCATCGCCCAGTTGCGTGGCGATGCGCCCGGCCAGGATGCCTGCGCGCAGGTTGTGTTTGCCCAGCACCATGTGCGGCCCGTTCTGCTCGGTGCCGCCCACCGGGATGATCACGGTGCCGTGGCCGAGCGCAATGGCATCGCGCACTTCGGTCCAGGTGAGTTCTTCGATGAAGACGCTGGGCAGCGGCGAGGTGGCTCCCGGCATGGCCGTGGCGGGTGTAGCTGCGCCGGCCCGCATCGCGATCGCCATGAGGGCGAGGCACAACAGACGTCGATGGCGCAGGTGGGGCATGGGGTGAGAAACGAGGGTCGTGTCGGGGGTGGGATCCGGGTTGACAACCGGGCGGATCGGGGAATCTACCGCGTTGCGGATGCCGCCCGGCGCAGATATCACGGCGAATATCCGTGCAGATCCCGTCGGCCCAGCGCGCCCGGTGCCTGGGCTTGCCGTCGATGCGCTGCCACGACGCGATGCCTGGCGAGGGCGCAATGGGCCCGTCACACCGGGTTTGGCGCGTATTTGTCGCCCACCCGCTCACGAATGGGATGCGTGTCGTAGACGATGTGCATGCTGGCGATGCGATCGCTGCCGGGCCGGAAGCCGAATACATCCACGCAGGTGAAATCGACCAAGCGCCCGTCGCTGAGCGTCCAGTCGTAACGGAAGTAGGCTGCCACGCGCACGGTGTCGCCTGCGGGCTGCACAGACGCGAACAGGTCGATCAGCGTGATCACGCTCTGGCTCGACGCCTGCGCCAGCTTGGGGAAGAAGTCGCTCGCCTTCATCGTGCCCAGGAACGGGGAGTGCACGACACCGTCGTGCTCGAACGTGGCGATGATCGCCGCCGTATCGCTGGCGTGCAGGTGCCGCAGGTAAGTGCGCACGGTGTCCAGTTGAAGTTGACTCATTCGGGGCCTATTGTCGTTTGATGGGCTGGATGGTTGCAGACACCGTGCTCGCCGACAAGCCGGAATCGCCTGAATCCATGGCGTGCTCACCCGTCATCGATGCGTTGCGGGCGGCATGTGCGGGGATGGGATCGACGGCCCAAACCGACCCCGTGTTCGGCTGCGCTGCGAAGTCAGGGTTTCCTCGAATGAGCCGACCCGGCGAACTGGACACGCCATGAGACCAGATGCTGGATTGCCGGCAACCTCGTTCAAGGGCCCAGCGGCAGATCCTCGTCAAATCAACGACTTAGGCGCTCCTCGGGTTGGCGTTTGCGATGGCATGTCCATTGCTGTTGCCATCTGCCGATCGCATCGCTGGATGCGGGTTCGAACGATGACAACAGGAGACAGGCATGAGCACGACGGGCGACCCCGATCCCATCGAGACGAGCGAGTGGCTGGATTCCCTGAAGGCCGTGCAGACCTTCCGCGGCGCGGAGCGCACCAACTACATCGTCAACCGGCTGGTCGACGAGGCGCGGCGCGACGGCGTCTACATCCCGCGCTCGCTGAACACGGCCTACAAGAACACCATCCCGCCCGAGCGGGAAGAGAAGTCGCCCGGCGACCGCGCCATCGAGCACCGGCTGCGCTCCATCATCCGCTGGAACGCCATGGCCATCATCCTGCGTGCCAACAAGGAGAGCTCGGAGCTCGGCGGCCACATCGCCAGTTTCCAGTCGGCGGCCACGCTGTACGACATCGGCTTCGGCCACTTCTGGCACGCCCCGACCGAGAGCCACGGGGGTGACCTGCTCTTCATCCAGGGGCACAGCTCGCCGGGCATCTATGCGCGCGCCTTCCTCGAAGGCCGGCTGACCGAAGAGCAACTGCTCGGCTACCGCCAGGAGACGGGCGGCAAGGGCCTGTCGTCCTACCCCCACCCGTGGTTGATGCCCGACTTCTGGCAATTCCCCACCGTGTCGATGGGACTGGGGCCGCTGATGGCCATCTACCAGGCGCGCTTCCTCAAATACCTGCAAGGCCGCGGCCTTGCCGAGACCGCGCAGCGCAAGGTGTGGGCCTTCATGGGCGACGGCGAGATGGACGAGCCCGAATCGCTGGGCGCCATCTCGCTGGCCGGCCGCGAGCATCTCGACAACCTGATCTTCGTCATCAACTGCAACCTGCAGCGCCTGGACGGCCCGGTGCGCGGCAACGGCAAGATCGTGCAAGAGCTGGAGAGCGTGTTCCGCGGCGCCGGCTGGAACGTCATCAAGGTGCTGTGGGGCGGCGGCTGGGACAAGCTGCTGGCCAAGGACAAGAGCGGCCTGCTGCTGCAGCGCATGGAAGAGTGCGTCGACGGCGAATACCAGGATTTCAAGAGCAAGAGCGGCGCCTACGTGCGCGAGCACTTCTTCGGCAAGTACGACGAGCTCAAGGCGCTGGTCGCCGACATGAGCGACGACGACATCTGGGGCCTCACGCGTGGCGGGCACGACCCCGAGAAGGTCTTCGCGGCCTATGCCGCCGCCGTCAAGCACACCGGCCAGCCCACGCTGATCCTGCCCAAGACGGTCAAGGGCTACGGCATGGGCGAATCGGGCGAAGGGCAGATGATTTCGCACCAGGCCAAGAAGATGACGGCCGATGCGCTGCGGGGCTTCCGCGACCGCTTTCAGATCCCCGTCACCGATGACGACCTGACCACCATCCCCTTCGTCAAGCCGGCGGCCGACAGCCCCGAAATGAAGTACCTGCACGCGGCCCGGGCTGCCCTGGGCGGCTACCTGCCGCAGCGAAGGCGCCGGTCCGCTTCGTTGGCGATCCCCCCGGTCACCACATTCCAGCGCCTGCTCGACAGCTCGGGCGAGCGCGAGATCTCGACCACGATGGCCTTCGTGCAGATGCTGGGCACGCTGGTGCGCGACAAGAACATCGGCAAGCACGTGGTGCCCATCGTGCCGGACGAATCACGCACCTTCGGCATGGA
>JANMAS010000591.1:0-3906 GCA_031359975.1 Burkholderiales bacterium
TCGCGCTGTTCGCCTTTCGGGCTGAGGCTCACAGCGTGTCGCACACCGCACCGATGATCAAGGCCATCGAGCGTGATCCGGGATCCACATGCCCTTCGGCGCGATCGCCGAGAAAAGACGCCCGCCCCTTGATGGCCACCATCTGCGCGGTGGCCTGGGCGCTGTCGAGCGCCCATTGGCGCACGCGGGCGATCAGCTCCGGGGTAGGCTCATCGGGCGATGATTCAGCCAACAGCCGACGCACCGGATCGAGCACATCGAGCAGCGTCTTCTGGCCCACCTCGGCCTTGCCCAGGCGGGTGAGCGCGGCGAGGCTGGCGGCCAGTGCGGCGGCTATGTCGGGCGGGCCGGGTTGCGCCGGCAATTCCTTGCCGAGCGTCACGAGCAGCATGCCGAACACCGGGCCGGCGGAGCCGCCGATGGTTGTCATGCAGGTGCGGCCCATCGCACCCAAGGTGTCGTTCAATGGCTTGCCCTCCCATTCAGGCAACTTGGCCTGGATGGCGAGTGCGCCGCGTTTCATGTTGAGGCCGTGATCACCATCGCCGATGGCCTGGTCGAGCAGGGTGAGCTCTTCCACATGGTCGATCAGGGTTTGCGTGGTGTGCTGGATGCACCGTGTCAGGTCCATGCGATCCTCGAAAGTGATGGTTGGCAAGGCAAGGTGGGCATCAGGCGGCCAGGCGGCGGCCCTGCGCATCGAACCACAGCGGCCGCAGAATCTCCACGCCGATCTCGGTGCCCGGCTCGGCGCCGCCAAAGCCGCGCGCATCGGCGATCAGATCGTGGTTGCCGCGCAGCTGCAGATGCACCAGGTGCTGATCGGACAACTGCTCGGAGCGTTTGACCAACGCCGGCAGACACCCCGGCCGCTGCCCGTCGCGATGCAGGCGCGCATGCTCGGAACGGATACCCACCTGCACCGCGCGCGGCGGTACGGCCTGCACCACCGCCTGGGCCGGCAGCAGATTGATGCGCGGCGATCCGAGCCGGCTGGCCACGTAGCTCGATACCGGATCGTCGTAGATCTGCTGCGGCGTACCCAGTTGTACCAGACGGCCCTGATCCAGCACACCCACGCGGGTGGCCAGCGTCATCGCTTCGATCTGGTCGTGTGTGACGTACAGCATCGTGGCGCCGAGATCCTGCTGGATGCGCTTGAGCTCCAGCCGCAGATCGTTGCGCAGCTTGGCATCGAGCGACGACAAGGGCTCGTCCATCAGATACACCGAAGGCCGACGCACCAGGGCACGGCCGATCGCCACCCGCTGCATCTGGCCGCCGGAGAGCTTGGTGGCCGGGCTCCCCAGCTTGTCGTCGATGCGCAGCATGCGGGCTACGTCGGTCACCGTGCGCTGGATCTCGGCCTCGCTCAGCTTGCGCAGCGGCGAGCGCAGCGGAAAGGCCAGGTTGTCGAACACGCTCAGGTGCGGGTAGAGCGAATATTGCTGAAACACAAACGTCACGTCGCGCAGCGCCGGTGCCACCGTACTCACATCGCGGCCACCAATGTGCACCGAGCCGGCATCGGGTTGCTCCAGGCCGGCCACCAGGCGCAGCGTGGTTGTCTTGCCGGCACCGCTGGGGCCGAGCAGCACGATGAACTCGCCGCTGGCCACCTCGATCGACAGATCGTGCACCGCCTCGATGGCGCCGAAGCGCTTGCCCACCTGGCGTAATGAGAGATCAGCCATGGGAGGCTCCCACCTTGGCAAAGGGCGTGTCGTTGCGCGCGCTGCGCAACGCCCTGCCGCTGGCCTTGTCGAACAGCGACACCGCATGCGATGCAAACTGCAAACCCACCTGATCACCGCGCCGCGCCGGCACATCCACCGGCAGCTTGGCGCGCAGGGTGGCGCCCAGCGAGGTGCTGCAGGTGACGATCTGGCTGGTGCCCAGGTACTCGGTGCCCAGCACCTCGGCGCGCAGGGCCGAATCATCGGCAAAACGCACATGCTCGGGCCGCACGCCGAACAGCAGCGCACGGGGTGATACGTCTTCACGCAGCGCCGGCACGTCGAGCGCCGCGGTGCCCAGCGTCACCCGCGAGGTGCCGTTGGTGAGGCCTGCTTCGAAGGGCAGAAAGTTCATCGACGGCGAGCCGATGAAATCCGCCACGAACACACTCGCCGGCCGCTCGTACACCTCCTGCGGCGGGCCGAGCTGCTCGATCACGCCCTGGTTCATCACCGCGATCGTGTCGGCCATCGACATCGCTTCGAGCTGATCGTGCGTCACGTACACGGTGGTGGCGCGCAGCCGATCGTGCAGTGCGCGCAGCTCCTGGCACATCAGCTCGCGAAACTCCGAATCGAGCGCGCCCAGCGGCTCGTCCATCATGAAGGCCAGCGGCTTGCGCACGATCGCGCGGCCCAGCGCCACCCGCTGGCGATCGCCGCTCGACAGGCCCGAGACGGGCTTGTCGATCAAATGCTCGATGCGCAGGATGCGCGCGGCCTCGGCCACCTGCGCATCGATCTCGGCGCGCGGCACGCCTTGCGAGAGCAGCGGGAAGGCGATGTTCTTGCGCACGTTCATGTGCGGATACAGCGCAAAGAGCTGAAACACAAACGCGATGTCGCGCGCCGATGCGCGCTTGAAGCTCACGTCTTCACCGCCGAGAAAGATCTGCCCCGAGGTGGGCAGCTCGAGCCCGGCGATCATGCGCAAGGTGGTCGTCTTGCCGCAGCCCGATGGGCCGAGCAGGCAAAAGAACTCGCCGTCACGCACGGTGAAGGTGGATTCCTTCACCGCGACGAAGTCGGCAAAGGCCTTGTGCAACTGTTGAACGCGAATCTCGGCCATGAAGCGTGCTTTATTCAGGGAGCTTGGAGACGACCATGAACATCACGGTGCCGAACAAGGTGGTGACGAACGAGTAGGTGTAGAGCACCATCGCAAAGGGCTGCAGCATCATCAGGATGCCCAGCGCGATGACGATGCAGGCGACCATTTCGAGGCGGCCTCGGCGCAACCAGGTTTTCACTTTCTGACGGCTCCGAAGGTGATGCCACGCAAGAGATGTTTGCGCAGCAGGATGGTGAAGACGAGGATGGGGATGAGGAACAGCGTGGTGCCGGCAGCCACGGCCGGCCAATCCTGGCCGCCTTCGCCGATGATGATGGGGATGAACGGCGGCGCCGTCTGCGCTTCACCGCTGGTCAGCAGCACCGCGAACGCGTACTCGTTCCAGGCGAAGATCAGGCAGAAGATCGCGGTGGCCACGATGCCGGTGGTGGCCTGCGGCAGCACCACTTTGCGAAAGGCTTGCAGACGCGTGTAGCCATCGACCATCGCCGCCTCTTCGTATTCGCGCGGAATCTCGTCGATGAAGCCCTTCAGCAGCCACACCGCGAGCGACACGTTGACGGCGCTGTAGAGCAGGATCATGCCGAGCCGCGTATCGGACAGACCGACCTCGCGGTACATCAGGTAGATCGGAATCGCCACCGCGATCGGCGGCATCATGCGGGTCGAGAGGATGAAGAACAGCAGGTCGTCCTTCAGCGGCACCTTGAAGCGCGAGAACGCGTAGGCCGCCACCACGCCGAAACCGACCGACAGCAGCGTCGAGCCGAAGGCGATGATGAGCGAGTTGATGAAGCGCGGGATGTAGTTCGAGCTGCCCGCGACCACCATGTTGGCGTTGCGAGCCACGCGGTCGCACATGTCCACCGCGGGCGGCAACGCGGCGATGTACTCCGGCGTTTGCCGCGAGCGCGTGGTGAACAGGTTGCAGAAGCCCTCGGCCGAGGGCGTGAAGAACACCTTGGGCGGGTAGCTGATGGAGTCGGGCGGGGTCTTGAAAGCGGTCAGGATGATCCAGACCAGCGGGATGATGGTGAGCAGTGCGTACAAGATCACGACGGCGCCTGCCACGAGGCGCGTGCGTGCGGTCGGCTCGAC
>JANMAS010000007.1:0-15206 GCA_031359975.1 Burkholderiales bacterium
GATCGGCCACCATCACGGCGCAGTTTTCTTCGGCTTCGCCGGTGGACGCGCCGAGGTGCGGCAGCGCCACCACCCGGGCATGGGCGTTGAGCGCCGCGCCCGGAAAGTCGCACACATACATCTTCAGGCCACCGCCATCCAGCGCGCGCAGCACGGCTGCTTCGGCCACCACCGCGTCGCGCGAGAAGTTCAGCAGCACCGCGTCGCTTTGCATCTGCGCGATGTTGTCGGCGTTCACCAGGTGGCGCGTGGTATCGACCAGCGGCACGTGCAGCGTCACGAATTGGGCGCCCTTGAGCACCTCGGCCACGCTGGCGGCGCGGCGCACCTGCGAGGGCAGGCTCCATGCGGCATCCACCGTGATGTGGGGGTCGAAGCCCAGCACATCCATGCCGAGCTTGATGGCCGCATCGGCCACCAGGCAACCCACCTTGCCCAGGCCGACGATGCCCAGCGTGCGGCCGGCCAGCTCCATGCCGGCAAACGCTTTCTTGCCGGCCTCGACCTGCGCATCCATGTCGGTGGCCTGCGCATCGAGCGCGGCCACGAAGCGCAGCGCCGGCGCCAGGTTGCGCGCCGCCAGCAGCATGCCGGCGAGCACCAGTTCCTTCACCGCGTTGGCGTTGGCGCCCGGGGCATTGAACACCGGCACACCACGTGCGCTCATGGCCGCCACCGGGATGTTGTTGGTGCCGGCACCGGCACGCGCGATGGCGCGCACGCTGGGGGCGATGGGTGTGGTGTGCAGATCCGCCGAGCGCACCAGGATCGCATCGGGTTGGGCCACAGCGATGCCCACCTCGAAGCGCTCGGCCGGCAGGCGCTCCAGCCCCCGTTGAGAGATCTGGTTCAGCACCAGCACCTGAAGGCGAGGCATGCGGGTGTTATCCATGGCTGGAAGCGAACTCTTTCATGTAGGCCACCAAGGCCTTGACACCCTCGATCGGCATCGCGTTGTAGATCGACGCCCGCATGCCGCCCACCGAGCGATGGCCCTTGAGCTGCAACATGCCGCGCGCCTGCGCGCCCTTGAGGAAAGCCTCGTCGAGCGCCTCATCGTGCAGCTTGAACGGCACATTCATCATCGAGCGATCGGCGCGCGCGATCGGGCTGCTGTAGAAGCTGGTGCTGTCGAGGTAGTCGTACAGCAACGCGGCCTTGGTCTGGTTGTGGATCTCCATGGCCGCCAGGCCGCCCTGCGCCTTGATCCAGCCAAACACCAAGCCGGCAATGTAGATCGCATAGGTGGGCGGTGTATTGAGCATCGAATCGGCATCGGCCTGCTGCTTGTAATCGAAGGCCGACGGCGTGATCGGCAGCGCCTGGCCGATGAGATCGTCACGCACGATCACGATCGTCAGGCCGGCGGGGCCGATGTTCTTTTGCGCACCGCCGTAGATGAGGCCGTAGCGAGCCACATCCACCGGCTTGGAGAGCAGGTTCGACGACATGTCGGCCACCAGCGGCACCTCACCGGTGTCGGGCGTCCAGTGATATTCAACGCCGCCGATGGTTTCGTTGGCGCAGATGTGCACGTAGGCCGCTTGCGCGTCGAGCTGCCATTCGCCTTGTGGCGGCACATGCGTATAGCCGCTCGATTTGGACGTCGCGGCCACGTTCACCTGGCAGTACTTGGCGGCTTCCTTGATGGACTTTTTCGCCCACTCGCCGGTGTCCACGTAGTCGGCACGGGTGCGGCCGCGCAGCAGGTTCATCGGCACGATCGCGTTCTGCCCGATTGCACCGCCCTGCAGAAAGATCACCCGGTAACCGGCGGGTATCGCGAGCAATTCGCGCAGCAGGGCCTCGGCCTGCGCATGGATGGCGATGAACTCCTTGCCGCGGTGGCTCATCTCCATCACCGACATGCCCGAGCCATGCCAATCCAGCATCTCGTCGGCCGCCAGGCGCAATACGGATTCGGGGAGCGCGGCGGGGCCTGCGCTGAAGTTGAAGACACGCGTCATCGAGAAGGGCTCCGTGGGGGGATGGGTCGATCAGCTCAACGCCCTGCGCGGGACTCCCGAAACGCGTGGCATCGCCTGCCAAGAATACCTGCTTCCACGATGCAACGCCCTGACTGGCGCCACACCTCGATCGCCCGAAAGCTTTTGGCCGCGATGTCCGGATCGGCACACGCCACGCCGTTCTTACCCATGTCGAGGCTCAGTTTGGACGACACCGAGCCGCGCCGCCCCCATCACGGTCGCCCGCCTTTCTGGAGATCAGCATGAATTCGAAGCTCTTGTTTCGGGCCGGCGCCGCCGCGCTGCTCGCCGCCTGTGTGAATGGCATGGCCGCTGAACCCGCCGCAACACCCGGCGCGCCCCAACAGCCCCGCGCCGATCGGGTGGCGTATGCCGACTCACCCGGCATGCGCTCTCAGATCTTGTCGGCCCAGCCGCCGCTCACGGCTTCCGTGGCCAGGCAAACCACGGTGGACACACCGCGCGCCGCAGCCTGCCATCGGCGCAGCGCCGCGGCGCCTTGCAGCCGCTAGACAGGCGGCGCAAGCGCGCTCAGTGGGTCCACATCGACGCGCCGGGCGCCCTGGCGGCGATCACTGAAACAGCTTCAGCAACCGTTCCAGCGCCATCACAAACGGTGCCTGCATCAGCGGCAGCGTGAACACCAGGCCCATCAGGCCCACGCCCAGCGTGATCGGGAAGCCGATGCCGAAGATGTTGACCTGCGGCGCGACACGTCCGATCACGCCCATCACCAGGTTCACGAACAGCAGCATCGATACCAGCGGCAGCGCGATCCACAGCCCGAACTCGAAGATCTGAGCGCCCCAGACGTACGGCTTCACCTCGGTGAGAAAGGCCATCGGATGGCCATCCACCGGAAAGGTCATCAGGCTTTGCACCACCACTGCGATCACGGTGAGATGGCCGTTGATGACCACGAACAGAAAGGCCACCATCGTGCCGAACAGGCGCGCGGTGGCGGTGGACTGGCTGGCGCTGATCGGATCGAAAAACGCCGCGAAGTTGAGGCCCATCTGCAGGCCCACCACCTCGCCGGCAAACTCCACCGCCGCAAACACGATGCGCACCGCAAAGCCGATCGACAGCCCGATCACCACCTGCTGCACCACCAGGATCGCGGCCAGCGCGGAATCGAGCGGCACCACCGGCGATTCCGGCACGCTGGCCTGCGCGGCGTAGGCCACGAAAAAAGCCAGGCCCACCCGCACCCGGGCGGGCACGTTGCGCTGGCCGAGCACCGGCAGCACGGTGAACAGCGCCAGCACGCGGATGAACGGCCACAGCACCGGCGTGATCCACGCCAGGATCTGGGCTTCGTTGAAGGTGATCATGAGGCCCGCGGCACGCGCCGCTCAACCCACCATCGCGGGGATCGTCATCAGCATCGTACGCAGATAGTCGACCAGCGTGCTGAGCATCCACGGCCCGGCAATCGCCATCACGAGCACGGCAGCCACCATCTTGGGCACAAACGACAGCGTGGCTTCGTTGATCTGCGTGGCGGCCTGGAACACGCTCACCACGATGCCCACCACCAGCACCGCAAGCAGCACCGGGCCGGCCACCATGAGCAGCGTCATCAGGGCTTGCTGCCCGAGCGTGAAGACTTGTGAGGATTCCATCGATGTTCCTGATCAGGCCCGGCGGCTAGGTGACGAAGCTCGCCGCCAGCGAACCCATCAACAGGTTCCAGCCATCGGCCATCACGAACAGCAGCAGTTTGAAGGGCAGCGCCACCAGCACCGGCGACAGCATCATCATGCCCAGGCTCATCAACACGCTGGCCACCACCAGATCGATGATGAGAAACGGGATGAAGATGAGAAAGCCGATCTGGAAGGCGCTCTTGAGCTCGCTGGTGATGAAGGCCGGCACGAGCACCTTCAACGGCACGTCTTCGCCCTTCACTTCCGACGGCAATTTGGCCAGCTTGGCAAACAGCTGCACATCGGACTGCCGCGTCTGCTTGAGCATGAAATCGCGCAAGGGATCGGCACCGCGCTTGAGCGCCTCGTCCATCGCGATCTGGTTGGCCGCGTAGGGCGTCCAGGCGTTGTCGTAGATCTTGTCAATGGTGGGCGACATGACGAAAAACGTGAGAAACAACGACAGCCCGATCACCACCTGGTTGGGCGGCGCGGCCTGCGTGCCCAGGGCCTGGCGCAGCAGCGACATCACGATGACGATGCGGGTGAATGCCGTCATCATCAGCAGGATGGCCGGCAGGAAACCCAGCGCGGTAAAAAACAGCAGGGTCTGAATCGGTACCGAATAGCTGGCGCCTCCGGCACCCTGCCCGATCAGCAAGGGCAAGGCCGGACCGGCAACACCCGGCGCCGCGCTGCCGCCGGCTTGCGCCACGGCCAGCACCGGCACCAGAGCGAGCGCACCCAGCGCCATCAAGCGGACCATGCGTTCAGCGCCCACGCCAGCTCCCGTCGCGATTCATCAGGCGCGAGAGCAACTGCGAAAAATGCACTTGCGGCGTGTGCGCCTCGGCCGGCGCATCGGCTTGCGGCTCCATCGTCCACAGCGTGCTGATATTGGCCTGGGTGACACCCAGCACCAGCCAGCGACGATCGGATCCGGTGCCCACCTCCACCGTCACCAGGCGCTGATGCGCGCCCAGCGGCAAGGCCGATACGGTGCGCATCGAGGTGCCGGCCGATGTGGCTCCCAGCGGCGTGCGCTTGAGCAACCACAAGGCCAGAGGGATCATCGCCACCACGGCGATGAGGGCCAGCAAGGGCGTGACAAACGACGTCATCGCAAGCCCTTCGTCAAACCTTCGACAGCCGACGCATGCGCTCGCTCGGCGTGACGATGTCGGTGAGGCGGATGCCGAACTTGTCGTTCACCACCACCACTTCGCCTTGAGCGATGAGAAAGCCGTTGACCAGCACATCCATCGGCTCGCCGGCCAGCGCGTCGAGCTCCACCACCGAGCCCTGCGCCAGCTGCAGGATGTGCTTGATCGGGATCCGCGTACGCCCCAGCTCCACGGTGAGCTGCACCGGGATGTCGAGGATCATGTTGATGTCGTTGCCGGCACCGGTGATGGCGGTGGGCGCAAAGCTGGCAAACGACGCCGGCGCCACCTGCTCCACGACATGCGACTCCGAAGGCGCGGTAGCCTTGGCTTCGGCGAGTGCGGCAGCCCAGTCGTCGGCCATCGGATCGTCGGTTGCGGCTGCGTCACTTGACATGGGTTTCTCCAATCCAGCTCGCGTTGGAGCCGGTCAAAATGCTGTTGATCTTGATCGCGTACTTGCCGTTGGAAATGCCGTAGTGGCTGTCGAATACCGGCACGCCATCCACCTTGGCCTGGATCACCGGCTCGAGATCCAACTCGATGAAATCGCCCGGCTTGAGCGCCAGCAATTGCTCCACCGTGGCCGGCGCGGTGCCCAGTTCGGCCACCAGCTGCACCTCGGCTGCCTGGATCTGCGTCTTGAGCAGATTCACCCAGCGCCGATCGGGCTCCACCGAATCACCCTGGATGGTGGAATACAGCACGTCGCGGATGGGTTCGAGCGTCGAGTACGGCACACAGAAATGAACCGAGCCGGTGCTGTCGCCGATCTCCAGCGTGAAGGTGGTGGTGACGACGATCTCGCTGGGCGTGGCGATGTTCGCAAACTGCGGCTGCATCTCCGAGCGCTGGTATTCCAGCTCCAGCGGATAGATGCCTTGCCAGGCGGATTTGTATTCGTTGCAGATGCAGCCCACCAGGCGCTGGATCACCCGCTGTTCGGTCGCCGAGAAGTCGCGCCCTTCGATGCGGGTGTGAAACTTGCCCACGCCGCCGAAGAGCGCGTCGATCACCGCGAAAACCAGGCTCGGATCGCACACGATCAGGCCATTGCCGCGCAGCGGCCGCACCGAGACGATGTTGAAGTTGGTCGGCACCACGATCTCGCGCAGAAAGGCGCTGTACTTCTGCACCTTGATGCCGCCGATCGAGACTTCCGGGCTCTTGCGGATCATGTTGAACAAGCCCAGGCGCACATTGCGCGCAAAACGCTCGTTGATGATCTCCATCGTGGGCATGCGCCCACGAACGATGCGTTCCTGGCTCGACAGGTCGTACTGGCGCACGCCCTCCGCCGTCGACTCTTCCTGTTCGAGCTTCTGGCTTTCGCCGGTGATGCCTTGCAACAAGGCATCCACTTCGTCCTGGGAAAGGATCTGCTGGTTCATCTGGCGCGCCGATCAACGCGAAATGGCAAAGCGAACAACAGTCAAGCTCATTGAATGATGAAGTTCGAGAACTGCACGGCCTTGATCGGATAGATGGGCTCGGCGCGCTTTTTCTTCTTCTTGGCGGGCTTGACATCGACCCCTTCTTCCTCCTCGTCCTCCAGCTCGATACCCAGCGGTTTCAACGCCTCGCGACGGATTTCCCTGGCCAGCTTTTCCTTGCCTTCACGCTCGACCAGATCGGCCGATGTCTTGTGGGCCAGCACCATCAGGATGTTGTTGCGGATGGCCGGCATGTAGGCCTTGAGCTCTTCGGTCGACTTGGCGTCGTCGAGCTCCAGCGTCACGCCGATCTGGGCATAACGATCGGCCTCGCGATCGGCGAGGTTCACGGTAAAGGGATCGAGCGGCATGAATACCGGCGGTGTGTGGTGTTCGGCCGCCTCCTTGTGGGCCGGCTCGTGCTCGACCTCACCGCCTTCTTCGGCGGCTGCGGCAGCCTCGGCCGCCTTTTTCTTCATGAACCACACGGCACCCCCGCCACCCGCGGCGAGCACCAGAACCACCACCGCGAGGATGATGATCAGCATCTTTTTGCCCTTCTTGGGCGCAACATCGGAAGGGGCGGCGGCAGCAGCGGCGGCAGACATGGTGACTCCTTGCGAACAAGCGCACAGGGCTTGTCGAACAGGATCATTCTTGGCTGCCGGCCCTCCTCACGATGCGAGGAAAAGGGGGCTAAAAGCTGCGCTCAGGCGTACAGATCCACCGCGCCGCGCCGCGCGTGCGCCATGGGTGCGGCGGTGCCGGCCAGGTGGTCGCTTGCGGTACCCAGGCGCACCGAACGATGCGCCGCCTGCGCACCGCGGCCAGCGGGATCACCGCCCTCGCGGCTCGAATCGCGTGCCTGCGACGACACATCGCCGCCCTTGAAGGCCAGGCCGGACTCCTTCAAGGCCTCCGCCAGCTGCGACATGGCCGATTCGATGGCGTCGCGCGTGGCCTGCGTATCGGCCACAAAATCCACCCGGGCCGTGTTGCCATCGAGCGCGATCTTCACCGTCACCGGCCCCATGTCCACCGGGTTCAACTGCAGCCTGGCCTCCTGCACGCCATCGCGCACCAGCAGCCTCACTTCATGGCCGAGCGCCGGCGCGAAGGCCGGCGTGCCCGGCGACGGCCGGATCTCGCGCGTGGGCAAGGGATTGAAAGCGGAAGAAGCCGTGGCCAGGCGTGGGGCCTCGGGTGTTGGCAGCGGCAGGGCAGCCGCCAGCGCGTCGAGGCCTGGCGCCTCCGACGCCACCGCGCTGGCGCGGCCAGCCGATCCACCCGGCGCCGATTCGGTTGACTCCGGCGCGAGCGGCTGGTCGTTCGGTGCCAGGAGCGCCGGGTCGACCGGATCGCTGCTGGCCGGCATGAAGGTGTCGGGCAAACGGATGGCGCCGGTGTCTGCGGCGTCGGACCCGTTGCGGCGGGTGGCCTTGTCGGCCTGCTTGTCGCGCGAAAGCTCGTCTGCGGCATCGTCGGGCCTGGCGGGCGAGGTGCCCGCGCGACGCGCGAGCGCGGCGGTGGATGCAGTGGATGCAGTGGATGCGGTTGAGGCGTTGGCACCGCCCCCGGAGGATTCATCCCGATCGGTGGTGGCCTGGCGGATGGCGCGCTGGGCCGGATCGTTGGCCACCATGCGGCTGCGTTCCACCCACCAGGCGGCCGTGCCTTCAGCTGCCGGGCTGGCCAGCTTGTCCTGCACATCGGCTTCGATTTGCTCGGCATCCGACAGGCTGGCGTCGTCCGTGCTCAGAGACGGATCAGTCGCCTTGCCGATGCGCTCGCCCAGCAGTTGCGCAAAGCCCAGCTTGTTGTCCGGCGCATCGGCCTGGCCGGCGGGGCCCGCCTGGCCAGACGCCGCATGCGCGCGATGCGCTGCCTGGCGTACCGGCGCGCGGCTCAGGGAGGCGTCGGCGCGAGAAGGTGTGGCATCCATCGTGTCGGGTGGTGGCAAACGGTTGTGGGGGATTCGAGGCTCAGGCCGAAGCCATCAACTGACCCAACGCGGCCGACCGGACCATGCCCAGGCGCTGCGCCATCTCGTCGACGCTCTTTTGATCGCGCCGCTCTTCCAGCGCACGCTCCGTGGCGCGCCGCCGCTCGATCAGGCGTTCGACCGATGCCACGCGGGTTTCGGCCACGCGCAGCCGCGCCTGCGCATCATCACGTTGGACATGCGCGCGCGTGGCCACATGCTCCTGCTGCGCGATGGCCTGCTCGAGACGACCGACAAAGCCGTGATAACAGCGCACGATCTCGATCGACGCCTGTGTGGCAAAACGCTCGCTCCAGCGGGCGTTGTAATCCGCGCGGTAGGTGGTGAGCTGTTCGGCCTGTCGGCGCGCATCGGTGGCGCCGCGGTGGGCGGCCTCCCAGGCGGCGCGGGCACGGTCGCGCTCGGCCTGCTCGCGTTCGAGCAGGATGAGCAAGGTTTGCATGCGGCTCATTCAGGGCGCCTTTCCGTAGGATGACTCAATCGATCAGCGGGTTGGCCGAACCACCGCCTGAAGCAGCTGCAGGCTGTCTGCCATCGACGCGCGTTCATGCATGTCTTGTTGCAGCAAGGCCATCAGCGAAGGCTGGGCGCGTACCGCGATATCGAGCTCGGGGTCGGAGCCGGTGGTGTAGGCACCGATCTGGATCAGGTCGCGCGCCTTGGTGATGCGCGCCAGCCACTGGCGGGCACGCCGCGCCGCTTCCACCTGCACACGCGGCGCCACGTTGGTCATCACGCGGGAGATCGACTTCTCCACGTCGATGGCCGGAAAGTGGCCGCCTTCAGCCAGTTCACGCGAGAGCACGATGTGGCCATCGAGGATGCCTCGCGCCGCATCGGCGATCGGATCCTGCTGGTCGTCGCCCTCCGACAGCACGGTGTAGAACGCGGTGATCGAGCCCACGCCCTGCAAGCCGTTGCCGCTGCGCTCGACCAACTGCGGCAATTTCGCAAAACACGACGGCGGATAGCCCTTGGTGGCCGGCGGCTCGCCAATGGCCAGCGCGATCTCGCGCTGCGCCATGGCGTAGCGGGTGAGCGAATCCATCAGCAGCAACACATGGCGCCCACGATCGCGAAAGTGCTCGGCGATGGCGGTGGCATAGCTCGCCCCCTGCATGCGCACCAGCGGCGGCGCATCGGCCGGCGCGGCCACCACCACCGCGCGCTTGAGCCCGTCTTCACCGAGGATGTCTTCGATGAATTCCTTCACTTCGCGGCCGCGTTCGCCGATCAGCCCGACGACGATCACATCGGCCTGCGTGTAGCGCGCCATCATACCCAGCAGCACCGACTTGCCCACGCCGGTGCCGGCAAACAGGCCCAGGCGCTGACCACGCCCCACGGTGAGCAGCGCGTTGATCGCGCGCACGCCGGTATCGAGCGGTGTGCGCACCGGATCGCGGTCCATCGCATTGATCGGCCGGCGCAGCAGCGGCTCGGAGCGCACGCCCTGAATCGGCCCCTTGCGGTCCATCGGCTCGCCGTGGGAATCGACAACCCGCCCCAGCAGGCCATCGCCCATCGGCAGGTGCAATCCGCGATCTTCGATGCGGCGCCAGAGATGGTTGTCCTGACCCAGCCGCGGGCCGGGCTGCCGGATCGGACGCGGCACCACCCGCGCGCCGGCCGCCAGGCCGTGCACCTCGCCGGTGGGCATGAGGAAGCAGCGATCGCCGTTGAACCCCACCACCTCGGCCAGCATCGGCGGCATGCCAGGCATGCCCACCTCGCACACCGCACCCACCGGTGCGCGAATGCCGGCGGCTTCGAGCACCAGGCCGGTCACCCGCGCCAGCATGCCTTCGGTTTCCAGCGTATGCGGCACATCGGCGTAGGTGGTGAGATCACCGAGGTAGCTGTGCCAGCGCGCGGTGCGCTCCGCATCGCCGGCTGGCGTGCCCATCGGCAAGGCAGCTTCGCCCTTCATGCCTCGCCCTCTGGATCCGGGTCATCCCACGGCGTGTTGCGGCCGAAAGGCGCGCAGGCCTGTTTCCAGCGCATCGCCACGCGGGCATCCACCGAGCCGAGGTCGGATTCGACAAAACAGCCGCCGCGCGACATCAGCGGATCGGCGATCAATTGCGCGCCGCGCGCGGCCAATGCATCAGCCGATCCGGCCGCCACCAGCGCATGGTCGTCCGGATGCACACGCACCCGCACATGCCGTGCCGAGAGCACCAGCGCATTCACCGCATCGGTGGCCACCTGCTCCACCATTTCGGGGCGGGTATCGATCTCCGAGCGCACCACCTGGCGCGCCAGCTTCAACGCGGTGGTGGCCACCGTCTCGGCCATCACCTGCTCGAGCGCATCGAACTGCGTGCCCGCCGAGGCCACCAGCGCCTGCGCCTGGGCGCTCACCTGCGCGGCGAAGCTGCGCTTGAACGATTCGAGCGCGGCGAGGCCGTCGCGATAGCCGTCTTCATAACCGGCATGGCGGGCGCCCTGCAACGCGGCATCGAGTTCAGCCCGGGTAGGCGCCGCATCGGCAGCAGCCGCTTCGGCGGATTGGCCAGGCTTCTGTCCAGGTTTCTGCCCGGCCGCCTTGCCCGCAGGCGCCGCGTTGGCGCCCTCGGTCCAGGAATCGGGGCTCCATGAGGCAAATTCCTGCAGCTCTTCGCGCGGAATGAAGCGGGCGTACGGCTGCGGCTTGAGCCCGGCGGGCGGGGGTACCTGGCGTGGCGATTTAGACGAACTCATCCGCCGCCCCGCTGGCCATCACGATCTGCCCTTCGTCGACGAGGCGGCGCACCACCTTGAGCATTTCCTTCTGCTCGCCCTCGACTTCGGCCACCCGCACCGGCCCGCGTGATTCGAGATCCTCGCGCAGCGTTTCGGCGGCGCGGCTGGACATGTTGCGCAGGATCTTGTCACGCAGATCCGGCGTGGCGCCCTTGAGCGCCAGCACCAGCGATTCGGATTGCACTTCCTTGAGCAGCGACTGGATGCCCTTGTCGTCGAGCTTGGAGAGATCGTCGAAGGTGAACATGTTGTCCATGATCTTCTGGGCCAGCTCGTTGTCGGCTTCGCGCACGAAGTCGAGCACCGAGGTTTCGACCGACGAGCCGAGCATGTTGATGATCTCCGCCGCCGTCTTGGCGCCGCCCAGCGAGGCCTTCTTGAGCTTTTCGCCGCCGGACAGCACCTTGCCGAGCACCTCGTTCAGATCCTTCAGCGCCGCAGGTTGGATGCCGTCGAGCGTGGCGATGCGGATCAGCACCTCGTTGCGCTGGCGTTCGGCGAAGCACTTGAGCACCTCGCCGGCCTGGTCGTACTCCAGGTGCACCAGGATCGCGGCCACGATCTGCGGATGTTCGTTGCGCAGCAGCTCGGCCACCGAGGGGCCATCCATCCACTTCAGGCTCTCGATGCCGCTGACATCGCTGCCTTGCAGGATGCGATCGATGAGCAGGTTGGCCTTGTCGTCGCCAAGCGCCTTGCGCAGCACGGATTTCACGTATTCGTCGGTATCGGGCACCAGCATGCTGTGGTCGCCCGCCGTGGCGTTGAAGCGTTCGATCACCTTGCCCACACGCTCGGTGGGCACCGAATGGGTTTTGGCGATGGCTTCGCCGAGGCGCTGCACATCGCGCGGCGCCAGCAGCTTGAAGACTTCGGAAGCCTCCTCCTCGCCGAGCGACATCAGCAGGATCGCCGCGTCTTCGAGGCCGACTTCGTCACCATTGGCTGCCACGTCGTGTCTCCCGATGCTTTCTTCGTGTCAGGCGGCGGAGCCGCCAACCCAGTCGCGCACGATATTGGCCACGGCCTGCGGGTTCTGCCGCGCGGTGGCGCGGGCGATGTCGAGCTGTTCGTTGGTGCGGCTCATCGTCAGCGCCATGGTCTGCGCCTGGGTGGGGGCTGACAGTTGCTGCACGTCATCCACCACCGCATCGAGCTGCTGGCCCACCGACTGCGAAGCCGCCACCGATGCCGCCGACGCCGACGCGGCCACCTGCTTCATCGCGGGGCGCACCAGCGCGAACACCACGATCAGGGCCACCAGGGCCAGCGCCGCGGGCGCCGCACCGGCGCGCAGCATGTCTTGCAGCCACGGCTGCTGCAGCAACGGCGTGTCTTCGACCTTGGCCGGCACCTCGGCGCGGAACGGCGCATTGATCACCCGCACCGAATCGCCGCGCTCCTTGTTGAAGCCGATGGCCTCCTGCACGAGCGAGTTGAGCTTGTCCACCTCTTCGGTGCTGAGCGGCACGCTGGTCGTCTTGCCCTTGGGATCGGTGGTGCTGCGGTTGTTCACCACCACCGCCGCATTCACGCGGCGCACGGTGCCGGTGGCGTTGCGCGTCACCCGCACGGTCTTGTCGACCTCGTAGTTCGTCACCGCCTCGCGACGCCCATTGCCGCCGGTGGCTCCGCCCTGGCCGGCCTGCAGCGGCGCGGCGCTGCCGTTGATGGGCGCGGTGGCCGGCACCGGAGGCTGGTTGCTGGCGGCACCGGGGATGCCGCTGGGTGTGGTGCCGCCGGCGGTGGACTGTTCCTGCGTCTGCTGGCTGCGGATGGCGGCGCTGTCGGGCGTCTGGTTGGGGCGGAACTGCTCGGCGGTGGATTCAACCTGCGAGAAGTCGATGTCGGCGGCCACGGTGGCGCGCAGATTGGCGGCACCCATCACCGGCTCCAGGATGTCGAGGATGCGGCGCTGGTAGGTGGATTCCACCTGCGCGATGTATTGCAGCTGTTGCGCATCCAGGCCCTGGCTGCCGCCTTCGGGCAAAGCGGAGAGCAAGGTGCCGGTCTGGTCGAGCACACTCACGGCCTTGGGCGACAGCTCGGGCACGCTGGAGGCGATCAGGTGCACGATGCCGGCGATCTGCGCCTGATCGAGCGTGCGCCCGGGATGCAGCGTCAGCATCACCGACGCGCCGGCCTTTTGCTGTTCGCGGAAAAAGCCGTTCTGGTTGGGCAGGGCCAGGTGCACGCGGGCGGCCTGCACCGCCGCCAGCGAGGTGATCGTGCGGGTGAGCTCGCCTTCGAGGGCCCGCTGGATGTTGACGCGCTCCTGCGCCTGGGTCTGGCCGAAGCGGGGGCTGTCCATCAGCTCGAAGCCGACGATGCTGGCCTTGGGCAGGCCGGCGGAGGCCAGCTTCAGGCGGGTGTCGTGCACCCGATCGGCCGGCACCATGATCGCGCCGCCGCCATCGGCCACGCGATATGGCACGTTCATCTGCGTGAGCTGCGCCACTACTGCGCCGGCATCCTTGTCGGGCAGGTTGGCGAACAGCACACGCATGTCATCCTGGCGCGACCACATCGTCAATGCCGCCATCACCGCGATCAGCACGGCCAGCCCCAGGCCCAGCTTGAGCTTGGTGCCGGCAGACAGCAGCGCCACCCGATCGAAGAATCCATTCGCGGGCAGCTGCATGGCGGCGTTGGCGGGGACGACGGCGTTGTTCATCGCGGCATGAGGTTCAGGAATGCAGGCGTTCAGGATCGAGAGGGATCGCAGCCATGGCACTTGCGCAGCCATGCGGCAGTTTGATCACCGGCTTGCATTGTTCGGCGCCCAGGCACGCGCCCAGGGCTGGAGAAAGCCCCCGAAGCGGCTTCAGTTCCCGCCATTGCGAAGCCCGGCCACGCCTAACATCCAGACACTCCCCGCAAACCGTGGAGGATTCACACCATGGACCTGAAACTCAAACCCTTCGACTTTGCACAAGCTGTTGCCCGCGCTGGCCTGGCCACCGACGGCACGCCCCTCAAGCGACCGCAAAAGGTCGAGGGCGGCAGCTTCCAGAACGCCATGTCCAGCGCGCTGAAATCGGTGAGCGATACGCAGATTCAATCGCAGACCCTGCAACGCGAACTGCAACTCGACAACCCCTCGGTGAGCCTCGAAGACACGATGGTGGCGATGCAGAAAGCGCAGATCGGCTTCCAGGCCACGGTGTCGGTACGCAATCGCCTGGTCTCGGCCTATACCGAGATCATGAACATGCAAGTCTGACGACCTTGTGGGACAGACCGAGCGCGGCAAGCTCTGTCCCCAACTGATCAAAGCCTTGTGGGACAGACCGAGCGCAGCGAGCTCTGTCCAGTCCAATGACCTTGCGGGACAGACCGAGCGAAGCGAGCTCTGTCCTCAACTGATCAAGTGAGCCTCATCCCCAAGCTTGCGGATAGGGATTGACAGAGCCCCATCGACACTGAGTCTTCCCTGCTCCACCGCCTCCGCGATGGGCCGGGCAGGAGGGCTCAGGCCATGTCGCATATCGCCACTCTCATGGCCCTGGTTGTCGGGTTCTCGCCGCTGCTGGCGGCGCAGGCACAGTTGCCCGGCAACATCGATACCGGATTGAGCCGGCTGCAATGCATCGACTGGGGCAGCGCGATCCTGGTGCGCTGTGATGCCTCGTCGCTCACCGGCCAGGATGGACAGCTCGGTCGTGATGCCGACGGGGCCAACAATGGCGGCACCGATGGCTTGCTGGGCTCCAGCTTCACCAAGATCTGCAACAGCGGCGAGAAGGCTGGTCAAGGCACATGCCCCATCGAGCCCGTGTTAGGCACTGCCGCCAACGACTGGGCCTGCACGCTCGACAACCTCAACGGCCTGATCTGGGAGATCAAGACCAAATCAGGCCCGCGAAGCAAATCGCACCGCTACACCAACTACACCCGTGACTACGATCCGCTCGGGCTCTATCGCTCCGATACCGACGCTCTGGGCTTTGTCGATCGCGTCAACCGGGATGGCTTGTGCGGCGCGAGCGACTGGAGCCTGGGCCATTCCGCCAAGATCCAGACCGCGCTGCACTACGGCGCCACCGGTACGAAGGCGCGCATCGATCCGCACTACTTCCCCAATACGCTGGCGCAGCCCTACTGGAACAGTTCCCAGAACCCCAGCCGTGCCGATACCGGATGGGCCGTGGACCTCGCCACCGGGTCCATCTCCAACGATGGCCATCGAGGCCTTGCCAGACCGGTGCGCCTGGTGCGCGGCAAGC
>JANMAS010000029.1:0-7392 GCA_031359975.1 Burkholderiales bacterium
ACACCAGCGTCAACATCATGAACACGAAGGCTTGCAACGTGATGATCAAGATGTGAAAGATCGCCCACACCGAACCCGCGATGATGTGGCCGATGGTGAGCAAGATGCCAGTTGCTGACAGCGCAAACGCCCCACCCATCAGCGCAATCAGCATGAAGATCAATTCGCCGGCATACATGTTTCCGAAAAGTCGCATGCCGTGCGAGACCGTCTTGGCGATGAACTCGATGACCTGCATCGCGAAGTTGACAGGGTACAAAAACCACTTGTCGCCGAACGGCGCCGACAGCAGCTCATGCAGCCAGCCCCCCGCGCCCTTGATCTTGATGTTGTAGAACAGGCAGATCAGCAGCACCGAGAGCGACATCCCCATCGTCACCGACAGATCGGCCGTGGGCACCACCCGCAGGTGCTCGAGCCCGAGCGCGTGTTCGCCGATGAAGGGGAGAAAGTCGACCGGCAACAGGTCCATCGCATTCATCAGGAAGATCCAGATGAATACCGTGAGCGCCAATGGCGCCACAAGCTTGCGGCTGGTGGCACTGTGCACAATGCCCTTGGCCTGGTTGTCGACCATCTCGACCAGGATCTCCACCGCCGCCTGGAACCGCCCCGGTGCGCCCGAAGTGGCCTTGCGCGCGGCGTTCCACAACAGCCAGCAAGCGACGGCGCCGATCACCACCGCATAGAAGATCGAATCGAGATTGAAGATCGTGAAGTCGACGACCGATGTCTGCTTTTCGTTCTGCAGATGCTGCAGGTGGTGAATGATGTATTCACCGGCGGTGGGCGCTTCGTTTCCGTGACCTTCGGCTGCCATAGCGTCTTCAACCCCGTCGACTCGTCGTTTTGATCCGGCCGCGCCACAGCAGCGCAACCCAGTACACCTTGACGCCCAGGAAAAGAGCCACCAGCAACGCTGGCCAGTTCACCCCAGGCACGATGGTCGGCGCGAGCACGAGCATCGCTACCGAAACACCCAATTTCAACATTTCCCAGAACATGAAACTCGCTGCGCTCGCCAAAGGCGAAACGCTGCTGAGCCTGCTGGTCATGCCGCGCGCCATCAAGGCGCCTGGCAACACCACGGTCGCCGCGCCGTAGAGCGCCGACCAGGCCACAATCCTGTCTTCGAAAAAAGCCCATGCCAACACGGCAAGAGCCACGCCAAGTGCGGCCTGAACACCGATGACTCGCCAGGGAGAGACCGATGGGTCTTTCGCAGCGAGCGCTCGCGCCTCCTCGTGGGTCAGGCGCCTCGGCTCCCGATCCAGCTCGTCGCTTTCATCCTTCCACATGCCCGATTGGATTGGCCGATCAGACATGGCGGTTGGTGTGAAAGATCAACGGTGGCCAGATCAGCCTGACAAATCAGGCTCGATTCAGAAACGCTTCAGCAAAGCCGATCGATTATAGGGGGAAAGCTGCAGCGCCCCGCCGCGCGCCGAGCACATCAAGTGATGCGCGGGGCCGGTGTCCCGCGCGGACGCACCGACGCCGGCATGGCGGGCAGGCCATGCCGGCGTCGGTTGCGGATGTCAGCTTCCGGCATGCGAACTCAGCACGCGGCCAAGCGTCTTTTCCAGCTCCTTGATGTGATCCGCGCTGAGCTTGTCGGACTTGACATTCATCTCCTGGGCCTTCATGTCCCAGGCCTTGCTGATCATGTCCATGAACTCCTTCTTGCCCACCATGGCGTCCTTGTTCTTGTCCATCGCCTGCATCTCGAACAGCCGCGAATAGATGTCCCAGTTCTCGGCAAAAGCGAACGAGGCAATGGAGGACAGCGACAGCGCGACGAGTGCGGCCCGGGTTGTGTTGCGAAGGCTCATGGGATGCTCCTGGTATTGGGTGAATCGATCCGACGCCGCGGGCGACCGCCTTCGGCATGCGTCGATCGGCTCGGCCTGTGGGGCACCTGCGATCGGCGTGCAAGTTCGTCGGCGCCTCTGGCATCCGCTTACACGCGATCTTTTTTGTCAGGCCTGAAAGCTTGCCGCCCCGGCGCCGACCAAGGCGCGTTCACGAGATCACCGATTGCTGCGCGATCCCGGCATCCACCAACACATGCTGGCCCGTCATGCCATTGGAATCATCCGCGGCCATGAAGAGCGTGGCGCGCGCGACATGGCCGGCGTCGAGCCGCACCTTCAGGCACTGCGCATCGAGAAACGCCTGATCGGCCGATGCGTCGCGGTGCAAGCTGGACTGGCGCTCGGTGACGATGGCGCCGGGCACGATGGCGTTGACGCGGATGCCGCGCGGCCCGAGCTCGCGCGCCAGGGTGCGGGTGAGGCCGAGGATGCCGGCCTTGGCGGTGGTGTAGCCCACCAGATTGGGCCGGCCACGCATCCAGCTCACCGAACCCATGTTGACGACGCTGCCGCCGCCGGCATCGGCCATCGCCGGGGCCACCGCCTGGATGGCAAAGAAGTAGTGCTTGAGGTTCAGTGCCAGGCGGTCATCCCACATCTCGGGGGTGACATCCTCCATCGCGTGGCGGTCGTCGCGGCCGGCGTTGTTGACGAGCACATGCACCGCGCCCTGCTGCGCGATCACCTCGCGCAACAGCGCCTGGTAGGCGGCGGTATCGCGCACGTCGCAGGCGGCGTAGTGCGGCGCGGCATGGCCGGCGGCGACGATCTCTTCGACCAGCTCGCGGCCGCCATCGGGCCGGGTGCCGCAAAAGGCCACACGGGCGCCCTGCAGCGCGAACGCCCGCACCAGCTCGGCGCCGATGCCGGAGCTGCCGCCGGAGATGAACACATGGCGATCGCGCAACGAGGGGTAGATGGCGGTTTGCATGATTTCGTCGACGTCAGTTTGCCGGCCGCAGTTGAACCATGTTGGCCGGCAGGCCGGGCACATCCACCCGCAGCGTCAATACCCGGCCAGCCCACGGCTGCTCCGCCAGCTCTTGCGCTGGCCGGTTTTCGCGGGCGGTCGTGATGTAGAGCGTTTTCAGGTCGGCGCCGCCAAAACACGGCATCGTGGGGCAACGCACCGGCAGGCGCACTTCCGAAAGCATCCGGCCCTCAGGTGACAACCTCACCACGCGCCCGCCCTCGAACATCGCCGACCAATAACAGCCTTCGGTGTCCACCGCCGCACCGTCCGGACGGCCGCCGTAAGCCTCCAGCGGCTGGCCCGCCTGCTTGGGCTCGAAACGCGCAAACACCCGCTGGCCCGCCAGGTTGCCTTGCGCGGGATCGAAGTCGAAGGCGTAGATCGCATGCGCCTTGGTATCGCTCCAGTACATCGTGGCGCCATCCGGGCTCCAGGCGAGGCCATTGCTCACGGTGACGCCGTCGGCCATGCGCTCCACAGCGCCGCCGCCGCCGCCGTAGCGGTACAGCGCGGCGAGCGCCGGCTCGCGCGGCTCGTAGATGGTGCCGGCCCAGAAGCGGCCCAGCGGATCGCCCTTGCCGTCGTTGAAGCGCTCCTTGGCGGTGTCGTAGGGCGGCGCGGCCAGCGCCTGCCGCTGCCCGCTGGCGGGATCGAATCGCCACAGCCCATCGCGCATCGCCAGCAGCAAGCCGCCGTCAAGCAAGGGCGCGCAGCACGACACATCGGTGTCGAACGCCCATTGGCGGTGGCCGGCGGTGCGGGGATCAAAACGATTGAGCTGGTGGCCGGGGATATCGCACCAGTAAAGCACCTGCTCCACCGGATGCCACATCGGCGATTCGCCAAGAAGGCTGGCCGCCACCGGCAAAGGCTCGATTGATGGCAGGTGGGTGGTCATCGGCAACCTCCGTGCGCCGCACGGCGCTGTTCACCCATGGGCCGGCCCGGCGGGCCCATAAGGCAAGCTCCGTGCTTCGCACTGCGCCGTTCGCCTTTCGGGCGGCCGGGCAGGCTCACAGCACGCTCACCGCCAGCGTCATGCTGGCCTCCATCGCCTCGCCGGGTTCGAGGCTGCGCAGGCCATGGGCTGCCGGATCGGCCATGTGAATCGCATTGCTCACATGGCTGGCCGGCTCGACGCAGAAAAAATCGTGCTCGGGCGGCGTGTAGACGACGAGATACGGCAGCGACGACGACAGCTGCAGCGAGAAGCGCTCATCGCGGATGCGCGCCGGGCCCTTCCAGCCCTCGAAGCAGTTGTCGAAGGCCAGGTAGGCCACGTCGTTGTCGATGCCCGGCTGCGCCACCTTGCGCGTGGGCAGCTCGTTGGCGTCGGACTCCCAGCGATCGCTGAGCTCGATGTGCAGGCGGCTGCGCTGGCGCTTGGGAAAATACGGATGCCAGCCGATGCCGGCGGGCTGGGATATCGAACCGGTGTTGGTCAACACCATCTGCGCCTTCAGCGCCTGCTGCGTGAGCGAGAAGTGCTGGATGGCCTCGAAATCGAAAGGCCAGTGCGCGTCGGCGTGATGTTCGAGGCGCAGCACCGCTTCGAAGGCGCTGTGCGATTGCAGCTCCCAGGGGCGCTGCCAGCCCAGGCCATGCAGCGAGTGCGGGCTGGCGCCGAAGTTGGGCTCGGTGGTGTAGTCCTTGCCGTGCCAGCGGAAGCGCCGGTAGCCGAGCCGATTCTGATACGGCACCATCGGAAAGCAACCCGCCAGCCGCACCGAATCCAGCAGGCGCGGCTCGGTGCTGCGCATCACCGGCACATCGTGGTGCCACAGACCGGCGATGCAGCCGCCCAGATCGGCCCGCAAGGCCAGGCGCATGGCCCCGGCGTGCAGCTCGAAGGTGCCTTCACGGGCGGCGGATTGTGCAAGGGTCGATTCGGTCATGAGGCTCTCGGGCAAGGTGGCAACGGTGGGAACGGGCACAGCGCATACATCGTAAGCGCTCCGGATCACCACCCCTGCGGCAGCACCTCGTCCATGCTCACCACGCGGCCGGCGTCGATGCTGCGATGCGCCGCGATGCCCACCGCCACGCTGCGCAGGCCGTCTTCCAGAGTCACCTCCGGCGGCGTGCCGTGGCGAACCGCCTCGAGGAATTTCTGGTGCTCGATGTACGAGGCGCCAAAGTGCTGCCCGGCGTAGCGGATTCGCGTATCCCAGACACGCCGCACCGACACGCCGCGCCCGGTGCCCGACGGATCGCCCCAATTCGCGCGCCGGCCCCAATCCTCGCGTCGGCCATGGCGCAAGGTGAGCGAAGGCAGCAGCGATTCCAGCTTGCCTTCATCACCGACGACGATGATCTGTTCGTTGTCGACCGAGTTCTCGGCGAACATGCACAGATCGAGCAGCCCACGCGCGCCGCTGGGAAACTCGACCACCACGAAAGCGCTGTCGAGCATGTCGGGGCGCTGGCCGTCGTAGCGCTCGTCGAGGTGATTCACCCGCTGGCCGCCGGAGGCGAACACGCGCGACGGACGCTCACGCAGCACCAGATCCATCAAGTTGAAATAGTGGCAACACTTTTCGACCAGCGTGCCGCCCGTGTTGGCGGTGAAGCGGTTCCAGTCGCCCACCTTCGAATAGAACGGCTCGCGGTGCTCACGCATCGACACCTGATGGATGCGGCCGACGGCACCGTCGTGGGCCATGCGGATCATTTCCGCCACCGGCGGCATGTAGCGATACTCCTGCGCCACCCAGACGATGGGTTGGCGGCCCTTGGCGCGTTGCACGAGATCGGCGCAATCCTCGACCGTGGTGCACAGCGGCTTTTCGACAAGCAGATGCGCATCGGTGAGCAAAGCCGGACGCACCACCTCGGCATGCGTGTGGTTGGGCGTGGCGATGACGATCGCATCGCACAGGCCGCTGTCGAGCAGGCCCTGTGCATGGTCGAAAACGCGGGGTGCTTGCGCAGCGCCGTCGAGCAACGCGAGCGCCGCGTCGCGGCTGCCGGAATCCGGATCGGCCAGCGCGGTGACCACCGTGCCGCTGAGCGCCTGGATGTTCTCGATGTGTTCGCGGCCCATGCTGCCGCAGCCGATGATGCCGTACCGAATTCGCTTGCTCATGGGAATCAATCGCCGTGTGCGCCCTGTTTGGAATGTGCGGCGTGTCAGCCCTTCAGGCCGCCTTGAGTGAGGCCGCCGACGACACGCTCCTGGAAAAACGCGATCAGCACCGCAATCGGCACGATCGCCACGATCAACGCGGCCGAGATGATCGGCCACGGAAAGGTGAACTCGCCCTGGTACAGCGAGATGCCCACCGGCAGGGTGCGCATCGTGGCGCTTGAGTTCAGGCTCAGCGCGAGCAGGAATTCGTCCCACGCGTTGACAAACGCCAGGATGCCGGCCGTGAACACACCGGGTGCCGCCAGGGGCACCACCACCCGCCACAGCGCGCCCAGGCGGGTGCAACCATCCACCATCGCCGCGTTTTCCAGATCCTTCGGGATGCTCTGGAAAAAACTCACCAGCACCAGCGTGCACACCGGCAGGTTCAGCACCGTGTACGGCAGCACCAGCGCGACATAGGTGTTGAGCAGGCCGAACGAGCGCATCGTCTCGAAGATCGGTACCAGCAGCGTGACCAGCGGGAACATGCTGGAGGCGACGATCGCCGTCAGGATCAGCTGCCGGTGCCGCAGGTTCAAGCGCGCGATTGCGTACGCTGCGAGCGCCGAGACGACGAGCGAGCTGATGGTCGCGAGCAACGCAACCCAGAAGCTGTTGCCGAGGTAGCGCAGCAGCGGCTGGTCGGTGAAGGCCTGCACGTAGTTCTGCAGCGTGGCGTTTGCCGGCCAGTAGGTGATGGGCTTGCTGACGAGTTCGGCCTCGCCCTTCAGCGAGGTCAGCAGGATCCACAGCGCCGGGAAGAAGCCGTTGAAGACCACCATCGCCGCGGCGATGAAGCGCAGGCTGCGGCCTTCGAACGGCGAGGCGAAGAGGCTCTTGTCGGCCGGGGTGTCGAGGGTGTGCGTGGCCATCATTCGCGCCCGATGCGCCGCAGGTACACGGCGGTCACGCACAGCGAGAGCGCGAACATGAAGACCGCCAGCGTCGAGCCGTAGCCGACGTCCAGGTATTCGATCGTGGTCGCATGGATCAGCATCGCGAGCGTCTGCGTCGCGTTGCCGGGGCCGCCCTTGGTCATCGTCACCGGGATGTCGAAGGTCTGCAGCGCGGTGATGGTGCGGAAGATCAGCGCGACGACGATCGACGGCATCAGCATCGGGATCGTGATCTGGCAAAACTGCTGCCAGCGGCTCGCGCCGTCGACCTCGGCGGCCTCGTACAAGGTGCGCGGGATCATCTGCAGGCCGGCGAGCAGGATCAGCGCCATGAACGACGAGGTCTTCCAGATGATCGCGAAGCAGATCGCCGCGAACGCATAGCTGGGTGTCAGCAGCCACATGGTCTGGCTCGGGCCGCCGAGGCGGCGCGCGACGTCGTTGACGACGCCGTACTCGGTGTGGAAGAACCACGCGAAGATCAAACCGACGAACGCGAGCGGCAGCGCCCACGGAAGC
>JANMAS010000035.1:0-4122 GCA_031359975.1 Burkholderiales bacterium
CAAGGACACCAACCCGGCGACCACCGACCTGGAACCCGGTGGCGTGTTCCATTCGATGATCGCGGTCGGCAACTTCCTGTACGTGGTGGAGACGAACCGCGGGCTGCTGTTGAAGGTCGACCCGGCGACCGGCTCGATCCAGAAGGTCTACGACATGTCGATCGACAACGCAGAGCACAACCCGATCGTGATGGCCCAGGACGGCGATCAGTTCCAAGTCGGCACCTTCGGCGAGGACGGAGGGCCGGCCGAGTTGGCGGTGTTCGGCGCCAACTTTGCCGGCTACACGCTGCCATTCGGATCGCTGCATCCGATCGTGGGCCTGGCATGGCAGCGCGGCCGGCTGTACGCCGTCGAGATCTTTCCGCGCGACCAGGCGTGGACGCCGGACAACGCGAACCTGGTGGTGTTCGACCCGGCAACGGGCGAGCGCAAGGTGCTGGCGACCCAATTCGCCAGCCTGCCCAACGGGCTGGTGAACGGCCCCGACGGCGCGCTCTATGCGTCCAATCTCACCTTGAGCGCCTCGCCCGGCGACGGCAGCGTGCTGCGTATCGTCCCGTGAAGCCAGCGCAGGCCGATGGAACGCCGCGAAACCGCGCCGCCGGCCTGAATGGTCAGGACGACGCTGGCGTCGTCGTTGGAGTCACCGTTTTCGGGGGCTGGGTGCCGTCGGACTTGTGGCGCTTTCTGCCGCTTGCCGTCTTTCGGACTTGTTTGGCAGAGATGGTTCTCTTGCCTACGCGCTTCTTCTTTGTCAGTGCCATGTCGATCCTCTTGAGTAGACAGGCGGAGGATACATGTGGCGCGGAGGCCCAGTCTTCCTCCTCAAACGCGCCTGGAACATCACCAAAACCGCATCGCCAAAACCGGCAGGGGTAAGCTTCCGTCCGAGTGCAGGGTCCGCAAGGCCTTGCAGCCGCACGCGCCAGGAGATCACCGCCTTGCCGAACACCGAGCTCGCGCTGCCCACCTTCGCACCGCTGCGCTTCGGCCCGTCGCAGCGCTTCGAGCTGCAGCCGGCCGAGCGTCGCCTGCTCGTCGACGGCCAGCCCGCGGCGCTGGGCCGGCGTGCGCTCGACCTGCTGATCGTGCTGGCCGCGCGGCCCGATCACCTGCTCACCAAGAACGAGCTGCTCGACCGCGTGTGGCCCGGCCTGGTGGTGGAAGAGGCCAATCTGCAGATGCAGATCAGCAACCTGCGCAAGCTGCTCGGCGGCGAGGTGATCGCCACGGTGCCGGGGCGCGGCTACCGTTTCACGGCGGCGGTGGGCAGCGCCGCCGCCGCATCGGCGTCCACGCCCGCATCGGCATCCGCAGTGGCACCCGCAGCGGCATCCACACCGGTGCCCGCGTTGGTGGCCGCTGTTTCGTCGGCCACGCCCGCGCCGCCGCGCGCCGCAGCCCATCGGCTGATCGGGCGCGATCACGATCTTGCCCGTCTCGAGGACCTGCTGCGCCAAGGCGGCGGCTGCGTCACGCTGGTCGGCACGTCGGGGGTCGGCAAGACCAGCCTGGCGCGCGCCGCGGCAGGGCGCTGGTGCGGCCGCGTCGTGTGGGTCGATCTCGCCGCCCTGGCGCACGGCAGCCAGATGGCCGGTGCGCTGGCGCGTGCACTGGGCCTGCATCTGACCGGCGGCGACGATGAGGCGCCGGCGCAGCTGGTGGCGGCGTTGCGCGGCGAGGTGCTGCTGCTGGTGCTGGACAACGCCGAACACCTGATCCAGCCCTGCGCCGAGCTGGCCGCGCTGCTGCGCCCGCTGGCCGATGTGCAGTTGCTGGTCACGAGCCAGGCGCCGCTCGCGGTGGCCGGCGAACGGGTGTTGCGGCTCGAACCGCTGGTCTTGCCCGGGCCCGAGGCCAACCTGGGCGTCGGGGCGGCGCAGGGCGCACTGGCACTGCTGGTCGAACGCATCGTGGCTGCCGATCACCGCTTCGAGGCCACACCCGCGGTGCTGCCCTTGCTGCGCGCGGTGTGCGCACAGCTCGACGGCCTGCCGCTCGCGCTCGAGATGGCGGCCGCGCGGGTGCCGCTGCTCGGCCTGCAAGGCGTGCACGACGCGCTGGCACAGCGCTTCGCGCTGCTCACCCGCGGCCACCGCGACGCGGCCACACGCCACCGCACGCTGCACAACGCGCTCGACTGGAGCTACCGGCTGCTGGGGCCTACCGAGCAGCGGCTGTTCCGCGCGCTCGGGGTGTTCGCCGACGGTTTCACGCTCGAACTCGCCGTGGCCCTGATGACCGACGACACCCACGCGCGCTGGGATGTGATCGAAGGCCTGGCGACGCTGGCCGACCGCTCGCTGGTGGTTGTGAGCAGCGACGATCCGCCCCGTTATCGTCTGCTCGAAACGATGCGCGCTTACGCGCTGGAGCAGCTCGCGGAATCGGCCAACCCCGCAACCGATCCCGAAGGCGAACAAGCCACCGTTCGCCAGCGCCACGCCGTCGCGGTGCTGGCCCTCTTTGCGCGCCACACGTCGGGCAACGCCGCCACGATGGCGCTGTGCCTGGCCGAGATGGAGAACGCGCGCGATGCCATCGCCTGGGCGCGCGATCACGATCTCGGCGTGGCCGCGCAGTTGAGCGTGCGCGTCACCGGCGTCACCACCTTCACCGTCTGGCGCCACGAGTCGGGCAACTGGCTGCTGGCGCTGGAGCCCTTGATGGACCAACCCGCCGGCCTGGCCTTGCCGCAGGACGTGCAGGCGACCTGGTGGACCGATCGCACACGCATCGGCGCGATCCGCCGCGACACGAACGCGCGTGTCGCCGGGCGGCGCGCGGTGGCGCTGTGGCGGCCCCTGCGGCAGCCGCGGCAGTCGCTGCGCGCCACCTTGACGTGGGTGCGCAGCATCGCGGTGGCAGACGCCGAACTTGCCGAAGCGTGCGCCGAATTGCAGGCCCAGGCCGCGGCGATCCCGGATCTGCCGCCGCGCGAACGTCTCAGTGTGCTGGGGGCCCTGGCCCGCGCCGCCGTGATCCGCGGCGACCACGTTGCCGTGCTGGCCGGGCGTGAAGCCGAAGTCGCGCTGGCGCAGCAACTCGGTGACCAGGACGCGGTGGACGCCGCCGAGTCCGGCATCGTCAGCACGCTGGTCAACCTGGGCCGCCATGCCGAGGCCGCGCAGCGCGGCCAGACCTTGCTGGCGCGTGTCGATGCCGATGGCAGCGGCCGCAACGGCAACCTGCCCTGGGTGCTCAGCGCGCTGTTCGATGCGCTGCTGGCACTCGAGCGGCTGGCCGAGGCACGGGCCCTGCTGCCGCGTCTTTTCGCCGCCGGCCGGCGCTTCGCCACCCCGACGCTGGCACCGCTGCTGTGCGGGCTCGTGACGGCCGAGCAGCGGTTTCAAGCGGCAGCACGGCTGCTGGGCTACGCGCACCAGGGCTACGAATCCCGCGGCATGACCTTCGAGCCCGAAGAACAGGCCGGCCTCGAGCGCATGCTGGCGGCCGTGTGCGCGGCGTTGGGGCCCGAGCTGGCAGCAAGGCTCGTGCAGCAGGGGCGCTCGCTCGCCGACGACGCGGCCGAAGCGCTGGCCGCCGGCACCGAGCCTTAGCCGAACGACTCGGCGAGCAACTGGCCGATCACCGACCCCAGTTGCAGGTCTTCGAGCGGCCCGAAGTGACTCAGCCGCATCCGGCCCTGCCGGTCGAGCACGACGACGCTGGGCGTGCCTTGAAGTGAATAGGCGCTCATCGTCCGTGGCACCGGCCCGGCGGCGGCGGCTTGGTCGATTCCGACCGGGAAAGGAATCCGGTACTCGTGCAGAAACACGTCCAGTGCCGCCGGGCCCATCACGTCGTGGTGTTCGAACACGGTGTGCAGGCCGATCACCGCAACATCGCTGGCGGGAAAAAGCGCGTGGATACGGATCGCCTGCGGAATGCCGTGCGATACGCACCCCGGGCACAGCATCTGGAACGCATGCAGCACCACCACGCGGCCACGCAGGCCGGCCAGGCTGATCGGCTCGGGTGTGTTCAGCCACTGGCTGACTTGCAGGGCGGGCGCAACAAGGTCAACGTTGCTCATGGTCGTCTTTCCGAAGGCGGGGTTCAAAAGGGCGACCAGACGCGCCGCGTGCTTACGGTGATCGGTCGGTCTCGCACGTCGCC
>JANMAS010000043.1:0-5198 GCA_031359975.1 Burkholderiales bacterium
ACGCGCTGGTACGGGCGCAGGCCAGGCGGCACCCCGTTGCCTTGGCGCTGATCGATGGTGCGGGGGAGATCCGCTATGCGCTGTTGGCGTTTGAGGCAACCCGCATCGCGCGGCGGCTGGCCGCGCGCGGCGTGCAGCCGGGCGGGCGGGTGGTGGTGTGCCTGCCGCGCAGCGCGGCGCAGGTGATCGCGGTGGTGGGCACCCTGGCCGCGGGCGCGGCGTGTGTGCCGCTCGATCCCGCCTTGCCCGACGAACGCCTGGCCACCTTGATCGCCGATGCCAGCGTGGCTGCGGTGATCACGCTGGCCAACTGGCGCGGCGATGTGCAGCGCTGGCTGCCAGCCGGCACACCGATGTTGCTGATTGACGCCGCGCAGGATGATGCGCAAGCCGAGCCGGTGGCCGCGAGCGCTGGCGATGCCGCCTACCTCGTCTACACCTCGGGCTCCACCGGCGCGCCCAAGGGCGTGCTGGTGCCGCATCGCGCGCTGTTGAATCTGGTGCGGTGGGAGCGCACAGCCTCGGCACAAGGCACCCCCGCCGCACGCACCGCCCACACGGCGGCGCTCGGCTTCGATGTGGCGCTGCAGGAGGTGTTTGGCACGCTGTGTTTCGGCGGCTGCCTGGTGGTGGTGCCGGATGAGGCGCGGCGCGATCCGGTGGCGCTGCTGCGCTTGCTGGATGCGCAGCGCATCGAGCGGCTGTATCTGCCCACGGTGGCGCTGGCTCGGGTGGCCGAGGCGTATGCGCACGCGGGTGCGCCGGCCCACACCTTGCGCCAGGTGATCGTGGCGGGTGAGGCCTTGCGGATCACGCCCGAGATCGCGGCGCTGTTCGCCGCGCTGCCCGGCTGCCGCCTGCACAACCATTACGGCCCGAGCGAAACGCATGTGGTGTCCGCCTTCACGCTGCCCGGCGCGCCGAGCGATTGGCCGCCGCGGTGGGCACCGCCCATCGGCCAGCCGATTACCGGCGTGCGTATGCATCTGCTCGACGATGCCATGCGGCCGGTGCCCATCGGTGTGCCTGGCGAGATCGTCATCGGCGGTGCGGCCGTGGGGCTGGGCTATCACGGCAGCCCGGAGCTCTCGGCCCAGCGCTTTGTGCCCGACGTGTTCAGCGGCGTGCCCGGCGATCGGCTGTATCGCACCGGCGATATCGGCTGCTGGCAAGCCGACGGCCAGATCGCCTACCTCGGGCGCGTTGATCGGCAGCTCAAGATTCGCGGCCACCGGGTGGAGCCGGGCGAGATCGAGGCGCGTCTGAAGGCCTTGCCCGGCGTGCGAGACGCGGCGGTGATCGGATGGGCCGATGGCGCAGGCGAGCAGCGGCTGGCGGCGTATCTGGTGGCGGTGGACGAGCGCCAATCCTTTGCGCAGCTGCGAGAAACCCTCGCGCAAGGCCTGCCCGATGCGATGCTACCCACCAGCTGGCACTGGCTCGATCAGCTGCCCTTGACGAGCAGCGGCAAGCTCGATCGCCTGGCCCTGCCGGCACCGCAGCCGACGCGGGCCGATCCCCTGGCCGGCACCGCCATCGTCGAGCGGCCTTTGGACCCGCTGGAAGCAGCACTCGCGCGCTTGTGGGGCGAGGTGCTGCCGGCCGAGCCGGTGCGCGCCGACGATCACTTCTTCCACCTCGGCGGCCACTCGCTCGATGCCACCCGGCTGGCCTCGCGCATCCGTGTGCGCCTGGGTGTGGAGCTGCCCTTGCGCGAGATCTTCGCGCACCCGCAACTGGGTGCGATGGCGCTGGCGGTGCGGCATCGTGGTGCGCACGACGACAGTGCCGACGCCCGGCACCCGGCGCAGCCCCCGATTCGCCGACAGCCGCGTGATCGTGCCTTGCCGGCATCGCACTCGCAGCGCCGCATGTGGCTGGTGCAACAGCTGCAGCCTCGCACCACGGCCTACAACGTGCCCTTCGTGCTGCGCCTGCGCGGGCCGCTCGATCGGCAGCGCCTGGCTGAAGCGATGCACCTGGTGATGCAGCGGCACGAAGCGTTTGGCACACGGCTGGTGATGGAAGATGGCGAGCTGGTGCAACGCATCGGCAAGGCTGCCGATGCCGCGCCGGGCTTCCACGATCTCCAGGCCACGCCGGCCCCTGCGCGCGAGGCCGAGGCCGCAGGTTTGCTCGGCAGCTTGTCGCGCCATGTGTTCGATCTCGCCACCGGCCACGCCAGCCGCATCTCGCTCATCCGCCTGGGCCCGCAAGACCATGTGCTGATGTGGCTGATGCATCACGCGATCAGCGATCAATGGTCGGGCGGCATTTTGCTGCGCGAGTTTGGCCAGGCCTACACCGCGCTGGCGGCGGGCCACGCACCGCAGTGGCCGGCGATGCCCATCAGCTATGCCGATTACGCGGCGTGGCAGCAGGAGCCGGCCCACGAAGCGGCCCTGGCACCGCAGCTGCAGTTCTGGCGCGAGCATCTGCAGGGCCTGCAGCCGCTGGCGCTGCCGGTCGACAAACCCCGCCACGGCCTGCCCAGCGGTGAAGGCGGCACCCTGGTGCTGCCGATGGCGCCCGCCCTGATAGCGCGCTTGCGCTGCTTCTCGGCGGCGCACGCCGTCACACCGTTCATGACGCTGCTGGCGTGTTTTCAGCTGCTGCTCGCGCGTTACAGCGGCTGCGCCGATGTGGCGGTGGGCGCGCCGATCGCCAATCGCCACCGGCTCGAATCCGAGCACCTTGTGGGCACGCTGGTGAATACGCTGGTGATGCGCACCGATTGCTCCGGCCAACCGCGTTTTGCCGAACTGCTGGCGCGTGTGCGCGAAACCGCACTCGCCGCGTATGCCAACCAGGATGTGCCCTTCGAGCGCCTGGTGGAAACGCTCGCGCCGCGCCGCCACGCTCACCACGCGCCGCTGGTGCAGGTGCTGTTCAATGTCGTCAACGCCCCACTCGGCCCGCGCCACATCGGCGATCTCACGCTCGACGCGTTTGCCTTCGATCGCGGCGCGTCGCAGTTCGATCTCTCGCTCACGGTGGATACCGAGATGTTCGGCCAGGTGCATCTCGAATACGCCAGCGATGTGTTCGAGCGCGCCACGGCGCAGCGGCTGCTGGCCAACTTTCTCGGCCTCGTCGATCAGGTGCTGGCCGATCCGCTGCGCGAGATCGGGCACTACCAGCTCGTGAGCCCCGCCGAGCAGGCGCTGATCGCCAGCTGGAACCAGGCCAGCGAACGTCCGCGCACGCCAGACATGCGCGTGGATCAACTCATCAGTCATACCGCGGCGGCGCACGCCAACGCATGGGCCTTGAGCGGCGGTGGGCCGCAAGTCGCCCAGCGCTTGCGCCACGGCGAGCTCGATGCGCGCGCCAACCGCCTGGCCCGCCTGCTGCGCGCCAAGGGCGTCGCACGCGGCGATCGGGTGGGCTTGTCAGCCGCTCGTGAACCGGACATGCTGGTGGCGATGCTGGCCATCTGGAAGGCCGGCGCAGCGTATGTGCCGCTCGATCCGGCTTATCCCGCCGAGCGCCTCGCGTTCATGGCTGGCGATGCCGGCCTGGCCTTGCTGGTGGGTGAACCGGCGCCATGGTGGAACGGCCCGGTGCTCTCGCTGGCCACCGCGCGCGACGAGATGATCGGCCATGACGACGCGCCGCTGGTCGACGACTCCGCGCGCGACGACGACGCCGCCAACACCGCCTATGTGATCTACACCTCCGGCTCCACCGGCCAGCCCAAGGGCGTGGTGGTGCCGCATGGCGCGGTGGTGAACTTTCTGCGCGGCATGCAGGAGCGGCCGGGCTTGGCAGCGACCGACAGGCTGGTGGCCGTCACCACGCTGAGCTTCGATATCGCCGTGCTCGAACTGCTGCTGCCGCTGTGCACCGGCGCCGAGATCGTGCTGGCCACGCGCGAGCAGGCACGCGATGCCAACGCCCTGCGCTGGCTCATCGAATCCAGCGCCGCCACCGCGATGCAGGCCACGCCCTCCACTTGGCGCATGCTGATCGAATCGGGTTGGAAGGGCTCATCCAGGTTCAAGGCCATGGTGGGCGGCGAGGCTCTGGCAGCGGATCTGGCCGATACCCTGCTCACCCGCTGCGGCGCCCTGTGGAACCTCTACGGCCCCACCGAAACGACCGTGTGGTCTACCGCCGAACGCATCACGCAGCCGCGCGAGCCCATCAGCATCGGCACACCGATCGCCAACACCACGGTGTGGATCCTCGATCACGCGCTGCAGCCCTGCCCGATCGGCGTGGCCGGCGAAATCTGCATCGGTGGCGCGGGTGTGGCCGATGCCTATCTGGGGCTGGCCACACTCACCGCCGAGCGTTTCATCCCCGATCCGTTCAACCCCGGCTCGAACGCGCGCCTGTACCGCACCGGCGATCTGGGCCGCTGGCGGCACGACGCGCGGCTGGCGCATCTGGGCCGCCTCGATGCGCAGATCAAGGTGCGTGGCCATCGCATCGAACCGGGAGGTCGAAACCTGCCTGACCAGCCATCCGAACGTGCGCGAATGCCTGGTGGTGGCACGCGAAGACCAACCCGGCGATACCCGCCTGGTGGCCTACATCGTGGTGAGCCCGGCCGACGCACCATCCGATGCGGCGCTCACCCAGCACCTGCGCAGCCGCCTGCCCGAGGCGCTGTGGCCCGCGCACCTGATGCGCCTGCCAGCCTTGCCGCGGCTGCCCAATGGCAAGGTGGATCGCCTGCGCCTGCCTTCACCGCAAGCCGAAGGCGCTTCGGCCTTGCGCGTGAGCATGCCGGGCGATGCGCCAGTATCCCCCACCGAGCGCCGCCTGGCCACAATCTGGCGCCAGGCGCTCGGCGGCACCGGCGTGCACCGCCACGACAACTTCCTCGATCTCGGCGGCCACTCGCTGCTGGCGGTGAGCGTGCTGCGCCAGATGGCCATCCAGCTCGGTGTGCAGGTGACGCTGCAACAACTGATCTACGAAACCCTGGCCCAAACCGCCGCCGAATGCGACCGCCAACTCGCCACGCCGCGCCCGCTAGCACCCTTGCGCGTGCCGCCGCTGGTGGACCAGCCTGGCCAGTTTGCCGACAGCCAGGTTTGAGCTACATCCCCCCGCACGGCGCTCTCAAGCTTAAAATAGCGTGATCACCGATGTGATTACGTCGGAAGGGGAGTTTTCATGAGCGAAACGAAACGGCAGGAGCGGTACGAAGGCACGGTAGTGCAGGTGGGCAACTCGCGCGGCATGCG
>JANMAS010000096.1:0-19713 GCA_031359975.1 Burkholderiales bacterium
AGCGCCGCGCTGGTGCTGGCGGTGACCGTCACATCGCTCGCCGCGCTCAGCGCGCCGCTGGCGATGACGTTCGCACCGGTCGAAGCGATCATGATGTCCGCGCCCGGGTTGGTCTCGGCGGGGAAAGCGATCGCGGTCGGCGAGGCGAAGCTGACCGTGCGTGTGCCCGGCCCGGTGCCTTGCGCGCTCGCCGACGCCACCGTGACCGTCCCGACCCCGCTGACGAGGACGTCGTCGCCCGCCACGAGCGCGCCCAGCGCTGCGTTGCGCCCCGCGGAAATGCCGATGTCCTCGGCCGCGGTCAACGCGCCTGTGGCCACGTCGCGCCGCGCGCGCGCGCCCAAGCTGCCACCGCTGCCCACCGTGGTCAGCGTCAGGTCGTTGGCCGCATCGATCCGCGCATCGCCGCCCGCCGTCAACGCGCCGCTGACGATATTCCCGCTGTCGCCCCCGCCGACCACGTTGCTGACAAGCAGCGTGGTTCCAGCGCTGGCGGTGCCGATCAGGATGTCGCCATCGTGCGCCGCATCGCCAATTGGAGCGATGGCGGTCGCGGTCAGCGCGAGCGCGCCGCCGGCCTGCGCCGTGGTCACGTCGATCGAGCCATCGCTGGCGCCGTTGCCCGCGGTGACGGTCAGGTTGCCACCCGCAGTGGCGGTGCCGAGCTGGGCCAGCCCGCCCGTCGTTGCGGTGAGCGCGCCGGTAGCGGAAATATTCGCCCGCCCGAACGCGGTGGTGCTGGTGCCGTCCAGGGCCGCCTGGCACAGCCGGGCAGCGAGTGTCGGGATGGTGAACAGGAAACGGTTGAAACTGAGTCGCCGCGCCCCGGCCAGCGCCTCGGGCAGGCTCGGCGGAGTGTGCCCGTCGCCAGCGTCCAGTTCCCGTGCCGATTCGGCGAACAGCCGGATCACCGCCAGCACGTCACCTTGTGTGCCGAGTTGGGATTCACGCAGGCCATCCAGCTCGGCGATGGCCTCGTCATGCCGATGAAGCGCCGACAAGACATAGGAGCGACGCCCCCGATAGACACCCTGGTCGCGCTCCGGCACCTCCAGATCATGGCAGATGGCCAGCAGGCGATCGATGCGGGCCAGCGCGGCGGCGTGATCACCGCGGCAAGCGAGGTAGGTTGCCTGGGCATGCAGGCCGTGTGGCACGTGGCCGGCACGCATCCCCGGCAGCAACGCGTCGATCTCGCGATGGCCACGCTCGGCACGCTGCATCTGGCCGGTCTTGACCCACTCGTGCATGTCGAGCGTCAACATGAAGTAGCGTACGTCGTGCAGATCGTTCGCATCGATAAGGCTCTGCAAGCGCTTGCGCGCCTCGGCCGCCGCTTCGGCCTCGCCGTAGTAGGCGTGATAGTTCATCGCGACGAACCACCACCGCGACTGCGTCGTCGCGGAAGGCGGCGACAGCTGTATCTGCTCGTTGATCAAGGCCATCAGCCGCGCGCTGGCGTAGGTATCCATCTGCTGGCTGTGATAGTCGAGCAGGCATTTCGCCAACAGCACCAGCTCTTCTGGAGAGGCTTCGTTCGGCACCCGCAGACCCTCGGCCAGGCTGGCCGCGGCAGCGCGAAAGCGGGCATCCGTGCCCACCACGGTGTGCTCCAGCGAGGGCCAGGTGACCGCGGCGGCACAAACGCGCAACCCACCCGACCGGCCTGCACGCGCCTCGATGCAGGCCTGCTCGGCCACATCGGGCGTCCAGCCGGCGGCAAAGCGCTCACACCACTGCCTGACGCCGCGAAAGTCGACGAAGTCCAGGTTGATGGCCAGCAGCATGCCGGTGGCGGCCTGAAACGCCGTCGCCTCGTCGCCGCGCGAGCGTGCCTCGGCAAAGGCCTGGACAAGTTGACCGCGTGCGCGCGGCTCGTCCGTCGTGAGCAACGAAAAGCAATCGGCCAGGTTCATCGGCGATCCCCCGCCGCCGATGCTAACTGCGGTGCGGTCAGTCGAGTGCCAGGGTTTCGGCTGACACGCCGCACATCGGCGCCAGCGCCGCCACCACCAGCGCATGGTCTTCGCGCTGCGGCCAGCCGGAAACGGTGACCACCCCGATGCACCCCACCGCCGCCACCACCAGCGGGAACGCGCCGCCATGGCTGGCGTAATCCCGCGCCGGCAAGCCCATCTTCTGCTCCAGCGAACTGCCTTCGCGCTGCAGTCCCAGGCCCACGCCATAAGAACTGCGGTGCAGCAATTCGACGGTGTTGCGCTTGCGACGCGCCCAATCCGCATTGGAGGGGCCGGTGCCGGGCATGGCGTAACAAAACACTGTCTCCTTCGCGATGCGGATCTCGATCAGCAGGCCTTCGCCGCGTGCTTCGGCCATCGCCTTGATCTGCGTGCCCAGCGCCCAGGCAGCGGCGGCATCGAAGCGCGGCAGCACCAGCTGGCGCTCCTGCGCGGCGATGCGGTGGATGTCGCTGTCGAGCGTGGTGGTCATGATGTCTCCATGGCACGGTAGTCGATCACCAGCACGTCATCGAGCAAGGGCTTGAGCTGCTCGACAAAAGCCAGGTGAATCGGGTGAGGCAGATACGCATCGCGGCCGGCTTCATCATCGAAGCTCAGCACAAAGCTGTGGGTGAAGCCTTTGGACAAGCCCTCGGGGCTGGCATCGATGCCCCACTCGAGCGCTTTCACGGTGTCGATCGCGCCCTTCAGCGCACAGAACGCCGCTTCTATCGCGGCGATGCCGGCGGCGGGCGCTTCGGGCTTGAATCGCAGGAGCACGAGGTGTCTGAGCATCAGCTGCTTTCTGTTCAGGCATCGAGGCCGCAGGATACCGAGAGGTAGCCGCGCAGGCGTCGGCAGGCGAGTTCGGGATCAGTCAACACGCCGCAGGCATCGGCCAGCTCGAAGATGCGCGCGAAGTGGGCGGCGCCACGCGCCGACTGCAAACCGCCGGCCATCGAGAAGTGCGACTGGTGGCCATTCAGCCAGGCGAGAAACACGACACCGGCCTTGTAGTGGCGTGTGGGCGCACGGAAGATCTCGCGCGACAGGGCCACAGTGGGATCGAGCAAGTCTCGGAAGGCCTGCACCCGCCCGTGTGCCAGCTCACCCAGCGCCACCGCAGCCACCGGCGCGATCGGATCGAAGATGCCGAGCAGGCCGTGGGAGTAGCCGGCGTCATCCCCCGCGATCAACTCGGCATAGTTGAAGTCATCGCCGGTGTACATCTTCACGCCCGCCGGCAGGCGGCGGCGCAGTTCGATCTCCCAACGCGCGTCGAGCAGCGACACCTTGATGCCCTCCACCTTGGCGGCGTTGTCGCGCACCAGTGTGGTGACCGTGTCGAGCGCGGTGGGGATGTCGGCGCTGCCCCAATAGCCCTTCAGCGCCGGATCGAACATCTCGCCCAGCCAGTGCAGCACCACCGGCTGCGAGGCGTCGCGCAGCAGGCGGCCGTAGAGCGCCAGGTAATCGTCGGCGTTGCGCGCGGCCGAAGCCATCGCGCGGCTGGCCATCAGGATCACCCGCCCCCCTTCGGCCTCGACCACGCCGAACTGCTCGCGATAGGCCGCCTCCACCTGATCGAGGGTGACGTTCGGCGTGGCGGCGAGCTGGTCGGTACCCACGCCGCAGGCCAGATCGGCGCCGGGGATGGTGCGTGCGTGACGCAGGCTGCGCTGGATCAGCTCGCGCGCCACCGGCCAATCCACGCCCATGCCGCGTTGGGCGGTATCCATGGCTTCGGCGATCTGGAAGCCCAGGCGCCACAGATGCTCGCGAAAGGCCAGCGTGGCATCCCAGTCCACGGTGGGCGATGCATCCCAGGGATCGGTGGTGGCCAGCGGGTTGATCACCACATGCGCCGCGGCATACACCGTGCGGTTGAAGGGCTCGACGCGGCCCGCCGGCGCGATCGGTTGCGCTTTCAGCACGTGCGTCTTCAGTGTGCCGTCGGCCTGGGGCAGTTGGATCTTCATCGATGCATCTCCGTCATGGCGCGGCGTTCAGATCCGGCCGAGGATGTGGTCGGCGGCCTTCTCGGCAACCATGATCGTCGGCGCGTTGGTGTTGCACGAGGGCACCCTCGGCATCACCGAGGCGTCGGCGATGCGCAGGCCGGGCAGGCCGATCACTTTCAGATCGGGTGTGACAACGCTCATCGGCTTGTCGGCCGCTCCGATGCGGCAGGTACCCACCGGATGGTGATCGGTCTTGGCGTTGGCGCAGGCGTAGTCGAACAGCTGCTCGTCGGTCTGCAGCCCATCGCCCGGCAGCACCTCCGATTGCACATAGCGCTTCAACGCCGGCTGGCGCAGGATCTCGCGCGCCAGGCGCAGGCCTTCGATCGACAGGCGTTTGTCTTCGGCGTCGGCCCAGTAGTTGGGATCGATCAGCGGCGCGGCGGCCGGATCGCTCGACTGCAGCCGCACCGTGCCGCGCGAGCGCGGTCGCAGGTAGGCGGTGTTGAGCGTGACGCCGGCATTGCGCATCTTGCTCACCCCCGCCTCGATGCCCGAACCGAGGCCGAGGTGAAATTGAATGTCGGCTGACCGCGCCTTGGCGCCGGCCGCGGCGTGAGGTTCGGCATACCAGAAGCCACCGGTTTCGAACAGGCTCGAAGCCACCGGCCCGGTCTTGAGCAGCAGGTATTGCAGACCGGCCAGAGCAGCATGTTGAGGCTTGGCGTATTTGTCGTAAGTGTGATCGCCGGTGCATTCGCTGATCACGAACAGATCCAGGTGATCCTGCAGGTTGCCGCCCACACCCGGCAGATCGTGCAGCACCGGCACGCCCACCGCCTGCAAATGATCGGCCGGCCCGATGCCCGATTGCATCAGCAGCTTGGGCGTACCCATCGCACCGGATGTGACGATCACCTCGCGCTCGGCGCGCCGTGTTTGCGGTGTGCGGTTGGCGCCGGTGACGAGCTCCACCCCCACTGCGCGGCCGCCCTCCACCACGATGCGCAACGCTTGCGTCTGCAGCATCACGGTGAGGTTCTTGCGATCGCGGATCGGGTTCAGGTAGGCCACCGAGGTGGACGACCGCCTGGCCTGGAACTGGGTGAGCTGGTAGTAGCCCAGGCCCTCTTGTTGCGCGCCGTTGAAATCCGGGTTGAATGGAATGCCCAGCTCCTGGCCGGCCTGAAAATAGGCCTCGCAGATCGGCAACGGGCTGATCGGGTTGGACACACCCAGCGGCCCGCCGTAGCCATGAAACTCGTTGGCAAAGCGCTGGTTGTTTTCGGCGCGCTTGAAGTACGGCAGCACATCGCGATAGGCCCATCCGGTGGCGCCCTCCTCGCTCACCCATTCGTCGTAATCGGCCGGCACGCCGCGGGTGTAGAGCTGCGCGTTGATCGACGAGCCGCCACCGATCACCTTGGCCTGCGTGTAGCGGAACACCCGGTTTTTCATGTGCCGCTGCGGCACCGTCTCCCAGCCCCAGGAACCGATGCCCTTGGTCATCTTGGCAAAGCCGGCTGGCATGTGGAAAAACGGGTGACGATCGGAGCCACCGGCCTCGAGCAGCAGCACACGCACGCTCGGGTCTGCACTGAGCCGATTGGCCAAGACGCAGCCGGCCGAACCGCCACCAGTGATGATGTAGTCGTATGAAGAAATCGTCATTGGTGCACCCTTCGGCCTTCGGCCTGTCCCGCCAAGCGGGAGCATTCGCACTTGGGGCGGCCCGGCGTGCTCTTGAGGAAACGCCCGGCCGCCCGAAGTTTCCTCATCCCCCTCGGGGGGCGGACGACGTATGTCGTCGGCCTGGGGGTGCTCATAATCTGGCAATCGAAAGCCCACCGTCGGCATGGATCACCGAGCCGGTGGCAAAGGCGAGCTGGCCGCTGGCCAGGGTGGCCACGGCGAGTGCCACGTCTTCGGGTGTACCCCAGCGCTTCATCGGCACCAGGCCGTCGGCGATGAGGCCGTCGTAGCGCGCCGACACGCCTTCGGTCATGGGCGTCTTGATGATGCCGGGCCGCACCTCGAACACACCGATGCCCAGCGGCGCCAGGCGCAGCGCAAACAAGCGGGTGAGCATCGGCAGCGCGGCTTTCGACAGGCAATATTCACCGCGTTCGATCGACGCCGCCTCGCTGCTGACCGACGACACGGTGATGATCGAGCGCGCGTTGGCCGCAGGCGCCGCCACCATCTGCCGCGCCACCGCCTGGCTGAAGAAAAACGTGCCGCGCAGGTTCACGCCAAGCACGCGGTCGAAGGCTTCTGGCGTCACCTCCAGCAAATCACCGCGCTGCGGCGCGGGCAGGCCGGCGTTGTTGACCAGGCAGGCGATCGCGCTACGGCCTTTGGCGATGCGCTCGACCAGCGCCGCATGCCCCGCCACGTCGGCCAGATCGGCTTCGAACAGAAGGCCCTGCGCGCCTTGCGCGGCAATGCCGGCCAGCACCTCGTCGGCGCCGGTGGATTCGATATCGGTGAGGGCCAGATCGAAGCCGCGCCGCGCCAACTCGATCGCGATTGCGGCGCCGATGCCACGTCGGGCTCCGGTGACGACGGCCAAGGGTCGGGCGGGACTCACACCGCGAGCTCCGTGCTGCGCACTGCGCTGTTCGCCTTTCGGGCGGCCGGGCAGGCTCACCGCAGCACCTCCGTGCGCAAATGGTGGCCCACGCGCAGGGACTGCGCCGCCACCGTGAGCGCCGGGTTCAGCGCCGCCGACGACGGGAAGAAGCTGGCATCCACCACATACAGGTTGTCGTGATCCCAGGCCTTGCACACGGGATCGAGTGCCGACGTGGCCGGATCGGCGCCGAAGCGCGCCGTGCCGCACTGGTGCGATGGCGTTTCGATGCCAAACGGCTTGCTCACCACCACCGGATAGCCGGTGCGCTTGAGCACCTGCCTGGCCTTGCTCACCCACTGGCGATGCGCGCCCATGTTGGTGCGATGCCAGCGCAGATCGATGCTGCCGTCGGCGTTGGATCGCACGGTGCTCTCGGGGTGCGGCAGGTCTTCGCTCATCACATACCAATCCACACTGTGCTCGGCCATCCAGCGGCGCGCGAAGGTCGGCAGGCCCGGCAGGGCCGCGCGCAACATCGGCTCCTGGATCTTGCCGAGCAATTGCAGATTGCCTAGGGGCGGGCCACCTGTTTGTGGATCGCCGAAGTAAAAGTCGCTGACCGACAAGGTCTTGGGGAATTTGGTGTCGTTGGTCTTGAACGGATGCAACGCCATCATCCCGGTGCAGTTGTGGTTCATGTAGTAGCGGCCCACCGCATCGCTCGAATTGGCCAGGCCTTTCGGGTGGCGCGACGTGGCCGAGCGCTGCAGCAGGATGGATGAATTGATCGCGCCCGCGCTGAGCACAAACCACTCGGCGCGGATCGTCTGGCGCTCGCCGCGATGCATCACCTCGACCGCCACGATGCGCCGGCCGGCATCGTCGGTCACCAGGCGTTCGACCTTGGTTTCGGCCTGCAGGCTCACATTGGGTTGGCGAAGGGCCGGACGAATCAGGCACATCTCGGCGTCGCCCTTGGCATCGATACGGCACGGAAACGCATCGCAGGTGCCGCAGCGCTGGCAGCGACCGCCGTAATCCACCGCCGCCGGCATCGGATACGGGCGAAGGCCCTGTGCCTTGAGCTTGTCGAATACGGCGGCGATCACCGGCTCATGCGGAATCGCCGGGTGCGGGTACGGCGCGTGGCGGCGTGGCTCGGTGGGATCGATGCCCGCCGTACCGCGCACGCCGAACAGCGCTTCAGCCTGCTCGTACCACGGCTCTAAATCGTCGTACGAAATCGGCCATGCGGGCGACACGCCATCTTCGTGTTCGAGCGCGCCAAAATCGCGCTCGCGAAAGCGGAACATCGCGGTGCCGTAGAACTTGGTGTGGCCGCCGACGAAGTAATACTGGCCGGGGCGAAAACGATGCTCACCGCTGGTCCAGGTTTCGGTGCTGCGGTAGCGCAGATCGCAGAACACACTTTCGGCGTTCCAGTTCTGCGCCTCGCGCGGCAATTCCGGCCCGCGCTCGAGGATCAGCACCCGCGCGCCGCTGCCGGCGAGCTGCAACGCCACCGAGCCGCCGCCCACACCCGAGCCGACGATGACCACGTCGTAATCCTTGGCAGCCATGAATGGCTCAGGTGATCAGGGTTTCGGTCTTCGCGTCGAAGCACACCAGTTTGGTGACATCGACGAAAAAGCGCTCGCTGCTGCCGGGCTTGAGTTGCACGTCCGGCTCGATGCGGGCCGAGACCTCGTAGCCGCCGAGATCCATCACCACCAGCGTATCGGCGCCGGTGGGCTCGATCACCTCGATCTGCGCCGTGACCGCGCGCTGGCTCTCGCCCGCCGGCATGCCGTCACGCGCCAGGCTGATCGCTTCGGCACGGATGCCGGCAATCACCTCCTGGCCGGCGTAGGCACGCAGTGCGGCCGGCATCGTGGATGGCAAGTGGATGCGCACGTTGGGCGCGTTGCCTGTCTGGATATCGAGCGCCAGCGCGCCACCGGCCTCCACCAGGCGGGCCTTGGTGAGGTTCATGCGCGGCGAGCCCATGAAGCCGGCCACGAAGGTGTTGGCGGGTTTGTTGTACACCTCGTAGGGTGTGCCGAGCTGCTGCAGGATGCCGCCCTTCATCACCGCGATGCGGGTGGCGAGCGTCATCGCCTCGATCTGATCGTGGGTGACGTAGACGATGGTGGCCGAGAGGCGCTGATGCAGCTTCTTGATCTCGGTGCGCATGTCCAGCCGCAACTGGGCATCGAGGTTGGACAACGGCTCGTCGAACAGATAGAGCTGCGGCTCTCGCGCCAGGGCGCGGCCGATCGCCACCCGCTGGCGCTGGCCGCCGGAGAGCTGCTTGGGCTTGCGATCGAGCAGGTGCTCGATCTGCAGCAGCTTGGCGACGCTCTTCACCCGCTCGTCGCGCGCGCCCTTTTCCACCTTGCGCATCTCGAGCGGAAACTCGATGTTCTTGGCCACCGTCATGTTCGGGTAGAGCGCATACGACTGGAACACCATCGAGATGTTGCGCTCGGCCGGCTCGACCTGCGTGATGTCGCGGCCCTGCAGCCGCAGCATGCCGCTGGTGGGTTCTTCGAGCCCGGCGATGATGTTCATCAGCGTGCTCTTGCCGCAGCCCGAAGGGCCCACGAGCACGAGGAATTCACCTTCCGCCATCGAGATGGAGATGTCGTGCAACACCTTCACCGGGCCGAAGCTCTTTTGGATATTGATCAGATCAAGCGTTGCCATGGTTGATTCCTCAGCCCTTCACCGAGCCGGCCATCAGGCCGCGCACGAAATATTTGCCCGACACCAGATAGACCACCAGCGTGGGGATCGCCGCGATGAACGCGCCGGCAAAGTGCACGTTGTATTCCTTCACGCCAGTGGAGCTGTTCACCAGGTTGTTGAGCGCTACTGTGAGCGGGAAGGAGTCGTAATCGCTGAACGACGCACCGAACAGAAACTCGTTCCAGATGTTGGTGAACTGCCAGATCACGGTGACGATGATGATCGGCGCGCTGCTGGGCAGCAGGATGCGCCACAACACACCGAAGAAGCCCGCGCCATCCATGCGCGCCGAGCGCACCAGCTCGTGCGGGAAGGCGGCGTAGTAGTTGCGGAAGAACAGCGTGGTGAAGCCGATGCCGTAGACCACGTTCACGAACACCAGCCCACTCACCGTGCCGGCGATGCCCAGCATGCCCAGCGTCTTGGCCATCGGGATCAGCACCGTCTGGAACGGGATGAACACCGAGAACATCATCAGCGCGAACAGCAGGTTGGCACCCCGGAAGGTGAACTGCGTGAGGATGTAGCCATTGAGCGCGCCGATCAGCGTGGAGATCGCCACCGCCGGGATCACCAGCAGGAACGAGTTGAGGAAATACGGCTTCAGGCCGGTGGCCTGCACGCCGATCTGTGCGGTGCTCCAGGCGGTGAGCCAGGGCTCGATCGTCCACTGCATCGGCAGCGCCATCAGATCGCCACCGCGGATCTCGTCGAGCGGCTTGAGCGAATTGACCACCATCACATACACCGGCAGCAGAAACATCAGCGCCATGAACAGCAGCACCGCATACAGCGCGATTCGGCTCGCGCCCAGGCCATTGCGGGATGACTTAGCCATGCTTGACCTTCCGGAATTCGCTGATCAGATAGGGCAGCACCACCACCGTGATGGCCGCGAGCATCAACACCGCGCTCGCCGCACCCACCGCCATTTCGTTGCGGGTGAAGGTGTACTGGTACATGAAGACCGATGGCAGCCAGGTGGATCGACCGGGCCCGCCATTGGTGAGCGCGATCACCAGGTCGTATGACTTGATCGCCATGTGCGCGAGGATCACGAAGGCCGACACGAACACCGGCCCGAGCTGCGGGATGATGATGCGCAGGTAGATCTGCCAGGTCTTGGCGCCATCGATGCGCGCGGCGTTGAGCACTTCGGCATCCACACCGCGCAGGCCGGCGAGGAACAGCGCCATCACGAAGCCGGTGGTCTGCCAGACGGCAGCGATGATGACGCAGTAGATGGCCATGTCGCCATCCTTGATCCAGCCGAAGGCAAAGCTGTCCCAGCCCAGGTTGTGCATCGTGTGCTCGAGCCCCACGCCGGGATCGAGCAACCACTTCCAGGCGGTGCCGGTGACGATGAACGACAGCGCCATCGGGTAAAGAAACACCGAGCGGAAGAAGCCTTCTGCCCGGATCTGCTGATCGATCAGGATCGCCAACCCGAGGCCCAGCGTGATCGCGCAGGCGATGTACACCGACGCAAACACGAACAGGTTGTTCAGCGAGACATCCCAGTTCTCCAGCCCGAACAGGCGCGTGTAGTTGGCGGTGCCCGCCCATTCGTACATCGGCATCAGCGTGGATGCGGTGAACGAGAGGTACACGCTGAACATGATGTAGCCGTACACACACACCACCACGAGCAGCATGCTGGGGCTCAGCAGAAGCTTGGGTAACAGGGAGGTTCGCATCGACGTGGCTCCGCCAGGCCGGTGACGCTGGAGGGCATCACCGGCAGGGCATGGGTAACTATCGGGAGCGGCCAGGAACAGCGCGCGGGCACTGTGCCATGGCCCGTGCTTCAGTTCTTCGCAGCGGCGGCGAGTGCGGCGACGGCTTTCTTGTCGTCGAGCTGGCCGTTGAAGTGGCGGGTGATCACGTCGTAGAAGGCGTTCTTGATCGATGCCGGCACCGAGTGGCCGTGGGCCATGGAGCCGACCAATGTGCCAGCCTTGTTGGCTTCGGCCAGATCCTTGATGGCCTTCTTGCCGCAATCGTCGAAGGCGGTGTCGGGCACATCGGTTCGCGCCGGCGCCGAGCCCTTGACGACGTTGAACGCCGACTGGAAGCCCGGATCCATGATGGCCGTGGCCAGCTTGATCTGCGCCGCGGCCTTATCGCCGCCCACCTTGAACATCGCGAACTGGTCGGAGTTGAAGCTCACCATGCCTTGTGTGCCCGGCATGCGGAAGCACAGGAAATCCTTGCCCGGCACCTTCTTGGCGTTGATGAATTCGCCCTTGGCCCAGTCGCCCATGATCTCGAAGCCGGCCTTGCCGCTGATCACCATGCCGGCGGCCACGTTCCAGTCGCGGCCGGAGAAATCCTTGTCGACCAGTTTGCGCACCTGGCCCATGCGCTGGAACACCTTTTCCATCGTCGGCGAGGTGAGCGCCTTCTGATCCAGATCGATCATCGATTTCTTGTAGAAATCGATGCCACCGGTGGTGAGCACCACACCGTCGAAGATGGTGGCGTCTTGCCAGGGCTGGCCGCCGTGGGCGATGCCGATGAAGCCGGCTTTCTGCACCGCGGTGGCGGCGGCGATGAAGCCGTCCCAATCCTTGGGGATCTCCTTCACGCCGGCTTTATCCAGCACTTCCTTGCTGGCCCACACCCAATTGGTGGAGTGCACGTTCACCGGGGCGGCGATCCACTTGCCGTTGTACTTGGAAAAGCGCTGCAGGGCGGCGGGCACGGTCTTGTCCCAGCCTTCCTTGGCGGCCAGGTCGTTCAGGTCGGCCAGCACGCCTTGCTTGCCCCAATCCTGGATGTCGAAGCCGAGCATCTGCACGGCGGTGGGCGGGTTGCCGGAGGTGACGCGGGCGCGCACGGCGGTCATCGCCTGCTCACCGCCGCCGCCGGCCACCGGCATGTCGTTCCACTTGACGCCCTGCTTTTCGAGATTGCCCTTGAGCACGTTGAGGGCTGCCGCTTCGCCGCCGGACGTCCACCAATGCAGCACCTCGACGCTTTGCTGGGCAAACGCCGGGCCGGCCAACAAGCTGGCCAGTGCGATCGCTGTGAGTTGTTTCTTCATGCCATGTCTCCTGGTTTTCTCAGAATCCCGGGCTCGCCATTGCGGGGTGCCGGTGGGGGGTGATGCGGTTCCGAACCGCGGAAAGATCGAGCTTGCTTGCAAGCTGGGGCGGAGTATTAGCGTCCGCGGGGCATCCACCAATCGGTGCGACCCCCGAGACGCAGATGAATCGTCTTGGTTTCGGTGTAATCCTCGGTCGCGGCGCGGCCCAGTTCGCGGCCGATGCCGCTTTCCCGATAGCCACCAAAGGGCAACTCGGCGTGGCCTTCGAGAAAGGTGTTGACCCACACCGTGCCGGCGCGGATGCGGCGCGCGGCCATCATGCAGGTGTCGATATCCTGGCTCCACACCGAGGCCGAGAGGCCGTAGAGCGTGTCGTTGGCAAGCGAAATCGCTTCATCGAGCGTGTCGAAGGTGAGCACCGAAAGCACCGGGCCGAACACCTCCTCGCGGGCGATCGCCATCTCGCGCGACACCTGGCGCACCACGGTGGGCTGGATGAACATGCCGGTTTTCGTGGGCGCTCGCGCACCGCCGATCACCACGTCGGCGCCATCACGGCGTGCCTGGGCCACATGATCGAGGATGCCGTGCATCTGCTTTTCGGTGGTGATCGCGCCGATCTGCGTGCGCGCATCGAGCGGATCGCCGTGGCGCACCTGGCGCGCCAGTTCCACCACGCCTTCGGTGAATCGGTCGGCCAGATCCTTGTGCACCAGCACCCGGCTGCCGCTGTTGCAACATTGGCCGGTATTGAAACTCATGCCGAACACGGTGGCATCGATCGCCGCATCCAGATCGCAATCCGGAAAGATCAGCTGCGGGTTCTTGCCGCCCAGCTCCATCGACACCTTCTTGAGCGTTTGCGCCGCCTTGGCTACCGCCGCCTTGCCCACCCCGGTGGAGCCGGTGAACGAGAGCATGTCGACATCCGGGTGCCGCACCATCACATCGCCCACCACCGCGCCGGTGCCCACCACGATGTTCACCACGCCGGGTGGCAAACCGGCTTCGAGCAGGATCTCGCCCAGCATCACCGTGGTGGCCGAGGTGACCTCCGCCGGCTTGACCACCGCGGTGCAGCCCGCGGCCAGCGCAAAAGGCAGCTTCTGGCTCAGGATCAAGAACGGGAAGTTCCACGGCGTGATGATGCTCACCACACCGATCGGCTCGCGCAGTACCAGGCCGAGCGTGCGTTCGCCCAGCGTGTTGTAGGTTTCGCCGTGCAGGTTGCGGGCGAGCGTGGCGGCGTATTGCCACAGATCAGCCGCGCCGGCGATTTCGCTCGCCGACTGGTGCAGCGGCTTGCCGTTTTCCAGTGTTTCCATCAGCGCCAGCTCGTCCTTGCGGCGCAGGATGATGTCGGCCACCCGGCGCAGCAAGGTGGCGCGGGCGGCACCCTTCATCGTCGGCCACTGGCCGCTGTCGAAGGCGCGGCGCGCGGCGGCGATGGCCCGGATGGCATCGGCTTCGCCAGCGCGGGCGTATCGGGCCACCAGCACATCGTGCGCCGGCGAATGCCGATCCATGCGGGCACCGTCTTGCGCCTCGGCCCACGCGCCATCGATCAGCAGGCGGCCCTGGAATGGTGTGGTGGGCAGGCCCACCGTGTCAGCGGAAGTCATTGGATTCCCTTCGTGCTTCGCACTGCGGTATTCGCCTTTCGGGCGGCCGGGCAGGCTCATTCAGCATCCTTGAAAGTTCGGGGGGCGCTTGTCGCGAAAGCTCGCCAGCCCCTCGGCGGCGTCCTGCGTGGTGGCGGCCAGTGCGCCGGCCATCGCTTCGAGCGCCTGCGCGCCGCCTTCGCCGGTGGCGGCGTCGATCAGTTGTTTGGTGAGCTGTACTGAGATCGGTGCCTTGCTCGCGATTTCGTCGGCCATGGCGCGTGCGGCCGTCATCACCTCGGCGGCCGGCACCACCTGCTGCACCAGCCCGGTGCGCAACGCATCGGCTGCCGACAGGCGACGCCCGGTGAGCGCCATCAGCTTGACCGCGCCGGGCCCGATCTGCCGCACCAGCCGCTGCGAGCCCGACCATCCCGGGCAGGTGGCGATCGAAGCTTCGGGCAGCGCAAAGGTGGCGCTGTCGGCTGCGATGCGGATGTCGGCGGTGATGGCCAGCTCCAGCCCGCCGCCAAACGCATGGCCGTTGAGTGCACCGATCACCGGCTGGCGCAAATGCGCCCATTGATCAAACACCTGATGGCCGCGTTTGACCCAGCGGCGCCACATGTCCAGCGGCGCCAGGGCCGACCACTCATGGATATCGGCCCCCACGCAAAAGGCCTTTTCGCCGCTGCCGGTGAGGATCACCACGCGGATGGCGGCATCGGCGTCGATGCGACGCGCGATCGCTTCCAGCTCGTCGAGCATCGCGGGCGTGAGCGAGTTGAGCTTGGCCGGCCGCGCCAGCGCGACGGTGGCCACCATGCCTTCGATCGCGACGTGAACGAGCGGGTCAGCCACGGCGACGCCCCTGGGGATGCAGTTTCAGGCCGAAGGGCTGATCGCGGAACAGGGCGGCGTCCATCAGCTTCAGGTCGCTCGCCACCTGCAAGGCAATCTCCGCCTGATCCAGCACATCGCGCTGCAGGTCGATGCCGGGGGCGATCTCGCGCACCACCAGCGCGTCGGCTTCGAGATCGATCACGCAGCGCTCGGTGACGTAGGTGACGCGCTGGCCGCGCTGGCGGCCGATGCGGCCGCTGAAGGTGATGTGTTCGCTGGTCTTGACGAACTTGCGCGTGCGCCCTTCCTTCAGGATCGTCAGCCGGCCATCACCCACCTGCAATTGCGCGCCAGCGGTGAAAAATCCGGAGAACACGATGCGTCTGGCGTGGGCGGTGATATCGACAAAACCGCCGCAACCCGCCGTGAGGTAGGGCTTGGCGCCGAGCTTGGAGACATTGACGCTGCCTTCGCCATCCACCTGCATGAACGAGAGCAAGGTGACATCGAAGCCACCGCCCTGGAAATAGGTGAACTGGTTGGGTGAGGGCACGATCGCATCGGCATTGGATGCGCAGCCAAAGGCAAATCCGAGCAGCGGCATGCCGCCCACGGCGCCCTGTTCGATCACCCAGGTCACCTCGCCGTGCAGGCCTTCTTCGAGCAGGATGCGCGGCACGTTGGCCGAGATGCCAAAGCCCAGGTTGACCGCCGAGCCGTGCGCCAGTTCGAGCGCCGCGCGGCGGGCAATCACCTTCTCCGGCCCCCAGGCCTGCAGTTCGAAGGCCGACAGCGGCTGCTGGATCTCGCCGCTGATGGTGGGGTCGTAGCCGATCTGGGTGGTCTGCATCTGATCGGGGGCGATCACCACGTGATCCACCAGATGGCCGGGCACATGCACGTCGTGCGGCCGCAGTGTGCCTTCACGCACCACGCGCTTGACCTGCGCGATCACGATGCCGCCGTTGTTGCGCGCGGCCAGGGCCTGGTCGAGCCCGCCGAGCAAGGCGCCTTCGTGTTCGTAGCTGAGGTTGCCACGCTCATCGGCGGTGGTGGCGCGGATGATCGCCACCTGCGGCACGATGGCCGGAAAGTAGAGCCACTCGCGGCCGTCGAAGCGCTCCTTGCGCACCACCGGCGATTCGGCGGCCAGCGCGTTCATCGCACCGCCCTGCAGATCGGGATCCACGAAGGTGCCCACGCCCACTTGCGTGAGCACGCCGGGGCGGCGCGCGGCGGCGTCGCGGTGCATGTCGTAAAGGATGCCGCTGGGCAGGTTGTAGGCGGCCACTTGGTTATCGACAATCAAGTGCCAGATATCGGGCATCGGCAGCGACGACGGGCCACTGGGGTAAGAGCCCGCCAGGATGCGCGTGAGCAGCCCCGGCTTGGCGATGTGATCGACGCCCTTGATGCCGTACATGTCGCCGGCGGCGATCGGGTGCAGCGTGGTGAGATTGCGCGGCGCGCCTTCGGCCACGAAACGCTCACCGATGGCTTGCAGCACCGCATCTGGGCAGCCAAGACCGCTGGACGAGCTGATGCTCACCACATCGCCATCGCGGATCAGCGCGGCAGCCTGGGCGGCGGAAAGAACCTTGTTCATCGGTTGTGCCTCATTGGTGCACTCCGATCGCCGGATGCGGCAATCGACCCTCGGAGGGTTGGGCCTTGCTTGGGGCGGCCCGGCGTGCTCATGCCTGCGCCGCTTCGACATCCACCGCGCGGCCGCTGCGGCAGGCTTCGACGATCGCCAGCGCGGCGGCGAGGGATTTGATGCCGTCCACCCCGGTGGCCGAGGGCGCGCCTTCGCCGCGCATCGCGGCACAGAACAAACCCACGCCGCGCACATAAAGGCTTTCGTGCTCGACCGCGATCACCTGGTCGCCCAAGGCATTGCGAAGAATCACCTCACCCACCGGCTGCTGGGTCATCACATTGCGGCCGATCACGCTGCCTTCGTCGCCGTGCACCTCGATGCCGGTGCCGGCATGTTTGACGGTGAAGGCATCGTGCAGCTGGGCGAGCACGCCGTTGTCGAAGCGCAGCACCGCCATCACGCCGTCTTCCAGGCCCTCACGCGCCATGAAGGCGCTCTGCGACATGCCCACCGCCTGCACCGGCTCGGCATCGAGGATGAAGCGCAGGGTGTCGGCGTCGTGCACCGAGATATCGAGGATCACGCCACCACCGGCGTGCGGCTTGTCGATGCGCCAGCCCTGCAGGTTGGGCGGCAGATGCACCGCATGGAAAACGCGCGCAAACAGCGGCTTGCCGATGGCGCCGCCGCGCACCAGCTCGCGGATCTTGCGATGCGTGGCGGCGTTGCGCAGGTGGTGATTGGTGGCCATCACCACGCCGGCATCGGCGCAGGCCTTCACCATGCGGCGCGCATCGGCCAGGTTGAGGGCGAGCGGCTTTTCGCACAGCACATGCTTGCCGGCTGCCGCGGCGGCCAGCGCCTGTTCGAGGTGCAGCTCATTGGTGGTGCTGATGTAGACCACGTTCACCGCCGCATCGGCCAGCAAGGCCGCCACCGAGCCGTAGCCTTTGGCGATGCCGTGCTTCGCTGCATACGCCGCACCGCGCTCGGCGCTGCTGCTGGCCACGGCCACCACGCTGTGGCCGGCTTGCGCCCGCACGGCAGCCAGCATGTGCTGCTCGGCGATGGTGCTGGCGCCGATGAATCCCCAGCCGGTGGGTGTCAATGTGGTTGTGCTCATGGTGTCGAGGGCTTGTCGGGGTTACCACGGCGATCGCCCTGGCGTTGGCTGATGGTGTGATTCGGGTTGATGTGGTGATTATTGGAACGTTCCAATTCTTTGTCAAGAGTGAGCCTTACCGCGTAAACCCGCATATGCCCCAGGCTACATTTCGTCAACCACCGACCCCCGATGCCCAAGCCCGTGCCGCTCCCCGTCGCCGACGCCGCCGACCCGCCCGTGGCCGGCGGCGGCCTGCTCCATCGCCGCGTGCTGCTGCGCAGCAGCCTCGTGCTCGCCACGGCCATCGGTGGCGCGAAGGCCGCGGCCGATGCTCCCGATGCCCGGCCTGCCTGGATGCGCCAACCCGGCGCGCCATTCTCCGGCTACGGCCAGCCGTCGCCGCACGAAGCCGCGGTGATGCGGCGCATTGGTGCCAACCGCACCGCGCCGAGCAATGGCGTGTCGTGGACGCCGCTCGAAGACCTCGAAGGCATGATCACGCCCTCGGGCCTGCACTTCGAGCGTCACCACAACGGTGTGCCGGCGATCGATCCGGCCCAGCATCGGTTGATGATCCACGGGCTGGTGAAGACGCCGCTGCAGTTCAGCGTGGCCGATCTGCGGCGTTACCCGATGCGCTCGCATCTGATCTTCATCGAGTGTGGCGGCAACAGCAATGCGGGCTGGCACGAAAAGCCGATCCAGCGGCCGGTGGGCAGCGTCCACGGCATGGTGTCGTGCAGCGAGTGGACCGGCGTGCCGGTGAGCGTGTTGCTGCGCGAAGCCGGGCTCGATGCCAAGGCGCTGTGGGCCATCGCCGAAGGCGCCGATGCGTTGGCAATGAACGTGAGCGTGCCGGTGGCCAGGTTGATGGACGACGCCATCGTGGCGCTCTATCAAAACGGCGAACCGATCCGCCCCGAAAACGGCTATCCGCTGCGCCTGGTGCTGCCGGGCTGGGAAGGCGTGGTCAACGTGAAGTGGCTGCGCCGACTGCATCTGGCCAACCAGCCCGCGATGGCACGCAACGAAACCGCCAAATACACCGAGCTGCAACCCGATGGCAAGGCGCGCCAGTTCACCTTCGAGATCGGCGTCAAATCGCTGATCACCTCGCCCTCGCATGGCCAGCGGCTGGCGGGTGCGGATGTCTACGAGATCAAGGGGCTGGCCTGGAGCGGGCGTGGCCGCATCCGGCAGGTGGAGGTGTCGGCCGATGGCGGCACGAGCTGGACGCTGGCCGCGCTGCAGGATCCGGTGCTGCCGCGCTGCCTCACCCGCTTTCGCGCCGCGTGGCGATGGGATGGCACACCGGCGGTGCTGAAGAGCCGCGCCACCGATGAATCCGGCGCGGTGCAGCCGGAGCGCGATGTGCTCGTGCAGCAACGCGGGCGCAACGGCTACTACCACTACAACGCGATCGTCTCGTGGGCTGTCGACGACGACGGCACCGTGACGCATGTGTATGGCTGATGCGGCCAAGGCGACGGCGCTTGTGCTGCTGGCTGCGCTGGCTGCACCGGCGTCACCCGCCGAGCCGACACGTGCCGTGATCAGCACCCAGCTCATCGCCCCTCGCCTCGGCCAGCCCTTGAGCGCCGCCGACATCGCAGCCGCCGATCTGACGATCTTCCCCGATGGCCGCGGCCTGCCACCCGGCCGCGGCATCGCGATCGACGGCGCCGCGCTGTTCAAGCAGCACTGCGCCGCCTGCCACGGCGAAGGCGGCCGCGGCGCCACCGCCGAGGAGCTGGCCGGCGGCACCGAGCCGCTCACCAGCCGCACACCCGACAAGACGATCGGCCTGTACTGGCCCTACACCACCACCATCTTCGATTTCATCCGCCGATCGATGCCGATGCACGCACCCGGCTCGTTGACCGCCGATCAGGTCTACGCCCTCACCGCCTACCTGCTGCAAGCCAACGGCCTCATCGGCGAGCGCGACGAGATCAATGCCACCACCCTGCCCCGCGTGCGCATGCCCAATCGAGATGGGTTTGTGGGCATCGACGCACAGGCGAATCGCCCGGGGCGATGAAAATCTCGATGAACGCCTGGCCACTGCGTGTTGGCTTTTCAGCGAAGCGGAGATTGTGGATGGTGATTCGACTCCGCATGCGCCTGCGCATTCGCTTGAGCGTGCCAAGGGCATCGGGAGCCCGACGCCCTTGGCAAGAACCGTTTTCTCTTCGCGGCACTTGAACAGCCAGAACGGTGCCGGATCAGGGCGGCGGGGCGCTCTGCGCAGCGAAGTCAAGGAGGAGGAG
>JANMAS010000098.1:0-7100 GCA_031359975.1 Burkholderiales bacterium
CTGACCGGGTGGCTGTACAACCAGCCCTGCACATGCGGACATCCCAGTGTGCGCAGCACGGCGGCCTGGGCCTCGGTTTCCACGCCCTCGGCCACCACGTCCACCTTCAGCGATCGTGCCATCGCCAGGATGGCCGAGGCCACGGCGCGCCCCTCCACCAGGCCCAGGTCGTTGGTCAACGCCCGATCGATCTTGATGCCGTCGATCGACAGCCGGGCCAGATAGGCGAGCGATGAAAAGCCGGCGCCGAAGTCGTCGATCACCAGGCGTACACCCAGCCGCTCGAGCGCGGCCAGTTCATCGGTGCTGGCATCGTTGAAGCCGAGCAACTGACTTTCGGTGAGCTCCACTTCCAGTGCCGAGGGCGGCACGCCGTGCCGTTCCAGTGCCGCGCCCACACGCGCCGCGAAGCCCGCCGAGCGCAACTGCCGAGCCGACACATTCACCGCCACCGACAACGCCAACCCGGTCGACCTCCAATCGGCCAGTTGGCGGCAGGCCTCGTCAACCACCCAATCGCCGATGGGCACGATGAGGCCCGATTCTTCGGCCACCGGGATGAAATCGGCGGGCGAATACGGGCCGCTCACCGGCGACCACCGCAGCAAGGCCTCCACCTTGGTGGCCACCCCGGCGGCCAGCAGCACGATGGGCTGGTACACCAGCTTGAATTCCTGCCGCTCGACCGCCCTCGGCAATTGCGAGCGCATCAGGAATTGCCGCGTGGCCTGCTGCAGCAGGTCGGGCGTGAACACCACCGCACGATCCTTGCCGTTGGCCTTGGCCTGGTACATCGCCGCATCGGCGTTGCGCAGCAGCGTGGCCGAATCTTCACCCGCCTGCGGATACACCGCAATGCCCACCGAGGCCGACACCGTCACCTCCGAGCCCTGCACCGACACCGGCGATCGCGCGGCATCGATCACCTTGTCGGCCACCCGATCGATCGGTGTGTCGGGCGACAGGTCGGTGAGGATCAACGCAAACTCGTCGCCGCCGAGCCGGCACACGATGTCGGTGGGGCGCAGGGCATCGATGAGCCGGATCGCCAGGCCGCGCAGCAATTGATCGCCCGCGTCGTGGCCGAGCGTGTCGTTCACACCTTTGAAATTGTCGAGATCCACGAACAACAGCGCGAAGCGCTTGTTGCTGGCGGGCGCGGCGTCGATCAGGTGCTGCAGCCGTTCCGTGAAGAAGCGGCGATTCGGCAGGCCGGTGACGGCGTCGCGATAGGCCAGTTCGGCGTATTCGCGCTCCGCACGTTCGCGTTGCATCAGCTCGCTCTTGAGCGCCGCCTCGTGGCCCTGGATGCGCTCGACCATGTCGTTGAAGTTGCGCGCCAGGCGCGCCACTTCGTCGGTGCCCACAGCCTGCACACGGCGCCGGTAATCACGATCACCGGCGATGCCGTCCATCGCCGAAGAGAGCTTGCCGATAGGCGCGGTGATGCGTGCGGCCATGGCCCGCCCCACCACCAGGGTGGCCACCATCACCAGCAGCAGGGCGGCCGCGGTATTGCGCAAATCGGCCAGGTACTGCGCACGCATCTGGTCGAAGCTGCCGAACACGACGATCGAGCCGATCGTCTGATCCCGAAATGCCACCGGCGCCTGCAGGCGGAACAGCGAAAGATCCACCACGGCGGGCGCCCGGGCGGCATCCGAAGCCGACTCGGCGACACGCTTGTCGAAAGCCGCGAAGACACTGCCGTTCTCACGCAACAGCGAAGCCGACACCACGTGCGGCGACACCTTCAGCGTGTCCAGGATCGACTGGCCTTCGGGTGCGATATCGAACACCATCGCGGCCGACGAATTGGTGGCCACGATCTGCGCCTGCGTCGTCAATTCGCGTTGCACCGCGTCTTGCAGGCTGGTGTAGCTCTTGGCGGAAAACCACACAAACGCCACCAGCAGCGCCGGCAGCGCGGTGGCCGCCAGCATCAGCACCAACCGCCCGGCGAGACTGCGCGGCCGAAACACCCGGCGCATCCATTTCCAGGTGGTCGTGACCTTCAACGAGCGATCCCCGCATGCGCCAGCACCCGCCCATCGGCCAGCGGCACAGCCCCGCGCAGGCAACGCGGTGCGCGGGGCAGGAACGGGAAGGGATCGATCATGGTGCGGCTGTTGGTGTTGGCGGTGTCGCGCCGGGCGCGGCTGGCCCGCCACGCACAAAATGGCTTCGCACCCGGATATCGGCCGATGCGACGCCGGCAACAGCTTCAATTCACAAACGTCTCCCCGGCACGGAAAGAATCGTGTAACAAATGCACATGGCACGCTCGGCCCCCGGCCGGGATGCCGGACCAGTTACCGAGGCGACGCGGCCGACGCGTCCAGCGCCGAGGCGTTCCAGCCGCCGCCGAGCGCCTGGATCAACGCGATGGCCGCAGCCTGGCGGCTGGATTGCAATTGCACCAGCGAGCGGCGCGCGTTCAATGCCGAGGCCTGGGCGACCACCACCTCGGTGTAGCTCACCTGCCCGGCCTGATAGCGGTTTTGCACCTGCTGCTCGGTGAGATCGGCGGCCTGCGAGGCCTCCTGCAGCCAACGCTGCTGCTCGGCCAGGGCGGCCGACACGCTGAGCTGGTCTTCGACCTCCTTGAACGCGGTAAGCACGGTGAGGCGGTAGCTGGCGATGGCGCCATCGCGCGACGCCTGCGCGGCCTCCACGCCCGCGCGGGTGGCGCCAGCGTCGAACAGCGTTTGCGCCACCGAAGCCCCGATCGACCACAGCAGGCTCGATGCGTTGAACAAGTCCGCGATGCGCGCACTGCTCAGCCCGGCCGAGCCACTCAAGGCCACGCTGGGGTAGTACGCCGATTGCGCAACGCCGATCTGCGCGTTGGCGGCGGCCACCGTGCGTTCGGCCGCGGCGATGTCAGGGCGCCGCTGCAGCAACTCCGAGGGCACGCTCAACGGCACATCGACGACACGGCGCACCCACGCTGCGGCGGCCAACGAATAGCCCGGTGCCGGCTGCCCGACCAGCACCGCGACCGAGCTTTCGAGCTGGTCGCGCTGGGTGCGCAGGACGGCGAGATCGGCCCTGGCGCTGGCGAGTTGTGTTTGCGCCTGCAACAGATCGGTGCGTGGCGCCACGCCGGCATCGAAGCGGTTGCGGGTGATCTGCGCACTGCGCTCGTAGCCGGCCACGGTGCTGCGCAACAGCTGCATCTGGGCATCGGCGGCACGCAGCGAAAAGTAGCTCGTGGCGAGCGCCGCTTGCACCGACAGGCGCGCGCCGGCCAGATCGGCCTGGCTGGCCTGTGCGCTGGCTCGGGCCGACTGCACCGATGCGTCCAGCCGGCCCCAGAGATCGGGGCTCCAGCTGGCCGCGAGGCCGAGCTGGAACTGATTGGACGTGAGGCCGCGCGCCGCGCCGCCGGACCGGGCGGCGCCGCCGTCGAGCGCCAGCGACGGAAAACGCGCGGCGCCGGTTTGTGCGAGCACCGCGAGTGCGCGCGCATGGTTGGCGGCGGCCACGGCCATCGTCTGGTTCGACACATCCACCCGCGCGAGCAGCTCGTCGAGCGTGCTGTCTCCGAAGGCCTGCCACCAGCGCCCCGGATCGAGCCGCTCGCCGGGCACGGCGGGATGCCAACCGGGTGAGCCTGGTTCGACGGCCTGGGGCTTGAACGCCGCAGGCACGTCGACATCCGGCCGCTGGTAGGCCGGGCCGGCGGCGCAGCCGGCAAGCACGCCCGCGAGAACAACCGTGAGCGCCGGCATCCTCGGCCAGCGGGTCATCGCAGCGCTCCCGCGGGCACGGCACCGGCCGGGCCCGGCGACGAGGGTTGATCGGACGCGCTCAGGTCGGTTAGCCCGCCGCGACGGCGCCGGAGCTTGTCGAGCAGCAGATAGACCACCGGCGTGGTGAGCAGCGTGAGCAACTGGCTCGCGATGAGGCCGCCGATGATCGCCACGCCCAGCGGCCGACGCAGCTCGGCACCTTCGCCGAAGCCGATGGCCAGCGGCAGCGCGCCGAGTGCGGCGGCCAGCGTGGTCATCAGGATCGGGCGGAAGCGCAGCAGGCACGCTTCACGCACCGCATCGATGGCCGACAGGCCGCGCGAGCGCTCGGCATCGAGCGCGAAATCGATGATCAGGATCGCGTTTTTCTTCACGATGCCGATCAACAGGAACACACCGATCAATGCAATCAACGAAAACTCCATGCGAAAAATCATCAAGGCCATCACCGCGCCCACACCCGCCGACGGCAAGGTGGAAAGCACGGTGATCGGATGGATCAGGCTCTCGTACAACACGCCCAGCACGATGTAGATCACCACGATCGCGGCGACGATCAGCAGCCCCTGCTGGCTCTGCGATTGCTGCGCGCTCAGCGCCGAGCCCTGAAAGCTGCCGCGCACGTTGGTGGGCATCGCGATATCCGCCTGCGCCTGATCGATCGCCACACGCGCATTCGCCAGGCTGGCGCCTTCTTCGAGATTGAACGAGATCGTCGTCGCCAGCTCGGTACCTTGATGGTTGATCGATGTGGGTGCGGCGCTCTCTTCGAAACTTGCCACGCCCGACAGCGGCACCATCGTGCGCACCGTGGTGCTGAGCGCGCTGCCCGACGACGGATCGCGCGCCGCCGGGTTGGCCGACACGGTGGACGCGGCCGCGCGTGCCGACACCTGCACATCGCTCAGCGCTTGCGGGCCTGAGGTGGTGGCATCGGGCCATTCCATGATCACGCGGTACTGGTTCAGCTCGCCGAAGATGGTGGCCACCGAGCGCTGGCCGAAAGCGTTGTACAGCGCGTTGTCGATGTCCAGCGCGGTGACACCCAGGCGGGCGGCGCTGTCGCGATCGATGCGCACAAACGATTCAACGCCGTTTTCCGCCTGATCGGTGTCCACATCGGTGAGCACCGGCTGCGTTTTCATCGCCTCGGCCAATCGCGTGGCCCACAGCCGCAGATCGGCGAGGTTGTCGCTGCGCAGCGTGTATTGATACGTGGAGCGGCTGGAGCGCCCGCCCATGCGCAGATCCTGCACCGGGTTGAGAAACACCTGCAGCCCGGTGATGCGCGCCAGCGCAGGCCGCAGCCGCGCAATCACGGCCTGGCCGCCCACGCTGCGTTGATCACGCGGCTTGAGATTGACGAACAGGAAACCACCGCCCGAGCGGCCACCGCCGGTGAAGCCCACCACCGTATCCACCGCCTCGTCGGCGCGGATCACATCGACCACCTCCCGCAGCTTGGCGCCCATCGCCTTGGACGAGATGCTCTGGTCGGCACGCAGGCCGCCGTTGAGCTGGCCGCTGTCTTGCTGCGGGAAAAAGCCCTTGGGCACGTTGACGTAAAGGTACACGTTGAGCCCGACCACCGCCACCAGGATCAGCATCACCAGGCCCTTGCTGGCCAGCGCCCAATCGAGGCTGCGGCCGTAGCTGCGCAGCAGCCAGGCGCTGCCGGATTCGGCGATCCTGGCGATGCGGCCGGGTGTCTTCGTTGGGCCATCGCCGCGCTTCAGGAACCACGCGCACATCATCGGCGTGGTGGTGAGCGAAATCACCAGCGAGATCATCACCGCCACCGACAAGGTGACCGCAAATTCGCGGAACAGGCGCCCGGCCTGGCCATCCATGAACAGCAGCGGGATGAACACCGCCACCAGCGACAGGCTGATCGACAGCACGGTGAAACCCACCTCGCGCGCACCCAGCAACGCGGCCTCGAAGCGGTTCATCCCGCGCTCGATGTGACGGCTGGTGTTTTCGAGCACGACGATCGCGTCGTCCACCACGAAGCCGGTGGCCACGGTGAGCGCCATCAGGCTCAGGTTGTTGAGGCTGAAGCCCAGCAGGAACATCACGCCGAAGGTGGCCAGCAGCGACACCACCGTGGCCACCGCCGGCACCAGCGTGGCACGGGCGCTGCGCAGGAACACCGCCACCACCGCCACCACCAGCACGATGGACAGCACCAGCGTCAACTCGATCTCTTTCAACGACGCCCGGATCGAGCGCGTGGCGTCGGAGGCCACCTGCAGATCCACATCCAGCGGCAGTTGAGCGCTCAAGCCCGGCAGCAAGGCGCGCACGCCGTCCACCGTCTCGATGATGTTGGCGCCGGGCTGTCGGGTGACGAGCACGATCACCGCCGGTTGGCCGTTGAACAGACCCAGCACCCGGGTGTTTTCGACGCCCTCCTTCACCTGCGCCACATCCGACAAACGCACCGGCGCACCATCACGCCAGGCCACCACCAGGCGCTGGTAGGCCGCCACGCTGCGGCCGGGCGTGGCGGTTTCGATCTGCAGCCGGCGCTCGTCGCTTTCGATCTGGCCCTTGGGCCGATTGGCGGTGACGGCCTGGATCGCGGCACGCACGTCGTCCGAGCTGATGCCGTAGCGCTGCAAGGCAAAGGGCATCAGCTCCACCCGCACCGCCGGCAGGGAGCCGCCGCCGATTTCCACATCGCCCACGCCGGGCACCTGCGCAACCTTCTGGCTCACGATGTTCGATACCGCGTCGTAGATCTGGCCGGGGGTGCGCGTTTTCGAGGTGAGCGCGAGGATGATCACTGGCGCATCGGCCGGATTCATCTTGCGGTAGGTGGGGTTGCTGCGCAGCGTGGCCGGCAGATCCACCCGCGAGGCGTTGATCGCCGCCTGCACCTCGCGGGCGGCACCGTCGATGTTGCGATCCAGGTCGAACTGCAGCGTCACGCGCGACGAGCCGGCGGAGCTCTGCGACGTCATCTCGTTGACGCCGGCGATCGTGCCCAGGCGGCGCTCCAGCGGCGTGGCCACGCTGGTGGCCATCGTCTCCGGGCTGGCGCCGGAGAGGCTGGCGGAGACCGAGATGGTGGGGAAGTCCACCGCTGGCAGCGGCGCCACCGGCAGCGCCAGGAAACCCGCCACGCCCGCCAGCGCCATGCCGACGGTGAGCAACACCGTGGCGATGGGGCGGCGGATGAACGGGGCGGAGAGATTCACGCCACCGCCCCCTGGTCAGCCGCGCCGGCATTGCGTGCACGACGCTGCTGCAGCCGCTCGAAGGCCAGATAGATCACCGGCGTGGTGAACAGCGTCAGCATCTGGCTCACGATGAGGCCGCCGAAGATCGCGAGGCCCAGCG
>JANMAS010000108.1:0-6343 GCA_031359975.1 Burkholderiales bacterium
TGGCGAGACCATTGAGCGCGCCGATCCGCATATCGGCTTGCTGCATCGCGCGACCGAAAAACTCGTCGAGAGCAAGACGTATCTGCAGGCGCTGCCCTACATGGATCGTCTTGACTACGTGTCGATGATGTCCAACGAGCACGCGTATTGCCTGGCGATCGAAAAGCTGCTGGGTATCGATGTGCCCGAACGCGCGCAGTACATCCGCGTGATGTTCGACGAGCTCACCCGCCTGCTGAACCACCTGCTGTGGCTGGGCGCGCATGGCCTGGATTGTGGCGCGATGAACATCCTCATCTACTGCTTCCGCGAGCGCGAAGACATCTTCGACATGTACGAAGCCGTATCAGGTGCGCGCATGCATGCCGCGTACTACCGGCCGGGTGGTGTGTACCGCGATCTGCCGGATGTGATGCCGCAGTACAAGGCCTCCAAGATCCGCAATGCGCGAGCGATCACCGCGCTGAACGACAACCGCCAGGGCTCGCTGCTCGACTTCATCGAGGATTTCTGCAAGCGCTTTCCCACGCACGTCGACGAATACGAAACCCTGCTCACCGACAACCGCATCTGGAAACAGCGCACCGTGGGCATCGGCGTGGTGTCGCCCGAGCGCGCGCTGAACCTCGGCTTCTCCGGCCCCATGCTGCGGGGATCGGGCATCGAGTGGGATCTGCGCAAGAACCAGCCCTACGAGGTGTACGACCGCATGGATTTCGACATCCCGGTCGGCGTGAACGGCGATACCTACGATCGTTATCTGGTGCGCGTGGAAGAGATGCGCCAGTCCAACCGCATCATCCAGCAATGTGCGGCCTGGCTGCGTGCGAACCCGGGCCCGGTGATCACCAGCAACCACAAGGTGGCGCCACCGTCCCGGCTCGAAATGAAGTCGAGCATGGAAGAGCTGATCCACCACTTCAAGCTGTTCACCGAAGGCTTCCATGTGCCCGAGGGCGAGGCGTATGCCGCCGTCGAGCATCCGAAGGGTGAATTCGGCATTTACATCGTCAGCGATGGCGCCAACAAGCCCTATCGCCTGAAGATCCGCGCGCCGGGTTTTGCCCACCTCGCCGCACTCGACGAGATGGCGCGCGGCCACATGATTGCCGACGCGGTGGCCGTGATCGGCACGATGGACATCGTGTTCGGGGAGATCGATCGATGATTTCGGATACGACGCGTCAGCGCTTCGATCGTGAAGTCGCCAAATATCCGGCTGACCAGAAACAGTCCGCCGTGATGGCCTGCCTGGCCATCGTCCAGCACGAGCAGGGATTTGTCTCGTGCGAAGCAGAAGAGGCGATAGCCGCCTACCTCGGCATGCCACCGATCGCGGTGCACGAGGTCACCACCTTCTACAACATGTACAACCAGCAGCCGATGGGCCGCTACAAGCTCAACGTCTGCACCAACCTGCCGTGCCAGTTGCGCGATGGCCAGACAGCGCTGGCGCATCTGTGCAAGACGCTGCATGTGGAAGAGGGCGGCACCACCGCCGATGGCCTGATCACGCTGCAGAAATCAGAATGCCTTGGCGCCTGCGCCGATGCGCCGGTGCTGCTGTTCAACGATCGCCAGATGCTCAGCTTCATGACGCACGAACGGCTCGACGATCTGGTGGCCACCTTGCAGGGCCAGGGAGCTTCGTCATGACCACCTCGCTGGATCTCTCCCGTTTCCAGGCCAAGGGCCACGAGACGTGTTTTCACGGCCGCCACATCGGCGCGCAGATCTACGCCGGCCTCGACGGCAGCAACTGGCGCCTGCGCGAATTCGAAGCGCGTGACGGCTACAAGGCCTTGCGCAAGATCCTCGGCGCCGACGGCGGCCCGGGCATGACGCCGGAGCAGGTGATCGCCGAAGTGAAGTCGTCCGGCCTGCGCGGCCGCGGCGGCGCCGGTTTCCCCACCGGCCTGAAGTGGAGCTTCATGCCGCGCCAGTTTCCCGGGCCGAAGTACCTGGTGTGCAATTCGGACGAAGGCGAACCCGGCACCTGCAAGGATCGCGACATCCTCGCCTACAACCCGCACATCGTGATCGAAGGCATGGCCATCGCCGCCTACGCGATGGGCATCAAGGTGGGCTACAACTACATCCACGGCGAGATCTTCGAGGTCTACGACCGTTTCGAAGAGGCGCTCGAAGAAGCGCGCGCGGCCGGCTATCTCGGTGACAACCTGCTGGGCAGCAACTTCAGCTTCCAGTTGCATGCCTTCCACGGCTTTGGGGCCTACATCTGCGGCGAGGAAACCGCGCTGCTCGAATCGCTCGAAGGCAAAAAAGGCCAGCCGCGCTTCAAGCCGCCGTTTCCGGCCAGCTTCGGCCTGTACGGCAAGCCCACCACCATCAACAACACCGAAACCTTCGCCGCCGTGCCGTGGATCATCCGCCACGGCGGGCAGCCTTACCTCGATATCGGCAAGCCCAACAACGGCGGCACGAAGATCTTTTCGGTGGTCGGTGATGTGGAGCTACCGGGCAATTTCGAAGTACCGCTGGGCACGCCGTTCCCCAAGCTGCTGGAACTCGCGGGTGGTGTGCGCAAGGGCCGCCAGCTGAAGGCGGTGATCCCGGGCGGATCATCGTCGCCGGTATTGCCCGCGGCCATGATGCTCGATTGCACGATGGACTACGACAGCATCGCCAAGGCCGGCTCGATGCTCGGCTCCGGCGCGGTGATCGTGATGGACGATTCGCGCAGCATGGTGCATTGCCTGTTGCGCCTGTCCTACTTTTATCAACACGAAAGCTGCGGCCAGTGCACGCCATGCCGCGAAGGCACCGGCTGGCTGTGGCGCATGGTCGATCGCATCGTCCACGGCCATGGGCGCATGGAGGACATCGACCTGCTCAACTCGGTGGCCGACAACATCCAGGGCCGCACCATCTGTGCGCTCGGCGACGCGGCGGCGATGCCGGTGCGCGCGATGATCAAGCACTTCCGGCATGAGTTCGTGGCGTTGATCGAGAAGGCCCCGCAGCGGGTGGCTGAACATGCTTGAAATCGAACTCGACGGCCGCAAGGTCAGCATCGCCGAAGGCAGCATGGTCATGCATGCCGCCGATGCGGCCGGCACCTACGTGCCGCACTTCTGTTATCACAAGAAGCTGAGCATCGCGGCCAACTGCCGCATGTGCCTGGTCGACATCGAAAAGGCACCCAAGCCGATGCCGGCCTGCGCCACGCCGGTCACCCAGGGCATGATCGTTCGCACCAAGAGCGACAAGGCGATCAAGGCGCAGCAGGGCGTGATGGAGTTTCTGCTCATCAATCACCCGCTCGATTGCCCGATCTGCGATCAGGGCGGTGAATGCCAGCTGCAGGATCTGGCGGTGGGTTATGGCGGTTCGTCGTCGCGCTACACCGAAGAAAAGCGCGTGGTCTTCCACAAGAACGTCGGCCCGCTGATCTCGATGCAGGAAATGAGCCGCTGCATCCACTGCACCCGCTGCGTGCGCTTCGGCCAGGAGATCGCCGGCGTGATGGAGCTGGGCATGCGCCATCGTGGCGAGCATGCCGAGATCACCACGTTTGTCGGCCGTACCATCGATTCGGAGCTGTCGGGCAACATGATCGACATCTGCCCGGTCGGCGCACTCACCAGCAAGCCGTTTCGCTACAGCGCCCGCACCTGGGAACTGTCGCGCCGCAAGAGCGTGAGCCCGCACGATTCCACCGGCGCCAACCTGGTTGTGCAGGTGAAGGCCAACAAGGTGCTGCGCGTGGTGCCGCTCGAAAACGAAGCGGTCAACGAGTGCTGGATCGCCGATCGCGATCGTTTTTCGTACGAAGCGCTCAACAGCGACACCCGCCTCACCGCGCCGATGATCAAACAAGGCGGGCAGTGGCAGACGGTCGACTGGAACACCGCGCTCGACTACGTGGCCAAGGGCCTGCAGCGCATCCAGAGCGAGTTCGGCGCCCAGAGCATCGGCGCCATCGGCAGCGCGCACAGCACCTGCGAAGAATTGCACTTGTTGACCAAGCTGATGCGCAGCCTGGGAAGCGACAACATCGACTTCCGCACCCGTCACACCGATTTCACCCCCGGTGCCGGTGCGCGCTGGCTGGGTGCCAGCATCGAATCGCTGAGCCATGTCGATCGGGCGCTGGTGGTGGGCTCGTTCCTACGCAAGGATCATCCCCTGTTTGCCCAGCGGCTGCGCCAAGCCGCACGCGGTGGGGCGCAGATCTGCAGCCTGCATGCGGTGCACGACGATTGGCTGATGCCGATCGCGCATCAGGTCACCGTCGCGCCGAGCCAGTGGCTCACCGCGTTGCTGGAGATTGCCGCCGCTGTGGCGCTCACCAACCAGGTGGCCGCGCCGGCCGATGTCAAACCGTCGACTGACGCGGTTGCCGTGGCGGCGTCGCTGGCCAGTGGTCGGCGCAAGATGGTGCTGCTCGGCAACGCCGCCGCGCAACATCCCCAGGCCGCCCGGCTGCTCGCCGTGGCCAACTGGATTGGCGAACAAACCGGCGCCACGGTGGGCTACCTCGGCGAAGCCGCCAACACCGTGGGCGCGCAGCTGGTCAAGGCGATGCCGGTGGCCGGCGGCCTCAACGCCGGGCAGATGCTGCATCAGCCGATGAAGGCGCTGATCCTGCTGAACGTCGAACCGGTGCTCGACGCCGCCGATCCGGTGGCCGCCAAGCAGGCGCTCGATGGATCGGGCCTGGTGGTGGCGCTCACCTCCTTCAAGGATGCCGCGGTCGACAACGCCGATGTGCTGCTGCCGATCGCACCGTTCACCGAAACCTCCGGCACGTTTGTCAATGCCGAGGGCCGCGTGCAATCGTTCCAGGGTGTCGTGCGCCCGCTGGGCGATACCCGCCCGGCCTGGAAGGTGTTGCGCGTGCTGGCCAACCTACTCGGCCTCGACGGGTTTGCGTTTGAAACCAGCGAAGCGGTGCGTGCCGAGGCGCTGGGCGATGAAGCCACCATGCCTTCGCGGCTCGACAACCTCAGCCCGGTGGCCGTGGCGCCCGCGGTGCTGGCGGTGGGCATCGAACGGGTTGCCGATGTGCCGGTGTATGCCACCGATGCGCTGGTGCGGCGGGCTACATCATTGCAGCTCACGCATGACGCGCTGCCGCCGATGGCCAGCCTGTCGTCGAGCCTGTGGCGGCAACTGCAATTGAACGCGGGCGACCGTGTGCGCATTGGCCGCGGCGATGCCACGGTGGTGGTGGTGGCGAAGGAAGACGCGTCGCTGGCGCCCACGGTCGTGCGATTGCCGGCGGGCCGCATCGAAACCGCCGGAGCCGGCGCGATGTTCGGCGCCATCAGCGTCGAGCGGGCCTGAGCGCCCGTCGCCAAGACCAAGACCGAGCCACAGGATCACCGATGATCGACAGCTTCAACCACTTCGGCAACGAGATGCTCGGCGGCACCTTGTGGGCCGTCGTCTGGACCCTCATCAAGATCGTCGTCGTCGTGGCACCCTTGATGGGTTGCGTCGCCTACCTCACGCTGTGGGAGCGCAAGGCCATCGGCTGGACGCAGATTCGGCCCGGCCCCAACCGTGTCGGCCCGTTCGGCCTGCTCACGCCCATCGCCGACGCGGTGAAGCTGGTCTTCAAGGAGATCATTCGCCCGACAGCCGCCAACAAGGGCTTGTTCTTCCTCGGCCCGGTGATGACGATTATGCCGGCGCTGGCCGCCTGGGCGGTGGTGCCGTTCGGGCCCGATGTGGTGCTGGCCAATGTCAATGCCGGCTTGCTGTTCATCATGGCGATCACTTCGATGGAGGTCTACGGCGTGATCATCGCCGGCTGGGCATCCAACTCCAAGTACGCTTTCCTGGGCGCGCTGCGGGCCTCCGCGCAGATGGTGAGCTACGAGATCGCGATGGGCTTCTCGCTCGTGGTGGTGCTGATGGTGTCGGCGAGCCTGAACATGTCCGACATCGTGATGCAGCAGGGCCGCGGCACGTTTGCATCGATGGGCCTGGGCGTGCTGTCGTGGAACTGGCTGCCGCTGTTCCCGATCTTCATCGTGTACTTCATCTCCGGCCTGGCCGAAACCAACCGCCATCCGTTCGACGTGGTGGAAGGCGAGTCAGAGATCGTCGCCGGCCACATGATCGAGTACTCGGGCATGTCGTTCGCGATGTTCTTCCTGGCCGAGTACGCCAACATGATCCTGGTCTCCACGCTGTGCGTGGTGCTCTTCCTCGGCGGCTGGTTGTCGCCGGTGGGCTTTCTCGAATTTGTCCCCGGCTGGATCTGGCTCGCCCTCAAGGTGTTCGTGGTCGTCACCATGTTCCTGTGGGTGCGCGCCACGTTTCCGCGTTTCCGCTACGACCAGATCATGCGCCTGGGCTGGAAGATCTTCAT
>JANMAS010000149.1:0-2612 GCA_031359975.1 Burkholderiales bacterium
CCACCAGCAGCCGGTCATACGGCTCCTGCGTGCCGTCGTCGGCGACCACCACGCGCTGGCGGCGGTTGACGTCGACGACCTTCTTGCCCAGGTGCAGCCGGATGCCCTGCTCGTCGTACCACGACAACGGGTTGAGGATGATCTGGTCGATCGTCTGCTCACCGGCGAGCACCGGCGAGAGCAGGATGCGGTTGTAGTTGGGGTGCGGCTCGGCGCCGAACACGGTGATGTCGTAAAGATCGGGCGCGATCTTCAGCAACTCTTCCACCGTGCGGATGCCGGCCATGCCGTTGCCCACCACCACCAGCTTCTGGCGTGGCAGGCCTTGTCTGTCGCTCATCATGATGATCTCCTCAAGCGGCCTGCGGCTCGACATGCGCCTGCTTGCGATACAGGAATTCGAGCATCGCCTCACGGGTGGCCAGATAGCCGGCGTGGTGCGCCATCTCCAGCCGGTTGCGCGCTTCCACGCGCAGCGAGGGCAAGGGCACGGTGAGGACCTCGCCGATGGTGGCGGCCGGGCCGTTGGTCATCATCACCACCCGATCCGACAGCAGCACCGCTTCGTCGACATCGTGGGTGACCATCATCACCGTGGAGCCGGTGGCGGCCACGATCTTCATCAGCTCGTCCTGCAGCCGTGCCCGGGTGAGCGCATCGAGCGCGCCGAAGGGCTCGTCCATCAGCAGCATCTTGGGCTTCATCGCCAAGGCCCGCGCAATGCCGACGCGCTGCTTCATGCCGCCGGAGATTTCGCCGGGGAGTTTGTCCTTGGCGTGGGTGAGGCCCACCAGCTCCAGGGCCTGCATCGAGCGCTCGCGCAGGCGAGCCTTGGCTTCGCGATCGCCGAACACCCGCTCCACCGCGAGGTAGACGTTGTCGAGGCAGCTCAGCCACGGCAGCAGCGAGTGGTTCTGGAACACCACGCCGCGATCCGGCCCCGGGCCCTTGAGTTCGCGGTCGTCGATCAGCATCAGGCCGCTGGTGGGCGTGGTGAGGCCGGCCACAAGATTGAGCAGCGTGGATTTGCCGCAGCCCGAATGGCCGATCAAGGTGACGAACTCGCCTTGAGCCATTTGCAGGTTGATGCCCTGCAGCGCGACAAACGGCCCGCGCTTGGTGGGAAACACCATGCCGACGTTTTCGATCTGCAGCGTCGGGTGCTGGATCGGGGCAGACGACGAAGAGGAGCTTGTGGTCATGAGGATGAACTCCGTGTCAGCTGTAGTCGAAGCGCCTGGCTACCGCGATCAGCGCCCATTCGAGCAGCAGACCAACGATGCCGATGACGAAGATCGCCACGATGATGTGCGGCACGTTGAGGTTGTTCCACTCGTCCCACACCCAGAAGCCTATGCCCACGCCGCCGGTGAGCATCTCGGCGGCCACGATCACCAGCCACGCGGTACCCACCGACAGGCGCACGCCGGTGAGCATGTAGGGCATCACCGCCGGCAGCAGGATGCGGGTGGCGATCTTCCATTCGCTGAGGTTGAGCACACGCGCCACGTTGAGGTAATCCTGCGGCACCCGCTGCACGCCCACCGCGGTGTTGATCACCATCGGCCAGATCGAGCAGATGAAGATCGTCCAGATGGCCGCAGGGTTGGCCGACTTGAACACCAGCAACCCGATCGGCAACCAGGCCAGCGGCGATACCGGCTTGAGCAGGCTGATGAGCGGCGAGATCATGCGGTTGAGCACGGTGAAGCGGCCGATGACGAAGCCCAGCGGAATGCCCACCAGCGCGGCGAGACCGAAACCCAGCCCCACCCTTTCGAGCGAATAGAGCACGTTCCAGCCGATGCCCTGGTCGTTCGGGCCGTTGCGGTAGAACGGATCGGCGAACAGCTTCACCGCCGCATCGAACGTGACCATCGGGCTCGGGAAGCTCTGGCTCTTCAGCGTCAGCAGCTCCCAGATCAGGATGATCAAAGCCATGCCGAAGATCGGTGGCCCCACTTTCAAGGCCATGGCGCGCCCGTCGAACGGGATGCGAGGGGGCCGCTCCATCGGGGGTTTGGCCGCCTGGGCCGACTTGGCACCGCGGCTCGCCAGCGGCGACGCCACGGTGATTGATGTGGCGGGCGACGCGGGCGCGTCGAGATCCGAATGAAACACGGCACTGACCATGGATACCTCCTGATGCGACCGAGTCATGTTTGCCCCTCGTCAAACGGGTACGTTTGCCGATCCCCCAAGGGGATACGGGCCGGCCGAGGTCTACGAAGTGGGCCTCTTCGTTGCCCATGGCGGCCCGGCGCTCGTCCCGCCGAAATCATGCCGCCGCGGCGGCGGCGCGCACCTTGAAGCTGTCGGCATAACGCGCGGGATCCTTGCCATCCCACACCACGCCGTCGATCATCTTGCTGGTGCGCATGTCGCTCGCGGGCACGCTCACCTTCACCTGGGCAGCGGCCTGCTTGTACAAGCCGATCTGGTTGATCTGTTTGGCCACGCCGAGGTAATCGGGGTGCTCCTTGAGCAGGCCCCAGCGCTTGTGCTGGGTGAGGAACCACATGCCATCCGAGAGGTACGGGAAGTTCGCCGCGCCATCGTTGAAAAACTTCATGTGGTGCGGGTCGTCCCAGGTCTTGCCCAGGCCGTTCTGG
>JANMAS010000153.1:0-20998 GCA_031359975.1 Burkholderiales bacterium
CCTCCTCGCCCAGCTGGGTGAGGCCGGACTTGAGCTGCTTGGTGCGCAGCGGATCGGCCACCTCCACGTTGCGAAACATCTCCGGCGCAAAAAACGGCAGGCCGGTGAACTGCAGGTTTTCGCCTTCGGTGAGCGTGTCGCCGAGCTGCAGCACACCGTGGTTGGGGATGCCGATGATGTCGCCGGCGAAGGCTTCGTCGAGCAGCTCACGGCGCTGGCTGAGAAAGCTCACCACCGTATTGGGGCGCATCTCCTTGCCTGAGCGCACCACCTTCAAGCGCATGCCGCGTTCGAAGTGGCCGCTGGCCACGCGCAGGAAAGCGATGCGGTCGCGATGCGCCGGATCCATGTTGGCCTGGATCTTGAAGACGACACCGCTGAACTTGGGCTCTTGCGGCGCCACTTCGCGTTGCAGCGCCATGCGCGATGCCGGCGGTGGGGCCTGGTCGACCAGGGCGTCGAGCACCTCACGAACGCCAAAATTGTTGATCGCCGAGCCGAAGAACATCGGGGTCTGGCGGCCGGCGAGAAACGCGGCTTCGTCGAACGCTGGTGAGGCGCCCTGCACCAGTTCGATCTCGTGCTCGGCCTGGGTGTATTCGCCGCCGAAACGTTGGGCGTATTGGGGGTTGTGCAGCCCCATCAGCACCTCGTCGGCATCGCGGTTGCGGTCTTCGCCGGGGGTGAACACACGCATGCGCTGCTCGCGCAGGTCCATCACGCCATGGAAGCGTTTGCCCATGCCCACCGGCCAGGTGAACGGCACCACGCCCATGCCCAGTTCGCGCTCGATCTCGTCCATCAGCGCCAGCGGATCCTGCACCTCGCGGTCCATCTTGTTCACGAAGGTGAGGATGGGTGTGTTGCGCGCGCGGCAGACCTGCAACAGGCGGCGCGTTTGTGGCTCCACGCCGTTGGCGGCATCGATCACCATCAGTGCCGCGTCCACCGCGGTGAGCACGCGATAGGTGTCTTCGGAGAAATCCTGGTGGCCGGGGGTGTCGAGCAGGTTGATGACGCAATCGCGGTATTCCATCTGCATCACGCTCGATGCCACCGAGATGCCGCGCTGCTTCTCGATCTCCATCCAGTCGCTGGTTGCGTGCCGGCTGGCCTTGCGTGCCTTCACCGAGCCGGCGATCTGGATCGCACCGGAGAACAGCAGCAGCTTCTCGGTGAGCGTGGTCTTGCCGGCGTCCGGGTGGGAAATGATGGCAAAAGTGCGGCGGCGGCGCACTTCCTTGTCGATCAGGGCGGGGGTCAGGTCGGACATGCGCGTGCGGCCGAAAAGCGCGGGCCGCCTCGAGTAAACCTTCGATTATCGATGGCCGCGGTTCAGCCGCCCTCAGGCGTAGGCTGAATCGCCGCTTTGGCCCAGTGGCAGCAGCTCGGTACCCGGCGCCTCCGGTGGCGGCACCGCGCGCGCCGCCCAGTCGGCCAGGAACGGCAGCACCTCATCGGCGTGCAGCGCTTGCGAAACGAAGAAGCCCTGCACCGTGTCGCAGCCATAGCGGTGCAGCACGTCGATCTGCGCCGGATCGTCCACACCCTCGGCCACCGTGGCCATCTTCAGCGTGCGGGCCAGGCCGACCACCGTCTTGACGATGGCGCGGGCGTCGCGCCGGGTGACCAGCTCGCGAACGAAGCTGCGGTCGATCTTCAGCGTGTGGAAGGGGAAGCGGCGCAGGTAGGCCAGCGACGAATAGCCGGTACCAAAATCGTCGAGCGCCACGCGCACGCCCAGGGCGCCGATGCCGCGCAGGATGGCCATCGTGGTTTGCGTTTCGTGCAGGAAGATCGATTCGGTGATTTCCACCTCCAGCCGCGACGCGGGCAGTTGCGTGGCGGCAAGCACGCGGGCGATGTCCGACGGCAAACCCTGCGATATCACCTGGGCCGCCGACACATTCACCGCCACATGCAGCGGCGCCGGCCAGCTCCTGGCGCGCAGGCAGGCCTCGTGCATCACCCAGTTGCCGATCTCGATGATCATCCCGGCCTCTTCCGCCACCGGAATGAATTCCGCCGGCGACACATCGCCCAGCACCGGATGCCGCCAGCGCAGCAGCGCCTCGAAGCCGGTGACGCGCCAGTCGCGCAGATTGATCTGGGGCTGGAAGGCCAGCGTCAGCTCGTTGCGCTGCAAGGCACCGCGCAGCGATTGCTCGATCAGCGAGCGGCGGCGTGTCTGGTCGGCCATTTGCGGCGCGAAAAACCGGATCGATCCGCGGCCCGTGGCCTTGGCTTCATACAAGGCCAGATCGGCGTTTTTCAGCAGCTGGTCGATCTGCGTGCCATCGCGCGGCGCGATGGCCACGCCGACGCTCGAGCGCACGGTGATCGATGCACCCTGGATCTCGCACGGCCGATGCAGTTCGTCGAGCACGCGCTGTGCCGCCACGGCCACCTCGTCGGGGTCGTCGGTCTGCTTGAGGATGATGGCGAACTCATCGCCGCCCAGGCGTGCCACCAGGTCGTCCGGGCGGGTGCTGGCGCGCAGCCGGTTGGCCACTTCCTGCAGCAGCGAATCGCCCATCGGATGGCCGAGCGTGTCGTTGACCATCTTGAAGTTGTCGAGGTCCAGGCACAGGATGGCACAGGCCCGGTGGGCTTCGCGCGGGGCCGACAGCAGCGTGTTCAGCTGCGCCCTGAACTGGTGGCGGTTGGTCAGGCCGGTGAGCGGGTCGAAATGCGCGAGGTAGGTCAGCCGCACCGTGGCGAGCTGCGTCTGCGTCACGTTGGTGGCCACACCGCGCCAGCCGATGCACACACCGGCGCGGTCGAACAGCGGCTTGGCGGTGAGCGACCACCAATGCGTGCGGCCCTTGGTCAGCAGGCGCAGGACCAGGTCTCGAAACGGGGCCCGCTGCACCATGTGCTCCTCCAGCACCGCGATCTGGTCGCGTTCGCCGGGCAGGCTGTCGGCCTGCGCGGTTCGCAGGAGATCCAGCGCCGGTACGTCGGCCATGTGCATCGTGGGCATGCCCAGGGCCATCACCATGCGGGTGGAGGTGGCGCCGAAGAAGCCCCTGCCATCGATCTCCCACAGCACGTCGCTGGTGTTTTCCTCGAAATCTCGCAGCAACAGCCCGATGACCTCGTTTTGCCGCTCGGCTTCGGCTTCGGCGGTCAGGCGAGCGCCAAACGAGCGTGCCATCGAAATCACGCTGGACACGACGATGAAGCCGTAGACGAGCAGCAGGCTGCCCACCACAAACGCCAGCGGAAACTCGGTGCTGAAGATGGTCCAGGCGCTGGCGCCCGTGAGCACCACCACGAACACCGTGCCCGCCAATGGCACGGTGACGAGCGCAAATCCGCCCGCGCAGATCATGCCGGTGATGATGACAGCCAGCAGCAGGCGCTGGGCGCTGTCGGCTTCGGAGAACAAACCCAGGGTGATCACCGCCCAGAGTCCGGCGAGCACCGCCGAGTGAATCGTCATGCGACGCAAGGTGCGGCGCGACACGGCCAGGCGGGGTACGCTGGCGCGTTGGGCCTTCCAGGCCCGCACGCCCCGGGTGGCCACCAGCAGGATCACCAGAAACCACACGGCGATCAGCGGCCGGCTGTGCGAATCCCAGAAGGCGTAAAAAATGATGGCGCCATTGAAGATGTTGGCCAGCATCGTCAGCGGCGTCAGGCGCAGCACCGCCTGCACCTGCTTGGCGCGGAAGGTTCCGGCCAAAGGCTCATCCGCGACGTACGGCGCCAGGCGCCGCGTGACACGGTCGCGCCATGCGACCAGGCGCCCAATGGGGGTGGAGGGATCCTCGGGCATCGAGTGGGGCTGCGAAGCGACGGCGGTGGATTCGGTGGATGGGGGGCCGAGAGGCAGCGCCGGCACAGGCTGCGCGTCGCGCATTGGCACGCGCCGGCCCGGGTTGAGGTCGCTACGGATGCTATCGGGCTGAATGTCCAACGGCTTGAGCCTTGAATGTCAGTCGGGCAACGCCAAGGGCCCATACCACCGCTTGCCGGTCGTGGTTGTGTGACAGCTTCACGACCTGGCCCCGCAATGTACCTGTCAATCTGAACAATGCATTCTTGTCGCCGGAGCGGAACGGCGCTTCGCCGCTGGGCCTGCGTTTGTTGTAACCGGCGCGTCCTGGCGCAGGGCTAGACTGCTCCGGCCAATCCGGCTCCACCCATCCGCTTGCTCGGGGTTTGCACCCCAGCGACGCGGTTCGGACCGGCCTATCCGGCCTGATCCGAAGCCCCCGATCGAGGAAAGGTTCACGATGTCTTATCCGTTTCGCCACTCTCGTTTGCTCCCCCTGCCGCGCCTTCTGGCGCGCGGCCTCGCCGTCAGCGCCATCGCGCTGGCCTGCGCCAGCGCCGGGGCTGCCTCTGCATCGGCCCCCGCCGCCGCCAAGACCTGGATCACCGTCGGCGACGCCGCATACCAATTGCTCGTGCAAGCGGATCCGCGTGTGAAGGCGGTCGATTCGATCGCGCTGACGCACAAGCCCACAGCCCTGCGCGCCGGCTCCACCGACACGGTGCACGTGGTGCAGATCGACGAGGCCCAGATGGGCGCGTTGTCGCAGGCTGTTCACGAACAGCTGCGTCGCTGCGGAGGTTTCATGGCGCACGAATCGCAGGCGGCCGCCTTGGCGACGCTGGTGCGCTTGCGCGACACCCCCGCCCTCGCTCTCGCCGCCGCCTCGGTGCCCAGCTACACGATCGACAACGCCGAAATCGTCAATGCCCTGCTGCCGCAGGTGCAGGAGAGCCAGGTGTTGGCGACGATCGAAGCGCTGTCGTCGTTTCAAAACCGCTACTACAACTCCTCCCATGGGGTGGCGGCGTCGGATCAGCTGGCTCTGGGCTGGCGACGCCTGGCCGGCAGCCGCACCGACGTGCGCGTGCGCCAGGTGGCTCATGGCTGGCCGCAGAAATCGGTGGTGATGACGATTCGCGGCACCACGCGACCCGACGAGATCATCGTCATCGGCGGTCACCTCGATTCGATCACCTCGCTGATCTTCCGCCCGAACAGCCGTTCACCCGGTGCGGATGACGACGCCTCCGGCGTGGCCAGCCTGACCGAGGTGGCGCGTGTGCTGCTGTCCAGCGGCTACAAGCCCAAGCGCACGATCGAGTTCATGGCGTACGCCGCAGAGGAAGTGGGCCTGCGCGGATCAGCCGATATCGCCAGCGACTACGCCGCCAAGGGCCGCAACGTGGTCGGCAGCATGCAGCTCGACATGACCAACTTCATGGGCAGCCTGGAAGACATCGTGCTGATCGACGACTTCACCAACGCGGCGCAAAACACCTTCGTGGCCAACCTGGCAAGCACCTACCTGCCGTCGCTGCTGGTGACGAACACGTTGTGCGGCTATGCGTGCTCCGACCACGCTTCGTGGACGGCGCAAGGCTATGCGGCGTCGTTCCCGTTCGAAGCCCGCTTCGGTGAGGACAACCAGGACATCCACACCAAGGGCGACAACCTGGCCAAGTCGGGCAACACGGCCGAGCACGCCGCCAAGTTCAGCCGCCTGGCGTTGGCGTTTGCAGTCGAGCTCGGCTCGGATTGATCCGTCGGGGCACCCACCCGGCCTGGCTCGGCGTGCCCCCGAAGTCGTCAATCTTCCAGGAGACTGCGCAGCATCCACGCCGTCTGCTCATGCACCGTCAAACGTTGCGTGAGCAGATCGGCAGTGGGCTCATCGCTGGCCTTGTCGGCGAGCGGGAAGATGCCGCGCGCGGTGCGCGCCACGGCCTCATGGCCCTCCACCAGGATGCGCACCATGTCGAGCGCCTTCGGCGGCAAGCCCGGCGCGTCCTTGATCGACGCGAGCGCGCCGAACTGGGCATAGGAGCCCGGCGCCGCATGGCCCAGCGAACGGATGCGCTCGGCGATCGGGTCGACCGCGGTCCAGAGTTCGGTGTACTGAGTCATGAACATCAGGTGCAGCGTGTTGAACATCGGCCCGGTCACGTTCCAGTGGAAATTGTGCGTGGTCAGGTACAGCGTGTAGGTGTCGGCGAGCAGCTTCGAAAGACCGCCGGCAATGGCGCCGCGATCGGCTTCGCTGATGCCGATGTTGATGTGCGAGCCGCGGGTCGGCGGGGCGGGTGTCTTGTCTTTCCTGGCCATGGGGCTACTCCGTTGAAAGGTCGGCGGCCACTGTAGCGCAGCGCATTCAACCCCGGGGCCGTCTGCGTCGATGCGCGCCCGCCCTCACCCCCGCAGCAGCGTCACGCCTTTCAGGTCGCAGGCGTACACCGCGTTGCGCAGCGCGGCGATGGCCTCATACCGGGTGAAGCTGCGGCGCCATGCCAGCACCACGCGGCGCGTGGGCACCGGCGCCGCGAAAGGGATGTACTTCACATGCTGCTGCGGCTCCAGCGGCACGCTCAGGCGCGGCACCACGGTAACGCCCATGCCGGAGGCCACCATGTGCTTGATGGTTTCCAGCGACGAGCCCTCGAAACTCTTGCGGATGCCTTCGGCATCGCTGGAAAAGCGAGCGAACTCAGGGCAGACCTCGAGCACGTGGTCACGAAAACAGTGCCCGGTGCCCAGCAGCAGCATCGTTTCCTTCTTGAGCTCTTCGGAGGTGATCGATTTGCGCTTGGCCAGCGGGTGCGCCTTGGGCACGGCGGCGACGAAGGGCTCGTCGTACAGCGGCGCGATGGCCAGGCCGGTATCAGGAAAGGGATCGGCCATGATGGCGCAGTCCAGCTCGCCGGTGCGCAGCATCTCCAGCAGCTTGACGGTGAAGTTTTCCTGCAGGATCAAGGGCATCCGCGGCGACATGGCGATGGTGTGCTTCACCATCTCGGGCAGCAGGTACGGCCCGATGGTGTAGATGATGCCCAGGCGCAGCGGGCCGGCCAGCGGATCCTTGCCGCGCAGCGCGATCTCCTTGATGGCGGCGGCTTGCTCGATCACCGTTTGAGCCTGCTGCACGATGCTTTCGCCCAGCGGCGTGACGCTCACCTCGTTGCCGCCACGCTCGAAGATCTTCACGTCGAGCTCGTCCTCGAGCTTCTTGATCGCCACCGAGAGCGTGGGTTGCGAGACAAAACATGCGTCCGCGGCGCGGCCGAAATGTCGCTCGCGGGCCACGGCAACGATATAGCGCAGTTCAGTGAGGGTCATGCGCTCCGATTGTGGGGCACGCGCATCGCGCGGTACGACGCCGCACCGGCGCGTGGCGCATGGCCCCGGCCAACGTGTGCCGCCGGGGCCTGCTGGTTTACTTCACATTGACGGCGGCCCACGCCGCGCCAACGCGCTGAACCGTCTCGGAGCCGGCGCCGAAGAGATCGGCGGCGGCGTTCAGGGTGGCCACGCGCGCACCGGCATACCCGGTGTTGGAGGTCATGTAGACGGTGAGCGCGCGGTAGTAGATCTGCGTCGCGTTGCGCGCGCCCACGCCCTCGATCACCGCATTGCCGGTGGCCACCTTGGTGTCACCCACGTTGCAGGTGGGCGATGCGGCACCGCCCGCGGGTTGGCTGCCTTCGGCCATCAGGTAGTAGAAGTGATTCGCCACGCCCGACGAGTAGTGCACGTCGATGCCGCCGACACCCGGGTAGTAGCAGTCGGCCGACGAACCATCGGCGCTCGGTCGGATCATGTTGCGCAGCGGGCTGCCGGGGAACATCTGCTCGCCCACGAGGTAATCCGGCGTGTCGTTCGGGTTCCTGGCGAACCGCTCGACCATCGAGCCCATGATGTCGGAGGTGCCTTCGTTGAGGCCGCCGGATTCGCCGGAGTAGATCAATCCGGCGGAGTTGGCGGTCACGCCGTGGGTCATTTCGTGGCCCACCACGTCGAGCGCCACCAGGGCCGGGTTGTCGTTGTCGAGCATGCGCGTGTAGCTCATGCAAAAACAATCGTCACTCCAGAAGGCGTTGTAGAAAATGCCGAAGGGCCCGGTGCCCGAGTGCACGCGCGAATAGCCGCCACGGCCATCGTCGGCGATGCCGTTGCGGCCCAGCGCCTGATAGAAATCCCAGGTGACCGACTGGCCGTATGCCGCATCCACACCGTCGCTCTGGCCCACCTTGCTGCGAATGCCGTCACCCCAGAGGTTGTCGGCATCCACCATCAGCTCGCCCTTGGCGCGGGTGTTCAAGGTGCCGAGCTTGCCTTTGAGGTCGTACACCGCGTGGTTGCCGCGGGTGGTGTCGCGCAGGGCGAAGCTGCCATCTGCCTGACGATCGGTGTGGATCGTCACTTCGCCGGAGTAGTAGGTGACGCCGCTGCCCTGGGCGTCGGCGGTCTGGATGTCGTCCCAACGGTCCATCAGCGCGCCGCTGCGGGCGTCGATGATCAGGTGTTCGCGGCTCGGCATGCCGCCGGCTTTCTGGCCGATGACCTTGATATCCCAGGCCAGCGCCGCCTGCGCGCCGCGGGCGTTGACGACCAGCTCGGCATGCGGCGCACCCGCCGCTTCGCCACCAAAGTGCCTGAGCGCGGAAGCCTGCGCGTCGGCCTTGGGCACGCGCGGTGCCTTGTCGCCCCGCATCGTCTGGCGCAGGGTCTGCGAGATCAGGCGCAGCGCGCCGTTCGAATCGGTGTGCACGACCAGGTCGCCGCCGATCACGCGCAGGCCCTTGTGCAGACGATTCAGGCGCACGTGTTCGGCGCCGTCGGCATCGCGCAGGATGCCGCGCGCGCTGAAACGATCGTCGGCGGCCAGGTGCGCAGCGGCCGGGTTGGCCCGCAGATGGGCGAGGGCACGCTGCACGGCAGGGTCGGCATCACGGGTGGCGGCCACGGCGGGAGCGCTGGTGGCGCCCCAGGCAAAGAGCGCCGCAGCGGCAGCCATGACAGACTTGAACGGGCCAAACGGGGATTGTTTGCTCAAGGGAACTCCTGACGAAGAAGGCCGGGGTTGCCAGCCGGTGGGACGACTCCGAAACGGTTGTGCCGCGTCGAAGAACAAAAACCGATCCGACCATCTTAGAGGGGCCGTTGACGCCCTCGGCGCCGGTAAAAACCCGCTGCGAGCGGGCCGCCCGGGGCGGTGGGGATCACGCCTTCGCGAAGTCCAGGCGCCCGCGCAACCAGCGCTGCAGGTGCTTGAGCGCGGCTGGGCGATCGTGCGCGAGCAGCTCGCCGGCCGCATGTCGAGCTTGCCGCAGCAGGTCGCCGTCTTCGTCCAGGTCGGCGAAGCGCAGCAGCGCGTCGCCCGACTGCCGGGTACCGATGATTTCGCCCGGGCCGCGGATCTGCAAGTCGAGCCGAGCGATCTCGAAGCCGTCCTGCGTCTGCGACATGGCCTTCAGCCGCGCCTTGCCCAGCTCGCTCAGCGGGCTGCCATACAGCAACACGCATACGCTGGCCACGCTGCCGCGGCCGATGCGCCCGCGCAGCTGATGCAGCTGCGCCAGCCCGAAGCGCTCGGCGTGTTCCACCACCATCAGGCTGGCATTGGGCACATCCACACCGACCTCGATCACGGTGGTGGCCACCAGCACGCTCGTTGCGCCCGATGCGAACGCCGACATCACCGCAGCCTTCTCGGCCGCGCGCAGGCGGCCATGCAACAGGCCGACGGCATGGCCCGGAAAGGCCTCGCTCAGCTCGCGGTGGGTGGCGATCACGTTGCGCAGATCGGCGGCGCCGGCTCGCGGCGCGGGCTCGGTATCGGCGCTGTCGTCCGCCGAAGTGGATTCGTCGATCAGCGGGCACACCCAGTAGGCCTGGCGCCCGAGCGCGATCTCGTCGCCGATGCGGGCGATCACGTCGTCGCGTCGGGGCTGCGCAAACAGCTTGGTGACGATTGGCGAGCGGCCGGGCGGCAGTTCGTCGATGGTGCTGAGGTCGAGATCGGCGAAGTAGGTCATGGCCAGGGTGCGCGGTATCGGGGTGGCCGTCATCATCAGCAGGTGGGGCTCCAGCGCCGGCGCGCCGCGCGCGGCGTCAGCTTGCGCGCCCTCGCCCAGCTTGCGCCGCAGCGCCAGCCGCTGCGCCACGCCGAAGCGATGCTGTTCGTCGACGATCCCCAACCCCAGGCGCGCGAACTGAACACCCTCCTGAATCACCGCCTGCGTGCCCACCACCAGCGCCGCCTCGCCGCTGGCCACCAGCGCGCGCATGCGCTCACGCGCCTTGCCACGCCGGCTGCCAGTGAGCCAGGCCACCTGCACGCCCAGCGGCTCCAGCCACTGCACCAGTTTGCGCAGATGCTGTTCGGCGAGGATCTCGGTGGGCGCCATCAGCGCGCATTGCCAGCCGGCATCGATGGCGATGGCGGCGGCCAGCGCCGCCACCACCGTCTTGCCGCAGCCCACATCGCCTTGCAGCAAGCGATGCATCGGGCGTTCGGTGGCCATGTCGGCGGCGATTTCGTGCGCCACGCGTTGCTGCGCCGCAGTGAGGTGGAAGGGCAGCGTGGCCAGCAGCCGGTCGTGCAGCGAGGCGCCGGCCGGCCGGGCCTTGGCGCGCGGCGGCGCGGCCAGGCGCGGCGCACGCAGCGCGGCGCGTTCCTCGCGGGCGAGTTGCTGGGCGAGTTGCTGTGCCAACAGCTCTTCGAACTTCAGTCGCTGCCAGGCGGGGTGTGAGCCGTCGGCCAGCGCAGCGGCGGTGGCATCTGCCGGCGGGTGGTGCAGCGTGAGCAGCGCCTGCCGCAAACTGGGCCAGCCGGCCGGCACCAGGGCCGGTGGCAACACCTCGTCCAGCCGTGCGAACTGCAGCGCCGAGGCGATGGCCTTGCGCAGATAGGCTTGCGGCAGCTGCGCGCTGGAGGGGTACACCGGGGTGAGGGTCTGCGGCAGCGGGGTGTCGGCGCGCACCACCTTGAAGGTGGGATGCACCATCTCGCGACCGAAGAACCCCCCACGCACCTCGCCTCGCACCCGCACCCGCTCGCCCGGCGCAAACGCCTTGCGATGCGACGGGTAGAAGTGCAGAAAACGCAGCACCAGATCGCTCTTGCCCTCGCCATCGCCGAGGCGCACCACCAGCTGCGGCCGTGATCGCTGCTCCACCCGGGCATCGAGCACCGTGCCCTCGATCTGTACCAGGTCGCCGTCGCGGGCCTGGGCGATCGGCGTCAGCCGGGTCTCGTCTTCATAACGCAGGGGCAGATGCAAGGCCAGATCGACGTCGGTTTCCAACCCCAGTCGCCTCATCGCGCGGCGCGGCCCGGATTCGGGCGCGGGGGCAGGGGCGGGAGCGGGGTGCGGAGGCTTCGGCGCGGGCGCTGACGGCATGGCTGCATTCTCGCTGTGCCATTCGCGCCACGCTTGTGCGGCGCGCGGCGCATCCGGGCCTTGATTTGCGGTGCGCGCAGCCCTGGATACAGCTTGACTGCAGACGCCGAGGCGGGCCTCACGCACAATCCGGTCCGCGCCCACGCACACCCTTCAAAGATTCAACATGCGCCTCCTTGCTCGTGCCCTCATCGTGTTCACCGCCGTCCTCGGCTTGAGCCTGACTTTTGCCTGGGCCTGGGATCGCTCCGATCCGCCCGCCGTCCAGGTACCCTGAGCGAGCGGGAAGGCAGGCGGCCTGCCGGGAGCCGCCGGCTTTTCGGCGCGGTGCGCATGGAACAAACGGCCACGCCATGACTCTGTCAGCGCGTGCCGACCGCCGAAACGATCACCGCCCACGCCATGCCACGCTTGCCCCCATCCGACGCCCGCAGCTACGCCCTCAGCGACTTCGATTTCTCGCTGCCCACCGAGCTGATCGCCCAGCAACCGACCGCTGAACGCAGCGCGTCGCGCCTGCTCGACGGCACCGGCTTGACGCCCATCGATCGGGTGTTCCGCGATCTGCCCGACCTGCTCTCACCCAGTGATCTGGTGGTCTTCAACGACACGCGCGTCATCAAGGCGCGCCTGTTCGGCGAAAAGGCCACCGGCGGTGCGGTGGAGGTGCTCGTCGAGCGCCTGTTGCAGAACAACGAAGTGCTGGTGCAGTTGCGGGCCAGCAAATCGCCCCGCGCCGGCACTTGGCTGCGGCTGGCCCAGGCGTTCGATGTGGAAGTGCTGGGCCGCACCGGCGCGGACGAATCCCTGTTTCACCTGCGCTTTCCCAGCGAGCCGCTGGCGCTGCTGGATGCCCATGGGCACGTGCCCCTGCCACCCTACATCGCCCGGGCCGATGCCCAAGCCGACGAACAGCGCTACCAGACGATCTTCGCCGAGCGCCCGGGGGCGGTGGCCGCACCCACCGCCTCGCTGCACATCGATGCTGCCTGGCTCGCTGCGCTGGAGGCGCGTGGCGTGCAACGTGCCCAGGTGACGTTGCACGTGGGAGCCGGTACCTTTCAGCCGGTGCGTGTCGAGAATCTGGCCGATCACCGCATGCACAGCGACTGGTTCGATGTGCCGCTCGCCACCGTTGCGGCGATCGCCCGCACACGCGAGCGGGGCGGCCAGGTGGTGGCCGTGGGCACCACCGCGCTGCGTGCGCTCGAATCCGCGGCGCGCGCCACGCCAGCCGGCCTGCCGCTCGCGCCGTGTTCGGGTGATACCGATCTGTTCATCACGCCCGGCTACCCGTTTCAGGTGGTGGACCGGCTCGTCACCAATTTCCACCTGCCTCGCAGCACCTTGCTGATGCTGGTGTCGGCATTTGCCGGCTTCGAGCACGTGCGTGCGCTGTATCGACACGCGATCGAATCGCGCTATCGGTTCTACAGCTACGGCGATGCGATGTGTTTGCAGCGGCGCTGAGGCCGGTACCCGCCGAGTCGCCCCGAATTCCCCGCTAGCATCGCGGGGATGAACCACCGATCGGAGTCTGCCGCCAACGGTCTGAGACCGGCGGCCACGGCTATCGGCTCGGCGTGGCGGGATCTTTCGACCGGCCTGGTGTGGGTGGCGGCTGCCACGGCGCTTGCCGCGCTGGTCATCGTGGGTGGCGCCGCCTGGATCTGGACGATGCCCGCCCCGCTTTCCACAGCCGCCTCGGGTGCATCGCCGATGCTGGCCTACGGCGCGGCGCTGCTGGCGGCGATCGTCGTGCTGGCTGGCTTTGTGTTTGCGATCCGGCTGGTGCGCCGACATGCCGAGAGCGAGCGCCTGCTCGGCGAGGTGGCAGCCCGCCAGCTGGCCCAGCGCACGCAAGAGCTGGCGCGCGAGCGCGAGCTGGCGGTGATATCGGCGCGCATCAAGACCCGTTTTCTGGCCACGATGAGCCATGAGCTGCGCACGCCGATGAATGCGGTGCTCGGCGCCGCGCAGTTGCTCGAACACACCGAGCTAGGCCCCGACCAGGGTTATCTGGTGGACGCGGTGCGCGACAACGGCGCCGCGATGCTGAGCCTGATCGAAAACCTGCTCGACATGTCGCGCATCGAGGCCGGCGAGATGGCGCTTGTCGAGGCGCCGTTCGATCTCACCGATTGCGTGGAAGGCGCGCTCGCCACCATCGCGGTGCACGCCCGCACCAAGGGCCTGGCGATTGCCGCGATCATCGACCCGGCGCTGCCGGCCTGGCGCCGCGGCGACACCATGCGCTTGCGCCAGGTGATCCTCAGCCTGCTGGGCAACGCGGTGAAGTTCACCGCCGAGGGCGAGGTGGTGTTGCAGTTGGCGCCCGGCGATACGCCGACACACCTGCACTTGAGCGTGCGCGATACCGGCATCGGCATCGATCCGGAGCGCGCGGCGCGGGTCTTCGAGCCCTTCGCGCAGGCCGACGACACCTCCACCCGACGCTTCAGCGGCACGGGCCTGGGCCTGACGATCGCGCGCGAACTGGTGCGGCGCATGGGCGGCGACATCGCCGTCAGCAGCCAGCCTGGCGCGGGCACACGCTTCGACGTCGAACTCGATCTGCCGCTGGCACCCCAGCGTGAATTCAACAACCCGCGCGCCGGGCAACCGGTGGCCTTTTACGAGGCGCACGAACCCAGCGCGCTGGCGCTCGGCGCGATGCTCGTGCGCATGGGTTTCGATGTGCAGCGCTGCCTCGACGGCTTGGCGCTGCGCGACTGGGTGTCGCGGCACATGCCGCCGGCCGGCGAGGCGGCGCGCTACTGGGTGTTTGTCAGCACCGATCACCCGTCGGTGTTGCCGGTGCTCGAAGCGGCGGCCGATGTGATCGAACCGTCGCGGGTGATCGGCATGACGCACGAGGTGTGTTACGACGCCGAATACGCCAGAGAGACGATGGGCCTGGCGCGCAGCGTGATCAAGCCGGTGCTGCGCACCGCGATCGTCAGCCGCATGGGCGCGGTGGAAAACGCCGCCGCCGCGGACGATCCGCCCCGGCGCAGCGAAAACACCGCGCCTGAATCCATCATGGTGCTGGTGGTGGAAGACGATCCCACCAACAGCATGATCGTCTGCTCGATGCTGCAAAACGCCGGCATGGCCTACGCGGCGGCTGAGGATGGCCGGCGTGCGCTGCAGTTGTTGTCCAGCGAAACCTTCGACCTGGTGCTGATGGATTGGCAGATGCCCGATATGGACGGCCTCGAAGTGACGCGCCGCATTCGCCGCGGCCTGGGCGGCGATAGCGCGCGCAAGGTGCCGATCATCGCGCTGACGGCCAACGCCTTTGCCGAGGATCGCGCGGCCTGCCTGGGTGCCGGCATGAACGATTTCCTCACCAAACCCGTGCTCGCGGCCAAGCTGGTGCAAACGATCCGGCAGTGGGTGCGCAAGGATGACGAGCCCGCGGCCGTCGAGCCCTGACAATCCGGCCATGCTTTCCTTTGAACTGTTGGCCAGCGAAGGCCTGGCGCGCCGCGGCCGCCTCACGCTCAATCACGGCGTGGTCGAGACGCCGATCTTCATGCCGGTGGGCACCTACGGCACGGTCAAGGGCGTGCTGCCGTCGTCGCTGCACGAGATGGGCGCCCAGATCATCCTGGGCAACACCTTCCATCTGTGGCTGCGCCCCGGGCTCGACGTGCTGCGGCAGTTTGGCGGGCTGCACCGCTTCGAGGCCTGGGACAAGCCCATCCTCACCGATTCGGGCGGGTTCCAGGTGTGGTCGCTCGGCGGTGCCGATGGCAAGGGCCGCAAGATCACCGAAGAGGGTGTGGCGTTTGCTTCGCCGGTCAATGGCGACAAGCTCTTCCTCACGCCGGAGCTGAGCATCCAGATCCAGACCACGATGAACGCCGACATCGTGATGCAGTTCGATGAATGCACGCCGCACTGGCAAGGCGATCCGGCCGGCGGCCAGCTGACCACCGAAGCGCAGGCCCGCACCTCGATGGAGCTGTCGCTGCGCTGGGCACGGCGCAGCCGCGACGAGTTCGCGCGCCTGAGCAACCCGAACGCCTTGTTCGGCATCGTGCAGGGCGGCATGTACGAACACCTGCGCGAGGCTTCGCTGGCAGAACTCACCGCGCTGGACCTGCCCGGTTACGCGATCGGCGGTGTGAGCGTCGGCGAACCGAAAGAAGACATGCGCCGCATCGTGGCCCACACGCCGCATCGCCTGCCCGCGCACAAACCGCGCTACCTGATGGGCGTGGGCACGCCCGAAGATCTGATCGATGGCGTGGCCCACGGCGTGGATCTGTTCGACTGTGTGATGCCCACCCGCAATGCCCGCAACGGCCACCTCTTCACCCGCTTTGGCGATCTGCGTCTGCGCAATGCGCGCTACAAGACCGACGAGCGCCCGCTCGACGACACCTGCGCCTGCGCCACCTGCGCCCGTTTCAGCCGCGCCTACCTGCATCACCTCGATCGCTGCGGCGAGATGCTGGGCCCCATGCTGACGAGCATCCACAACCTGCACTACTACCTGAACATGATGCGCGAGATCCGCGAGGCGCTCGACGAAGGCCGATTCGAGGCATTCAGGCTGCGCTTTGCGGCCGATCGTGCGCGCGGCGTGTCGTAACGCATGACTCACGCGTGGCGCACGCTCGCGAAGCCGGTGAAGTGGCTCTTCACCTGGATCGTGGCGCTGTACGTGTTGTTCTTCGAGTGGGGCTGGGAGCCCCTGGCGCGCAGCCTCGCCCGCATCGCTCAGTTGCCAGGCCTGCGCGGTCTGGAAAAGCGCATCGCCGCGTTGCCGCCCTACGGCGCGTTGGCCGTGTTCATCGTGCCGGCAGCCGCATTGCTGCCGGTGAAGTTGCTGGCGTTGTGGTTCATCGCCAAGGGCCATGCGGTGTTCGGCGTGATGGTGATCGTCTTGGCAAAAATCGCCGGCACTGCACTGGTGGCCCGCCTGTTCATCCTCACCCAGACATCGCTGATGCAGCTGGCCTGGTTTGCCCGGCTGTTTGCCCGCTGGAGTGCCTTCAAGGATCGCATCACCGCCACGGTGCGCGCCTCCGCTGCGTGGCGCGCGGCGCGGCGGGCGAAGGCCTTTGCGCGGCGGTTGTGGCGGCGCGGGCGGTAGAAGTGCTTCGCGGGGTGGTAGACGTACCTCGCAGGGCGGAGGTCACACGCGACTCGGCGTGGCGGTGGGCGCGCGGTCGGACTCCGGCTCGAGCAGGCTGGCCACGCGATCGCGCAGGGTTTCGGGCGTGACGTCCTGCGGCGCCATCGCGGGGCCGGCTTCGAGGCGGACCGGGCTGAATGCGCCGCGCCGAAACGGTCGCACCATGGCCGTGCCCCGCTCGACCCGCGAGAAGAACGAGCCCCACAGGTTGTGCAGCGCGACCGGTACCACCGGTACCGGGCGCCGCTCGATGATCTTCATGATGCCGGCCTTGAAGGGCTGCAACCGGCCGTCGACCGTGATCCCGCCTTCTGGGAACAGGCCGAGCAGATCACCCTCGGCGAGCACCTGGTCGGCGGCGTCGAATGCCGCTTCGTAAGCACCGGAATCCTCGCCGCGCGGTGCGATCGGGATCGCCTTGCCGAGCTTGAACAGCCAGCCCAGCACCGGCACGCGAAAGATGCGGTGATCCATCAAGAAGCGGATCGGCCGCGGGCTGGCGGCCATCAGCAACACCGCGTCGACGTAGCTCACATGGTTGCACACCACGATCGCCGCGCCAGCGGCCGGAATGTGCTCGTCGCCCACCACCTTGAAGCGGTACACCAGCCGCGACAACACCAGGGCGACGAAGCGCAGCAGGTACTCCGGCACCAGCAGGAAGATGTAGGCCGCCACCACCGCATTCGCCAACCCCACGGCGAGAAAGATCTGCGAAATGGTGAACCCGGTGGCGAGCATCGCGCCGGCCGCCACCGAGCTGACGATCATGAACAGCGCGTTGAGGATGTTGTTGGCCGCGATGATGCGGGCTCGGTGGGTGCTCTGGCAGCGCAACTGGATCAGCGCATACATCGGCACGCTGTAAAGCCCGGCGAAGAGCGAGAGCAGCGCCAGATCGGCCAGTACGCGCCAATGCGCCGGTTGCGCGAGGAAGGCCGCCACGCCCAGCGATTCAGCGGGTGGCAAGGCCCGCGAGGCGAAGTAGAGATCGATCGCAAACACGCTCATGCCGATCGCGCCCAGCGGCACCAGGCCGATCTCCACATGGCGCCTAGAGAGCACCTCGCACAGCAGCGAGCCGATGCCGATGCCGACGGAGAACACCACCAGCAGCAACGAGGCCACCTGCTCGTTGCCGTGCAGCACCTCCTTCGCAAAGGCCGGGAAGGTGGCCAGGAACACCGCGCCGAAGAACCACATCCACGAGATACCCAGCAGCGAGCGGTAGACGACGATGTTCTCGTGCGCCAGCTTCAGGTTGCGCACGGTTTCGGAAAATGGATTCCAGTTGATGCGCAGATCGGGGTCGGTGGCTGGCGTGGCCGGCACGAACTGCGCCGTGATGCGGCCCAGCACCGCCACCGCCACGCAGCCGATGGCCACCAGGCTGGCGCCCACCTCGGGCAGACCGATGAGCAGGCCGCCGGCCACCTGGCCGAGCAGGATGGCCACGAAGGTGCCCATCTCGACCATGCCGTTGCCGCCCGTGAGCTCGCGTTCGCTCAGGTGCTGCGGCATGTAGGCGTATTTCACCGGGCCGAACAGCGTGGAATGCAGGCCCATCATGAACACGCAGGTCAGCAGCAGCTGCGTGTTCTGTAACACAAAGCCGGCGGCGGCGGCCAGCATGATCGCGATCTCCAGCCACTTCACCAGCCGGATCAAACGCGTCTTGTCGTACTTGTCGGCGAGCTGGCCGCTGGTGGCTGAAAACAGCAGGAACGGCAGCACGAACAGCGCGCCGATCACCAGCCCGGCCATGGTTGCGGGCAACCAGGTCACCTGCAGGTGGTAGGTGACGAGCACGGTGAACGCAAACTTGAACAGGTTGTCGTTGGCGGCGCCGAGGAACTGCGTCCAGAAAAACGGCGCGAAGCGGCGTTGGCGCAGCAGAGCGAACTGGTTCGGATGGGCGTTGGGGTCGGTTTGGCTCAAGGTGTGTTCCGGGAGGGGCCGGCGCGGGTAGGCGGTGGCCGCGGATTGTGCTCGGGGATCGCGGGCTTGTGGTGTCGCCGGCACCTGGTCAGGCTGCGCGCTGTTCGAGCAGGAAGGTCGGCTCGTCGATCTGGCCCATCGCACCGGCCAGGAAAGGCAACGCGGTGCGCAGGGCGTCATGCAGCACAAACGGCGGATTGGCGATGAACATGCCGCTGCCGATGAGGCCGAAGCCGTGTTCGTCGGGCGCCTGCACCGTGAGGCGCACGTGAAGCCAGCCGCGCGGTGCCAGGTCGTCGGCGATCTTGCGCAGGCGCAGCGGCAGATTCTGCGAGTCGCGCGTGAGCAACTGCGGGTACCACACCAGCACCAGGCCCTGGGCAAAGCGGGTGAGCGCTTCCTGCATCGCCTGGGCGACGCGGGTGTAGTCGGTCTTGATCTCGTAGCTGGGGTCGATCAGCGTCACGCTGCGGCGTGAAGGTGGCGGCAGTTCGGCCTTGAGCGATGCATAACCGTCGCCTTTGGCGATGTGCGTGTGGGCTTCGGCGCCAAAACCATCTTCCAGCAGCCGGTGATCGGTGGGGTGGAGCTCGTACAGCCGCAGGCGATCGTCGGCCCGGCGCATCAGCAGCGCCACCGCGGGCGAGCCGGGGTAGCGCACCAGGGCACCGGGGCCGTTGAAGCGCCGTACCAGGTCGACATAGTCGGCCACGGCGGGGGGTAGATCCTTGCGCGCCCACAGGCGGCCGATGCCGTGCGCGAATTCGCCGGTCTTGCGGGCGATGGCGGTATCCAGCGCATAGGCGCCGGCGCCGGCATGGGTGTCGAGGTAGGTATAGGGCTTGTCTTTCTCGGCCATGTACCGCAGGGTCTGGACGAGCATCAGGTGCTTGAGGACGTCGGCATGCATGCCGGCGTGGAAGGCGTGTCGGTAAGCGAGCATGTTTCGACTGTAGATGACCGGCCGGCACGGCGGCGGCCGGGTTCAGAACGCGCGGCCGCCGGTGCGTGAGCGAAACAGCTCCACGATGCCCACTTCGCGCGGTCCGGGAATCAGCTCGAAGGTTTGTCCGGCCTCGATGGAGCCGGGTTGGCGCACGGTGAGATAAAAGCCGCACCACAACGATTGCACCATCAGCTTGGCCGCCTGGTTGAAGCCCATCGCCGCGTTGAACTTGAAGCACGGCAGGCGTGGCTCACTCACCGCCAGCGCGCAGCCGGGAAACTGCAAGACGTCGCCGACCGACACATCCGCTTCGAGCAGGCCTTCGAGCGTGAGGTTTTCGCCCATCGAGCCCGGTGGCAGTGTGTCTTCCCACAGCCCGGCCTGCGCCTGCGCCCGCACGGTGCGCCAAAAGGTGCCGTGCTCGCTGGGATAGGCATATACCGCCTTGGACAAGCCGCCGTGCACTGTCAGATCCGCCTGTTCATCGCCGACCAGCCCGAGAGCCTGCACGCCCACGGGCCCTTGAACCGGCTGCTTGCCGATGGCCGTCATCACCTTGTGCCGGTTGATCAGCACCGGCCGGGCTTTGGCAACGTTGACGCTGAGCACCCTCATGCGCGACGCCGCCGCCCCGGCCCTCGGCTGTTTTCCGTGAAAGCTTGCATCGAATCTCTCGCATTCCCCAACATCAGCCCATGCACCATCCGCATAGTCTCTCCCAAAGCCCAAGTTACAGCGTCAGTACACTCATTTGGACGAGGGACAGAGCCTCATGCCCGGTCAATGGCACCATTGCCTTCATCAGGCAAAAGAACATCGATGTAACCCGCCCGGCGTTCCTCCCGTGCATTCGGGCCACGCCACACGGTATTGGGCGAGTGTCGAACTCCGGCTACCGGCGTTCTCGGCGCTCCCCCAATCCCGCCTTTGCTTTTAAATGATTGGAATCGCCATGAACCGTCCGGTAATGGAAGGCTTGCGCCTGAACGTGCCTGCCCACGTCAAACACACCCGGTTGATCGCCTGGGTGGCCGAAATGGCTGCGCTCACCGAGGCCGAGCAAGTCAGCTGGTGCGACGGCAGCGAAGCCGAGTACGACCGGCTGTGCACGCGGCTCGTGAATGCGGGCGCGTTCGTCAAGCTCAATCCCCAGTTGCGCCCGAACAGCTATCTGGCGCGCAGCGACCCCAGCGATGTGGCGCGGGTGGAGGATCGCACCTTCATTTGTTCCGAACACCCCGAAGATGCTGGCCCCACCAACAACTGGATGGCGCCCGGGGCCATGCGCGCGATCCTGCATTCGGGCCAGGCCGACGGCACGCCCGGCCTCTTCCGCGGCTGCATGCGCGGCCGCACGATGTATGTGGTGCCGTTTTCGATGGGGCCGCTGGGATCGCCGATCGCCCACATCGGCGTCGAGCTCTCGGATAGCCCTTATGTGGCTGTGAACATGCGCATCATGACGCGCATGGGCCGCGCGGTGGTTGATGTGCTTGGCGAGGATGGCGAGTTCGTGCCCTGCATGCACAGCGTGGGCGCACCCCTGCAGCCCGGGCAGGCCGATGTGGCGTGGCCCTGCAATGCCACCAAGTACATCGTCCATTACCCGCAAACCCAGGAAATCTGGAGCTACGGCTCCGGCTACGGTGGCAACGCCCTGCTCGGCAAGAAATGCTTCGCCCTGCGCATCGCCTCGACCCTGGCGCGCGACGAAGGATGGATGGCGGAACACATGCTGATCCTCGGCCTGACCGGGCCGGATGGGCGCACCCGCTACATCGTCG
>JANMAS010000252.1:0-3802 GCA_031359975.1 Burkholderiales bacterium
CTGCACGACGGGCTGATCCACCTGCCGCGGCCGCTGCCGGCGCGCTGGTAGCGGCATCGCCCTTCCGGGCGATTTGTCAGCCACCCTTCCGGGCGATTCGTTCGCCACCCTTCCGGGCGATTCGTTGGCCGCTCCGGATCAGGTGCGCGACGGCGGGCCGAAGCGGCGCGGCGGCCGTGGCGCCTTGGTGTACAGCGGCTGCACTTTGGGCAGGGTGCGTTCGATGTCGCGCATGCGGGTGCTGCCGGCCGGATGGGTGGAGAGCCACTGCGGCGGTGCGCCCTTGGACGCTTCACTCATCTTGCGCCACAGGCTGAGGCCGGCACGTGGGTTGTAACCCGCCCGCGCGGCCAGGTCGAGCCCGACCAGATCGGCCTCGGATTCGTCTTCGCGGCTGAACCGCAGCGTCAGCAACTGGCCACCCATGCCGAGCAGTGCGTCTGCGGATGAGCCGAGCCCGAGCAGGCCCGAGAGCAACCCGGCGCCGAGTTGCGTGGCGGCCGTCTTGCCCATGCGCTCGCGCGCGTGTTCGCGCAACGCATGGGCGATTTCGTGACCCATGATCTGCGCCACTTCGTCATCGTCGAGTTGCAGCTTCTGCAGGATGCCGTAGTAGAAGGCGATCTTGCCGCCGGGCATGCAAAACGCGTTCAGCTCAGGGCTGCCCACCAGGTTGATCTCCCAGCGCCACTGGCGCGCGCGTTCGTTCCAGCTGGGCGCAAACGGCGTCAGGCGATCGGCGATGGCGCGCAGGCGAATCAGTTGCGGGTGTTCGTCGGGCGCCAGCGCGCGCTTGGCCGCCGCCTCGCGCATCATCTTGCGGTATTCGTCCGCGGCGGCATCTTCCACCTGCTCGGCCGAGACGAGCTGCGAAAAGCGCGAGGTGCCGCCCACATCGCCGCGCACGCCGTCAGACGTTTGCGCGCTGGCCGCGGCCGGCACCAGCAAGCCGGCGGCCGAGGTGGCAAGCAGGCCAGTGAACACGCGGCGCCCATGCCGCGCACCGCAGCCAGGGCAACCACAGCGGCGCGTGGCGCACATCGCCGGCAAGGGGATGTGGGCATCGATGATGAAGGGGCTTGTCATGAGCTGGCTGATCCTTGAGTGGAGTCGTCGATTCTAGGAACGGCATCGAGGGCTCGCACACTGCCCCGGATCACCCACAGCATCACCAGCCCGGGCACCGCGCAGGCGGTGGAGACGACAAAAAACGGCGGCCAGCCGGTGGATTCGACCAGCACGCCGGCCAGCGGGCCCACCCACACGCGCCCGATCGACGCAAAAGCCGAGAGCAGCGCAAATTGCGTGGCGCTGAAGCGCTGATTGGTGAGCCCCATCAGAAACGCGACGAAGGCCGCGGTGCCCATGCCGCCGGAGATGTTCTCGAAGGCCACCGCCATCAGCAAGCCGCCATCGAGTGCGGTGGGTTGGGCGAGGCGCACAAATCCCCAGTCGAAGGCCGGCATCATGAAGGCGCCCATCGCACCCTTGCCATGCACCGCCAGCCACCAGAACCCGAGGTTGCTGGCCATCTGCAGGACGCCGAACAGCATCAGCGATCGCCACAGGCCGAGCTTGAGCATCAGCATGCCGCCCACCAGCGCACCCCCGATGGTGAGCCACAGGCCGATCAGCTTGTTGACCACGCCCACTTCCGCCGGGCCGTAGGCCATGCCGGTGAGCAGAAAGGGCGTGAGCAGCGAGCCAGCAAACGCGTCGCCGAGCTTGTACAGCACGATGAAGATCAGGAAGCCCGCCGCCCCGGCCTGCGCGAAGTAGTTGGCCAGGCCATTGCGCAGCGTGTCGAAGCGCGCCACCTTCGATGCCCACGCGGCCAGCGGCAGCGTCACGCCGATGCCCATCAGCAGGGCCAGCAGATCCACCCAGCGCTGTTGCAGGTTGGGGGCCAGGGAGCCGCCTTGCAGCGCAGGCGCGAGCACCCAGCCCGCCACATGCGACAGCACCCGGTCGGTGAGCAGATACCCAGCCGCCACCGCCGCCACCACCGCCCCGAAGCCGACGATGTCGTGCCTGGCCGCCGTGGCCTGCACCTGCGGGCTTTTGAGGCGGGGCAGGAACAGCGAAACAACCGCCATGCCCACCATCACAACCGCCATGAAGCGGTAGACCTCCGGCCATGTCCAGCCACCGCCGCCCACACCGCCCTGGCCGGGGTCTGTCCAGATCAGCGCGATGCCACCCGACAGGATCATCGCCAGCCGGTAGCCCAGCACATACAGCGACGAACCCAGGCCGCGTTCAGCCGGCACCAGCAGATCGGTGCGGTAGGCGTCGATCACCACATCCTGCGACGCGCTGATGAACGCGCACAGCACCGCCAGCAGCGCAAACACCTGGATCGCGCCCTTGGGCGGCGTGGCCGCCATCATCAGCAGCACACCGGCCATTGCCAGCTGCGACAGCACCATCCAGCCGCGTCGTCGCCCCAGCAGGGGCAGGTCGAAGCGATCCATCAAGGGCGCCCACAGAAACTTGAAGGTGTAGGGCAGGCCCACCAGGCTCAGGAAGCCGATGGTGGCGAGCTCGACGCCTTCGAGGCTGAGCCAGGCCTGCATGGCCTGGCCGGTGAGGGCCAGCGGCAAGCCGGATGCAAATCCGAGGACGGTGACGACAAGCAGACGCAGGATCGAACGGGCACTCAGACGCATCGCATCCATTCTAGGGATGCACCACCGGAGGCTTTGTCGGCGACGCGCCGGCTACGGCTTGGGCAACCGACTCGTATCGATATCGACGTACTGCCAGAAGTCCAGCCAGAAGAGCGGCCGGCGATAGCCGATCAGCCAGGGCTGGGTCATGTCGGTGAGGATGCGGTGCAGGTGCGTCTTGTACGGCGCGTAGGCCACGGCCAGGCGCATGGCCTGGTCGAACAGCGCGCTGCGCTCCGGGCCATCGGTCATCACATCCATGCGTTCGTAGATCGCATCGAACTCCGGCAGGCTGAAGCGCGCGAGGTTCTGGCCGTCGATCTGCTTGCCGTGGTAGCGCATGAAGGTGCTTTGGCCGTCGGGATTCGCCGCCGAAGAGCCCACGGTCCACATCATCAGCTTGCCGGCACGTGCGTTCTTGAGGTTTTCCGGCCACTGTGCCGGCTCGAAGCGGATGCGAATGCCGATCGCCGCCGTGTTGCGCTTCCACTCTTCGTCGCGCTGCCGGGAGAACTGGTCGGACTGCGTTGCCTTGCGCAGCAACAGGGGCGATCCATCGGGCCTGTCGCGCCAGCCGTCGCCATCCCGATCGATGTAGCCGTACATGTCGAGCAGGGCCTTGGCCTTGGCCGGGTTGTATTCGCTGTTTTCGCTCCTGAACGCCGGGTCGAAGTTGTTGGTGCCCGGCATCATCGGCGATTGCGCGGGAACGGCCTGGCCGCGATAGACGACACGGATCTCGCGGTCCACATCGACGGCCAGGTTGAGGGCGCGGCGCAGGGCGACCTTGTCGGGGGTGTAGCCGCCGAGGATCGGATCTTCCATGTTGTACAGGGTGGTCGCCACCTCGGGGCGCACTCGCCGGTAACCCTGAATGCCCTGTTTGGCGAGGTTCGGCGCCACCTTGCCATTGGGCATCGCCTGCGGGATGAATTCGGGCGGCATATCTTCGATCAGGTCGCTGCCGCCGTTGAGGAACGTGAGCCAGCGCGGCTGTTGTTCGGTGATGATGGCGATTTCCACCCGATCGATGATCGGCAGGCGCCGGCCCGCGAACCGGGCCAGGATGGCCTGGCCTTCGGCGTCGTCGGCAGCCGGCTCGGCGGCGTAGCGCATGTCGCGGAAATCCGGGT
>JANMAS010000339.1:0-3299 GCA_031359975.1 Burkholderiales bacterium
CATCATGCACGGCCACATGTCGCTCGACCAGCTCTGGGCGGCACGCCCGATGCTCGGCCACGGCGACTACCGCGCGCCAATCGCGGGGCTGTACATGTGCGGCGCCGGCACGCACCCCGGCGGTGGTGTGTCCGGCATGCCGGGCCATAACGCGGCGCGCGAGGTGCTGCGGGATTCGGGCGTTGTGCCGCGGATGAGGTTGGCGTTGCGGGGGTTGTGAGCCGGGAGTCGCACGGGTTGTGCTTGTCATCCTCAGCCGGGCGCAGTTGTTGAGATCAAGGCAAATTCCGGCGGCCCCTTCCGCTTCATGGTTCGATTCAGCGGCGAACAGGCGAAAGTGACGCTGAGAATCACCATTCTCAGAAAAACCTGTGAGAACGGCACGAGCATCGAAGCACAACGGTGGCATGGCGTCTGGGCATTGGCTGCTGACACGCCCCGCGAGATTGCCTGGGTTTGATCGTCGCGTACTGGGAGGCTGTCGGGCTTGGTTGACGGTCGCACGGGGAGCAGGCCAACGGGGCACTCTGCTGCGCGAATGTCCCCCGGCGCCGGCCTGCGGCCGGCGCCTCCACCTTGACTTCGCTCCGCAGAGCGCCCCGCCGGCCTGCTCCGGCGACCACGGAGCTGGTTCGAGCTGCCCTAAGCATCCGTCGTGCCGCGGGCGCACCGCACTGGGCGGAGCGGGACGCTTAGCGTTCGATCTTCAGCAGTTCGATGATCTGCTCGGCGCTCAGGTCGCGACCGAAGTCGAGGTTCGCTCGGATTGGCTCGAACGCCATGGTCATCCTGCGGTAGCGGCCAGCCGTGGGCGAGTGCGAGTTGAAGTCGCGGCCCTTGAACCGCGAGAACCGGCCCATGGACTCGACCAGGAACCTCGCAATGCTCATCAGCTCGCTCTCGTTGTTGCCGTCGAAGCCATGGAACGAAGGCAGGTCGCCGTGGTTGGACGCCTTGACCTTCTCGACGTCCTCGGGGGACATCTTCTCGAGTCGCGCCTCGATGAAGTCGAACATGTCCAGCGTATCCACAACCAGGCTGAGGTCGGCGGGACGGTCCACCTGGTTGTGGAAAAGCCCTTGCATTTCCCACGCCGGCGCCCAGTAGTGGCCACCGTAGATCGCCTCCGCCATCAAGTCGGTGTCGGTCTCGGTCGGCACCTTCAGGTGTTTGACAATGTCGCGCAGCATCATGAAATTCAGTTTGTCACCCGCCGTCAGGTGGATGCTCTTCCCTGTCACGTTTTCCAGGCCAAGGGTCAGCAACTGGCGCACAGCGTCGGAGCGCGAGTTGGCGTTGCCGGTGGCCCTCATCCATTCGTCTACTCGCTGCAGGAGGTCGTCGTCCAGTCGCAGTTCAAGTCGTTCAGTTCGTACCATGTACACAACTCCGGTGCTCCGGCAGAATGCCAGCACTACGTACAAATGTACTGCGATACGGCTTTGTGCGCAAGTGACCGCAGATGACAAAACAAGTGCTTAAATGAGCTCGTTTTTGCTCGACACTACGTTAATCTTCTCTTACAGTTGCTTCAAGTTCAAATAAGGAGCTTTGAGCATGAAAACGCAAATCTCGATTCCACTGCCAACCCGCCTGTTCCTCGACCTCGCGGAGTTCCTCGAGTCCAAGGGCGACGCTAGTGACCCCGTACTGGCCGTGGCTGACGCCATCGACTACTGGATGAGCAACGCCGACTGGAAGCCCGAGCTGCTGCGCCAGAGCTCTGCTCTGGGGTACCAGTGGAAGAGCCTGTTCCTGCCCGACACCACCGAGGTGCGCATGCAGTACAAAAGCCAGTGGCACTACGCTCGCGTCGAAGGCGACAAGCTCGTGTTCGAAGGACAGGCCGTCACGCCCGGCAGACTGGCCAACACGGTTTCGGGCACGAGCCGCAACGCTTGGCGCGACCTCTGGATCAAACGGCCGGCCGACGCTGAATGGCTTCTGGCCGATGACTGCCGCGCCGATGGCAAGCAAGGCTGAAGTCATCAAGTTGCCGCCGAAGAAGGTTCCTACCCCGCAGGCCGGGCGCTGTTTGGATCTCAGCGCAATGCATCACCTTCTAGGCGACATCCGAAACGGGAGGATTGGCTCGTTGCCCGTGTCGCTTTTGTACTTCCAACTCGAGGCGTTCCTGAAAAAGCACGGACACCACGTCCGAGACAAATGGGTCAGGATAGAGAGGGGCTTCAGGGTCGCGTCTTGCCTTTTGCCTCCCAGGACTTCTTGCCTTGGCTCACGGGGTTGATGAACCCGATGGGCCACTTGCAGACAAATGGGGTCACAGACAAATGGGGTCAGAGTCAGCTTCGTCGTATCGGATCTGACAAAATTCCATACCAGCCCATGCTCGCCAACCCGCTTGCACGAACGGGCGAGCCAGCGCTCAGCGCCCGGCCGCGGCCACGGCCCTGGCCACCGCCAACATCACCGAATAGGCCTTGAACACCGCCGTGGCTTCGAGGCCGACGATGAGGCCCAGCGCATCGACCGCGTCGTTGGTCACGCTGGCGGTGATCGCCGCGCCGCCCGGCAATGTGACGATCACCAGCGACGACACCGCACCGCGCTCCACACGCGATACCGTGCCGGCGAGCTGGTTGCGTGCCGAGAGCATGTAGCCGGCGAAATCCGTCACCAGCACCACCGCCGACGACTTGATCAGCGCCACCGCCTCCACACCCTTCTTCAGCTTCATGCGCTTGGCGGCGTCGGTCGTCACCGTGGCGGTGATTTCGTAGCCGCCGCGCAGCGTCAAGGCTACCTGTGTGGTCACCGGGCCGGCGTCGAGCCGGCTCACCGTGCCGACAAACTGGTTGCGAGCGGTGGTCTTCATCGCCATTCTCCTGAGCGTGCCGGCGAGTGCCGGCTGTTGAGCAAGCCATGTGTCCTGCGCGCGCAGGAAATCGTGATGCGCGGCCTGCAGGTGCCGCCAGGCGTCGAGCAAGGCGTGCGCCGCCGGGGTGAGGCTGGTGCCGCCGCCGCCGGGCCCGCCGGTCAGGCGTTCGAGCAGCGGTTCGTGGGCCAGGTTGCCTGCTGTTTCCAGCAGCAGCCAGGCGCCCTTGTAGCTGTAGCCGGCCGCGCGCGCGGCCTTGTTGATCGACCCGGTGGATTCGATCGCCTGCAGCAAGGCGAAAAAACGGGCGTCGAGCCGACCCGCCAGTTTCAGCTCGCCGCTGAGCAGCGTGCCGTCATGGCCCATCAGGCACCGCCCACGCCGCCGCCCTTGGCGCCGAGCAGGCGGCGCAGCAGCGCTTCGTGCGGGCGCGCCTTGCGCTGCACCGCATCGGGCTGCAAGC
>JANMAS010000363.1:0-4355 GCA_031359975.1 Burkholderiales bacterium
CTTCAACGGCCAAGCCTGCATGGTGATCGGGCACCAGAAAGGTCGCGACACCAAGGAGCGCGGGCTGCGCAACTTCGGCATGTCACGTCCCGAGGGCTATCGCAAGGCGCTGCGCCTGATGAAGCTGGCCGAGAAATTCGGCCTGCCGGTGTTCACCTTTGTCGATACCCCCGGCGCGTATCCGGGGGTGGGCGCCGAAGAGCGCGGCCAATCCGAAGCCATCGGCCGCAACATCTTCGAGATGGCGCAGCTCGAGGTGCCGATCATCACCACCATCATCGGCGAGGGCGGCTCCGGCGGCGCGCTGGCGATCAGCGTGGCCGATCAGGTGCTGATGCTGCAGTTCGCGGTGTATTCGGTGATCTCGCCAGAAGGCTGTGCGTCCATCTTGTGGAAAACCGCAGAACGCGCCGCCGATGCCGCCGAGGCCTTGGGCATCACCGCCCATCGCCTCAAGGCGCTGGGGTTGGTCGACAAGATCGTCAGCGAGCCGGTCGGCGGTGCCCATCGCGATGCCAAGCAGATGGCGGCGCAGCTCAAGCGCGCGCTGGTCGATGCGCTGCGGCAGGTGGCGGATCTCAACACCCGCGATCTGCTCGCGCGCCGCTATGAGCGGCTCAAGTCGTACGGCCGTTTCAACGACACCAAGGATCGTTGAACGCGTGTAACGCATCGCTGGATCGGCCTCGTCGTGCCGATTGAACCGAGCGCGCCGCAACCCAGGCCCACCGTGATCGCCGTGGCGGTGAGCGGCGGGCGCGATTCAACCGCCTTGCTGCATGCCACCGTGCGCGCGGCCACGCCGCTGGGCATCGAGGTGCTGGCCCTGCATGTGCACCACGGCCTGATGGCCGAGGCCGACGCCTGGCTCGAACATCTGCAGCGCCAATGCCGGCGTTGGCGCTCTCGCGGGGCACCGCTTGCGCTCACCTTCGAGCGGCTGCTCACCCAGCCCGCACCCGGCGACAGCGTCGAAGCCTGGGCTCGGCGCGAGCGGTATCGCGCGCTGCGCCGCATGGCGCTGGCCCATGGCGCCAGCCTGGTGCTGCTGGCCCACCATCGCCGCGACCAGGCGGAAACCGTGCTGCTGCAGGCCCTGCGCGGCGCCGGCCCGGCGGGCCTGGCAGCGATGCCCCGATGTGCCACCCGCGATGGCATCACCTGGGCACGCCCCTGGCTGGATGTGCCCAGCGACGCCATTGATGCCTATGTGAGCCGCTGGCGCCTGAGCCACATCGACGACCCCAGCAACCACGCGCACCGCCACGCGCGCAGCCGCCTGCGCAGCGCGGCCTGGCGGGCGCTGTCTGCACAGTTCCCCGAGCTCGAATCAGGCCTCGTCCACGCGGCCCGCCGCGCCCAGGAGGCTGACGCGGCCTTGTCGGAACTGGCGCTGCTCGATCTCGATGGCTCCGCTGCCAAGCCCACCGGGCTGGACATCGCCGCGCTGCGAGCCCTGTCCGATGCCCGCCGCGCAAACCTGCTGCGCCATTGGATCAAGCGCGAATCCCGCTGCGGTGCCAGCGATGCGTTGATCAGCCGCCTGGTGGCGCAATCCACAGCCGCAGCCGGTGCGGCGAGGTGGCCGGCGCCGGTGGGTACGGTCAGCCGCTATCGGGGCACCTTGAGCTGGTCGCCCGCCACGTTGGCCGGTGCCGCTCGGCCTCCTCAAGCCGAGCCGGCTGTGGTGACGATGGACTTGCACCAGCCCGGCGACTACCGGCTCCCGGGCTGGGCCGGCGTGCTGGCCGTTCGCACAGTGCCCGTTGGTGGCGTTCCGGCCGCGCTGCTGAAAGCCTGCACCGTTCGCGCGCGGCAGGGCGGCGAGCAGTTCCAGCTCACCGCCAGTGGCATCGCGCGCAGCCTGAAAAAGCAATTTCAAGCCCTGGGCGTGGCGGCGTGGCAGCGGGCGGGGCCGATGCTCTACAGCGGCGACGATCTGTTGTTCGTGCCCGCGCTCGGCATCGATGCCCGGCGCATCGCCAGCGGCAAGGCGGCTCAGCGCACGTTGCAGTGGCTGCCGGATTGAGCTTGCGCACCCAGGGCAGGGCGCCCGCCTAAAATAGCGGATTCCTCACGATTCAGTGCCCCGCACGCGACACCATCCCATGGCCTTGATCGTTCACAAATATGGCGGCACCTCGATGGGCTCGCCCGAGCGCATTCGCAGCGTGGCCAAGCGGGTGGCCAAGTGGGCCCGCGCCGGCCACCAGCTCGTCGTCGTGCCATCGGCCATGAGCGGCGAAACCAATCGCCTGCTGGGCTTGGCCAAGGAAGTGGCGCCTGCCAAGGAGACGGCCGCCTCGATGCGCGAGCTCGACATGATCGCCGCCACCGGCGAGCAGGTGTCGGTGGGCCTGCTTTCGCTGGCCTTGCAGGCCGAGGGCATGGCGGCGGTGAGCTACACCGGTTGGCAAGTGCCGGTGCAAACCGATTCCGCCTACACCAAGGCCCGCATCCAGAGCATCGACGACGCCCGTGTGCGCGCCGATCTGGCCGCCGGAAAGGTGGTGGTGATCACCGGCTTCCAGGGCATCGACAGCGAAGGGCACATCACCACGCTCGGCCGCGGCGGCAGCGATACCTCGGCGGTGGCCGTGGCCGCGGCGATGAAGGCCGACGAATGCCTCATCTTCACCGATGTGGATGGTGTGTACACCACCGATCCGCGCATCGTTCCGGAGGCGCGGCGGCTGGAGCGCATCAGCTTCGAGGAGATGCTGGAAATGGCCAGCGCCGGCTCCAAGGTGCTGCAGATCCGTTCGGTTGAATTTGCCGGCAAATACCGCGTACCGCTGCGCGTGCTCTCCAGTTTTACGCCGTGGGACATCCCCATCGACGAAGAGGCGCGCTCGGGTACGTTGATCACTTTCGAGGAAGACGAACACATGGAACAGGCTGTCGTATCCGGCATCGCATTCAACCGCGATGAAGCCAAGCTCACCATCATGGGCGTGCCCGACAAACCCGGCATCGCCTACCAGATCCTCGGGGCGGTGGCCGAGGCCAACATCGATGTGGATGTGATCGTGCAGAACATCTCGCACGACGGCCGCACCGATTTTTCGTTCACCGTGCACCGCAGCGACTACCCACGCACGATGGACCTGCTGCAATCCAAGGTGGCACCGTCCACCAACGCGCTGCAGGTGATCGGCGACCCGAAGATCTGCAAGGTGTCGATCGTGGGCATCGGCATGCGCAGCCACGTGGGCGTGGCCGCAAAGATGTTCCGCACGCTCAGCGAAGACGGTATCAACATCCAGATGATCACCACCAGCGAAATCAAGACCAGCGTGGTGATCGACGAGCGCTACATGGAGCTCGCGGTGCGCGCCCTGCACAAGGCCTTCGACCTCGACGGCACCCCGCCGGCCACAAGCCCCGATGAGCAGCTAGAATCCTGAGCTTCCCCGGCTGGAGACGTGACCGAGCGGCCGAAGGTGCTCCCCTGCTAAGGGAGTATGGGGCTTAAAACTCCATCAAGGGTTCGAATCCCTTCGTCTCCGCCAAGACTTCAGCAAACACGGGCCCTATCGCCCCGTGTCTTGTTTCTATCCACCAAAAAACATCCAATCGGCAGCTGCTTCCGCGCTGCACCGCGGCTCATCGGCGTCAGGCTGGCTGGCGGCACAGGGCGCCACGCTGATGCTGCGCGCGGCGCGCCGTAGATGTGAGCGAGACCGTCGTGCGGCCCACGGCCAGTCCGCATTGAGCCATCGTGTGACGCCGACGCGGCCCTTGCGCTCGCGTGGCCTGTGTGGCTACCGACTACATCGCCGGCTCCGGCCACGCATCCATCGCAGTGTCTGCAACGCGCAAGCGCTTTTCCCGTTTGGCGCCATCGCGCGCCAGCGTCGACATGCCTTGAATGATCGCCATCGTGTGCGCAGCCAGCGCATCAGCATCTGATTTCGCCGGAATTTCGCCGGAACGGATGCCAAGAGCGATCCGGCGCCTCAGCAACGATTCGATCGCGCTTCATAGCCGTGCTGCCAGAACAGGAACATGGCTTGTCCCAACGCGACATCACGGTCAAACGATACAGGGCGGCCTTTCTTCGGACGCGGAGGGTTACCCAGACTGCACAACCGGAAGTGGCCGACGGCGGAGTTGCTTGCGTCGATCGATTCGGGGAGTTGAAGAACGTGCGCGCACGACGAAAAGCTGCCCCCGAACCCTTCGGTTGGACGGCTATCCTTCGTGACAAATGTCATGACCCTCGATAGAATTTTCTTCTGCTGACGATCAGCCTAACCCGGAGCAGTATCGATCCCCGTCCTGAGGAGTGATCGATACGAAGCCTAAAACCTTCGGCCTTTGGTTTGTTCTCGGGAGGGAGTCGCTAACTTGGC
>JANMAS010000377.1:0-9967 GCA_031359975.1 Burkholderiales bacterium
GTACCTGGTGATGGAGCGCGGCGAGATCGTCGCTCGCGGGCGCGGCGCCACGATGGAAGCCGATGGTGTGCGCGGGATGATGTCGATCTGATCGGAGCCAGGCTAGGTGCGCCACACGCGTGGCGGTGTGGCCGGCATAGCCCACGCCACCTCCCGCCAACGCGCCCACACCGCCGCCAACAGGCGCATCGCCGGCTCCACCCGCGGCGCCAGCGCGCGCAACACCACCACCTCGGCGTGGGGTGACGAGCTGCCGCTGCTGGCGGCGAGTTCACTGGCCGCAGCGCTGTCGCGTGCGGCGTCGAGCAGCGCATCGCGGCGGCTCATCGCCATCGGGGCACCTGCGGCCAACCACATCGTCGCCAGCACGCCATGACCGGCCAGGCCGAGCGGGCTGGTGAGCAAGGAGGTGTCTGACGCATCGATGCGACCGCGCTCCAGCCACACACCGGGCAGCTCCAGGTGCTGCAGGAAGGAGCCCGCCCGAAACGCCTGGCCCGCGGCCGGCAGGCCCAAGGCGAGCAGGTCCCACCCGATCATTTCAGCGCCTGGCGACAGCTCGAAGCGCAGGTGGTTTTCAGCCAGGCAACCGCTGTAGGCGATGGTCTCCAGCGGCAGCCATTCGAGCCGCGCGCCGGGTGCCAGTGCGGCCACCACCTGCTGCCGCGCCGACTCACCTGCACTGCGATAGAAGCGCGTAGCGCCGGGTGTGGTGATCAATGCATGGGCATCGGCATCGAGCTGCAGATTCAGGTTGAGCTGGTCGCCGCCGACGATGCCGCCCGGCGGGTGCACCAGCACGTGGTGGCACACCCGCGGGCCTTCGGGGTACAGGCGTTGCAGCACCCGCAACGGGCCTTCGTGTCGATCGAGCGCGGTAGTGCGATCGCCGTCGCGCCGGTAGTGAATGTCCAGTTGGCCGTGCCAGCCCATACTTGTCTGCGAGGCCGCAAGGCCGCATCGCTGAGATGTGTGGCAGTGTGGCACGGCGACGCTACGCACTGGCCGAAATCCTCGTCGAGTCCTGCGGTGACTGAGCAGCGGCGTATCAAGTCCTCCTCGCCCAGAATAGCTCCATGGAGAGCACATCATGAACTTCGAGCACGTTCTGGAAAGTTGGAAACAGTCACCAAGCGCGAAGGTCGACCTAAGTGGCCTGTTTTCAAGGAATCCAATAGCTCACAAGTGGAAGGCACCGTGGCGCAGCCTGCTTCTTCGAGAGTCTGTCTGTTGGCGTCTGCACGACCTGCTTTCCCAGTCGTATGCGCTGCATGGTTTGGGGCATACGCTGGGAGCGCGAATTCTGCTTCGTAGCGGGTTCGAGACGCTGGCAATGTTGATCCATCTGAATCAACTTACTGCGAATGTATTGGCAGGCTCGATGAACTTCCATGCGTTCAGCGACAAGACATCGCAACTGTTGCTGGGCTCCAAGGATCAGTCAACCCAGCATGTGGCGATAAACATCGTCACGGTTCTCGGGCACTGCGATAAGCGATATCCCGGACTTGCCAAGTGGTACGCCGATCTATCGGAAAGCGCCCATCCGAACTACGAAGGAATGCTTATCGGCTACTCAGAGGCGGACCAAGAAAATCATGTGACTACCTTCTCAAATCGCTGGGCGACGATGTATGGCGCAAGTCATCTGAACGCCATGGAAGCCTGCATGATCTTGTTCGAGGCCGAGTACGGTGAAGTCTGGGTGCGGCAGTTCGAAGAGTTTGAAGTTTGGATCGAGAAGAACGACGCGATGTTGGAGGCAACGAAGGTCGCTTCGGGTTAGCGCTCCTCCACCGGACCGCTGAGGCGACGTGGCTCAGGCCAACACCTTCAGGCCGTGCTTCTCCACCACCGCGAGCAGCTTGAGCGCCATGCCGCTCGGCCGTTTTGTGCCGGCCTCCCACTTCTGAACGGTGGATTCACTGGTATTCAGGTAGCGGGCAAACACAGGCTGGCTCACGCGAGACTGCTCGCGAATGCGTTTGATCTGCTTCGGTTCGATCGAGGGTAGCGCGGCAAGGCATGACTCGTCGAACTCACGCATGGTGGCTTTGTCGATCGCGCCGATCTCATGCAACGCTGTGGCCGAGGAATGGACGGCCTCGAACGCATCGCTCTTGAACTTACGCTTTGTCGTCATGGCATATCTCCACAAAATGCTTGCGGTTCACCAACTGGGTGGTCTGCAGTTCGGTCAGGCCGGCATAGCTCTTCGCCAGCAGGCGAAACGCGACAAGCTCGTCGTCATCAATGTTGGCCCGATCCTTCTTGGCAAACAGGTACTCGAACACCCAATAGCGACCACCCTTGGCGAGCACGATGGCGCTATGCATGTTGTCATTCAGCCGCCGCTTGAACACTCCACCTCCAAGGTCATCGGCGTGGCCTGCCATGACTTGATGAATGGCATCACAGAGCTCCGAGTCACGGATCCGTGCCTTGTGAAGATCCTTGCTGCATTTGGCGGTCTTGAAGACCCGGCGCGTCAACTTTCCTGGCATGTGAGACTATAGCACCTGGTGCTACTTAATTCGCCGCCGATGGGAGCGGGCCCTGCGATGACCACTGAAAGCCCTGGGCCCACAAACAACAAGGCCCCGCATCGCTGCGAGGCCTTGATTTCAGGGTGATCTGGTGGCGCTTCAGGGATTCGAACCCCGGACCTGCGGATTATGATTCCGTCGCTCTAACCGACTGAGCTAAAGCGCCAACGAGGCGCGAATTATATGCATCTCGGGCGTGGCCGCCTCGCATGACCGGCTCTTCGGCCACGCGCGGCGCGGCGGGTGGCACCCAATGGGGGGCGTAGACGCCGCGGGGGCCCCGCCGCTATAGTCGGCGCACGCCGGGCCAGGGGCACGGCGATTCACCCAGCGCGAGAGGGCGGCATCCATGTCCGATGCGAGCTTGGCTGCGGCTGACCCTCCTTCCGCGACGCGGCGCGAGGTCGACGCGGGATTCACGCTGGATGCCGAGCAGCAGCGTCGGCGCAAATCCGCCAGTGCGCGGCGCGTGCATGCGCTGCAGGTGCCGCTGATTCGCTCGGTCGGTTTTGTTGCGCTGTGCCTCATTCTGCTGGTGCACGATGTGAGCATCGGTGCGCCGGTGCCGAGCCGCGAGCTGGCCTGGTTGTGGGCTGTCAACATCACGTATGCCGCGCTTACCTGGGTGGCCTTGTGGTTTGCCTACGGTCGCACCGGCCGCTTCGATCTCAGCCAGATCTTCATGCACACCGATGTGGTGGTGTGGCTGCTGACCTTGCAGCACCTGGAGCGCAGCCACCTGTTTTTTGTGTTCCTGCTGCTGGTTCGGGTGAGCGACCAGGTCGGTTTCGGATTTCGCCGCGCGCTGTATTTCAGTCATGTGGTGACGTTCGTCTATCTCGGCTACATCGCTTGTCTCGGCCTGGCGGGCGCGCCAGCGGCCGAACTGAAGCAGCGTCTGGCGCTGGCGGTGATGATCTACCTCGTGGGCGCCTACGTCGCTTGCACCGGCTTCGTCACGCAGGCGCTGCGCGATCGCACCCGAGCGGCGGTGCGGGCGGCGCGGCAGCTGGTGGATACGCTGGAGCAGCGCACCCGCGAATTGCAGGCCCAAGCGGTGGAGCTGGATCTCGCACGCCGCCAGGCCGAGCAGGCCAACGCCGCCAAGTCCGAGTTCCTCGCCATGATCAGCCACGAGATCCGCACGCCGATGCACGGCATCCTGGGTACCACCGAACTGCTGCTCGGTTCACCGCTCGATGCGCCGCAGCGCCGGCTGGCGGAAACAGCGCTTCAATCCGGCCAGGCCTTGCGGGTGATCATCGATGACGTGCTCGACCTGGCGCGCATCGAGGCCGGCAAGCTGGCGCTGCGCGAGGCGCCGTTCGATCTGCGCACCCTGGTGGACGAAGTGATGCACCTGATGACGGCCACAGCGCGCGGCAAACAGCTCGTGCTGCGCTGCGAACTGCCCGATGCGCTGCCTGCCGCGCTGGTGGCCGATGCGGTGCGCTTGCGCCAGTTGCTGCTCAATCTGCTCGACAACGCGATCAAGTTCACCGAGAAGGGCAGTGTGTGGATCCATGTCTCGGTGCTGGATCACACCCTGGAAACGGCCACGTTGCGCTTTGAAGTGGGCGATACCGGCATCGGCATCTCCGAAGCCCAGTTGCCGTTGATCTTCGACCCGTTTACGCAGGTGGATTCATCGTCCACTCGGCAACGCGGCGGCAGCGGCCTGGGCCTGGCGATCGTCAAGCAGCTGACTGAATTGATGGGCGGCGAAATGGGGGTGGCGAGCCGGTATGGCGAAGGAACCCGCTTCTGGGTGACGCTCGAGATGGTGGCACCCGCTGTGGAGGCCGCTCCGTTGATGCAGGCACCATCGTCAACCGGGGATGCGCCGGCCCAGGCGCCGGTCAGCCGCCAAGGCGCGGGGAGCCACGCCCTCCTGGCCGAAGACAACCCGGTCAACCAGCTGGTGCTGCATGAAATGCTGCGTGCGGTGGGGTGCAGTGTCGATATCGTGGCCGACGGCATCGCGGCGGTGGATGCCGCCATCAATCGCCACTACGACATCGTTTTCATGGATTGCCACATGCCCACGCTGGACGGCTACGAGGCCACGCGGCGCATCCGTGAGTTGGAGGCCGCTGCCGGGCGGCGGGTGCCGATCGTCGCGCTCACGGCGGCGGCGCTGGCCGAAGACCGTCAAAAGTGTTTTGCCGCCGGCATGGACGATTTTCTCGGCAAGCCGGTGACGATCGCCCAGCTCGGTGCGGCGGTGGCCCGGTGGCTGCCACCGCAGAGCGAATCCGGGCTGACCTGATGGGGCGGCCGAGGCCGCTTGGTGCGCAGCACGGTGGCCTCAGGCCATGGCCGGGTTGCGCACACGCCCCGGCACGGCATGGTGCTGTGTGACGCGGGCACTGCCGGCACGCAGGGCCAGCGGTTGCGGCTTGGCCTCTTCGAAGGTCTGCAGCTCGTCCAGGCTGCGGCGCATCGCGGCTTCGTCGACGAGTGCGTTGGCGTAGTCGGCGCGAGCGAGTGCGGCCTGGATGAGGGCGGTGCCAAAGGCGCCCGCTGATCCCAGCAGGCGGTATTCGCCGATCAGTTGGCGGCAGCGGCTTTGTTCGGCAAGAAGGCGGTGGGTGAGGATGGTCATGGGTGGCTCCGGGGGGGTCGGATGAGGGGTTGAATGAAGGCGCGCGTGCTCAGGCGGCGGGCCAGGCAAACGCGAAGGCCTCGTGGGCGGCCGGGCGGTCGTTGGCGTCTGCCGCGTCGTGCGCCGGGCGCAGCGGGCGCAGGCAGGTGAGCGTCAGGCTGCCGCTGCCGGCGTCGGCCTGGATGTCGAACGCGACGATGCCGTCGCTCAGGCTGGCAGCGCCGAGGCGGTGATCACAGGCGCGCCAGGCCTGGTGGCCGATGCGGCGCTGCACCTGCAGCGTCCAGTGCGCGCCGTGCGCAGAGATGGTCTTGTCCAGCACACCGGCGTGTACGCCGCTGCCGAGATCAGCGCCGCTGACAAGAAACCGGTGGAGGGTGGCGTCGGCGGCCTGGGTGACGCGGATCGTCCAGCTGCCGTTCATCGTGATCGTCATGGTCTGCTCCTGCTGCATGGGTCTGTTCGGGGGGCATGGATCGCTCCATGGATGCCATTGCAGCGCAGGGGCTTTCTCATTGCGACGCGAACAAATGCACAGCTCGCGCAGGCGGTGTGACGATCGGCAAACGATTCCCCCATTGGGGGGGTAGAGCCAAAGGGGTTCACCCTCGCCATTCGCGGGGCCGCGGCCGCACGATCGCGGGGAAATGGGCGCGACCCACCCGGGCGGGTGGGTCGGGTTGCCGGTGGCGGCGCGGGGCCGCGTGGGTCAGGCCTTGCCGCTCACATCCTTGGCGGGCGTCGGGCGGGTGTAGCCGGTATCGTCCTTGCACTCAGGCGGCTTGGTGCCGCCGTCGCCGCCGCCATCGCGCGGCGGCTCGAACTTGGCGTTGTAGACCGGGAACGAGGGGATGCCCGCCGGCAGCAGGCCGACGAACTTCACGTCGCGGTGGTACTCGATGAGGAAATCGCGCCAGTTGGTCTCGGTGAGCAGGAAATCGATGATGTGCGGTTGCACGTTGGGCAGGCCGGGGTCCGGCGCCACGCGCAGGTAGTACGGCGAACGCCAATCCCACAGGCCGTCGAGTTCGGGATCGGGCAGAAAGATGTTCATCGCCAGCGTGGGCTCGCCGAAGTTCCAAGATTGGGCCAGGTCCATCCAGGGCGAATCGGTGTCGCCGTAGCGCTTGATGCCTTTGAGCGCGCCTTGCAGCGCCATGGCGGCCTCCTTCACGCCGTGGGTGCCGAAATCGTGGTCGAGCAGGTGGGTGGCGAAGCTGCCCAGATCGGTGAGCTGATCGGGCACATCGAGCAGGAAGTTCTGGTCGGTGTCGTAGTTGAGCGCATCGATGATGGCTTGGCGGATCCTGGCCACCATGCCGGCTCGGTCGGGCTCCAGGTGATCGTCGAGTGCGGAGAGCAAGGCGTTGGACAGCGTGTTGATGTGCCCGGCGATATCGTTCATGCGGCTCAGTTCCACCACGCCGGCGATCGTCGGGTGGTTGCCCTTGGGCAGCAGCGCGTCGTGGTTGAAATCGGCGAACCACAGCGCCAGTTGCTCGGTGGTGGCGGAGCCGGCCTTGCGCAAGGCCTCGAAGACGTTCGGGTAGGCCTCGCCGGAGGTGAAGAAGTTGTAGTTGCAGTAGCCGGTGGCGTACTCGGCGCCGTCGCGCACCGTGTGCAGCAGCTCCACCGCCATGTTGAAACAGTTGTTGAAATGGATCACCGCCAGCGCGGGCACGCCGGCCGCGCGGGCGCGGGCCAGCGCGTCGCCGATGCCCCAGGTGGACAGCGGCATGTGATTCACCGGCAAGGTGGGGCAGCCCATCGGCAAGGTGGGGCAGCCCATCGGCAGCACCGGTGAGCCATCGGCAAACTCCGGCACCGAGGCGCCGTTGGTCACCTTCCATTCGAAGCGCCCGTTTTCGGTGACGTTCATCGCGGTGACCAGGCGGCGGTCGATTTCCGGCAGATAACCGGCGCCGTGGCCCTCCAGCGCCAGCACGATTGAGCTGGTGGGGTGCTTCAGGTGGGCGTGATGCAGCAGGCCGGCCAGAGTGTGCGGGGCCGACATGTCCTGTTTCCAGCGCGACACCTGTCTCGCATGTTCCGGGCGATGGGCCGGCATCGTGACCAGGATGGTGTCGCTTTGCACCAGATCGATGAGGGCCACCACGTTGACGCCGTGCTCGGCCACCTTGAGCAGGGATTGGTACAGCGGGTGCTGCTCCAGGGTGTTGCTGCTGTCGTCGGGATAGTGGCTCAGCGTGTCGTCGCTGCCGAATGGCGCGTAGACAACCAGCACCACGCTGTCGTCTTCGGCGATGTGCGGCAGTCTGGACAGCAGCTTGGGCAGCGACATGGGGGGTCTCCTTGGGTTTTGCCCCCGCACGTCGGATGGCGGTGCGGAATGGGGTGGTCTATACACTAACCGGCCGGGTTTCCCGTCGACAACGCACGCCCGGCACCCCGATCGCCGGCCCGATTGGACGATCGCAAGACGATGAAGGCTTCGATGGAAACAGCTGCTGACACCTCGCGCCGCGTGGCTGCGAGTGGAGCGGCTGCTCTGGAGCCGCCGCGCACCGAAAGGCGCGGGCCAGCGCCAGCGTTGGTCGAGGCGGCGCTGGGCAGTGCGCTGGCTGCGCACCGCGGCGGCACGCTCGAAGTGTGGCTGCGCCGTCATCGCGGGTTGCAGCGCTGGGCCTCACCGCTGTTGCGGCCGGTCGTGGGTGCGATGGGCGATGCCGGTGGCGAGGGTTCGGCTGCCGCCAGCGCGGCCGTGCTGCTGCGCTGGTTGATCACCGAGTTGCGGCCCGACCGGCAGGATGCCGGCGCCGAGATCGACCGCCAGGCCTGGCTCGATCGCACCAGCTGGCGGCCGATGCTGGCGGTGTGGTGCCACTTCGGCTTTGGCGCGGTGCCCGATTTTCGCGATCGTTACCGGCGCCGCGCCGATGAATCGAGTGCCGACAACCTGTGCGGCCTGTGGTCTGTGGGCCCCAGCACGTTTTACCGCTACCTCGACAAGGGCCGGCAGGCGCTGGCGCAGCGCATCGTGCCGGCGCAGCACGAGGGATCGGCCAGCCTGGCCTTGCGTGCCCTGGCCACGCAGGAGGCCTATCGCCGGCTCAAGCTTGTTGACGAAACAGCCAGCGTTGAGTGGCACCGACAACAAGCTGGCGGTGCGGCGGAGCGCCGTGATCCGCGCACCGCGTTGTGGCATCTGCTGCTGGCCGGCGACGCCGCGGAATTCATCCGCACCTTGCGGCGCGCCTGCATCGAGTTGGCGCCCGAGGTCGAGACCGATCTGCTGGTCGATCGACTCGCCGCCCAGCCGCTGCCTACGCGTCACCGCTTCGATCTGTGCCTGGCGCAGGCCGCCTTGTGGCGCACCCGCGATGCCGACGTGCGCGAGCGCGAGTGCCTGGAGCAAGGCCTGCGCATCGCCAGCGCGGCCGCCGATGCCTTGCTGCTGGGCATCGGCTACGGCGCGCTGGGCAAGTTCTATGAAGCGCGCGACATCGACCGCGCACTGGCTTGTTACGAGGACAGCGCCGACCTGCTGCGCCAGGTGACGGCGCCGTCGGCTTCCGCGCCATCGCCGGAAGCCGTGGACGAAAGCATCCGCACCCTGGCCCGCCTGGCCTGGCTGCATGTGCAGCGCAACGATCCGCGTGCCCGCACGCTGCTCGACAAGGCCCAGCAGCTTCGCGCCCAGCCCGATGTACCGCTGGAGACGATGGCCTTGCTGGAGCAGGTGTGGGGCGAATACTGGCGGCGCGCGGGCGACCTGAAGCTCGCGTTGCAGCACAAACACCGCGCACTCAACCTCTATGAGCGCCTGGCTGACCAGCCGATGCTGCTGTCCACCTACAACAACCTCAGCCTGCTCTACGGCGAAGCCAAGGATTTCGCCCGTGCCGCCGACTACGCCGGCCAGGTGCTGGCGATGGCCGAGCGCATGCCGGTGGATCCGTACATCGTCACCGGCACGCACCTGAACCTGGGTGCCAACCTGTTCTGGCAAGGCCGCTACGGCGAAGCCATCGAGCAATACCGGCTCGGCCTGCGCAAGAGCGAGCTGGCCGGCATGCGGGTGCACATCGGCCGCGCGCACTACAACCTGGCCGAGGCGTACTACAAGCGCTTCCAGATCGACGCCGATGCCGACGATGAACGCCAGGGCGATCAGCACGCCGCCGCCGCGCACAAGGTGTGGGCGTCGGAAAACGACTCCGCCGCGCGCGACGCCACGCTGAACCTGAAAAACGAGATCCTCGGCGCGCGCGATGGCGTCGTCTACGACCGGCTCCTGCCCGAAGAGTTTGCGGCCCATTTCACCGATCTGGCCAATGTGCAGCGCGAGCGCAGCGTGCTGGCCCTGCCGGCGGCGCCGGAGGTGCATGTGCGCGCGCATCTGGCCATCGCCAAGGCCTATCTGGCGATCTCGGCCAAGGAGCGTGAAGCGGCGCTGGCCTTGATCCACAAACACGGCCTGGGTGAAAGCTTCGCTTCCGAGTTCGACGATTTGCGCAGCACCTTCGATCGCGAGCTCACCCGCGAGCAGCAGGTGGCGGCGCTGTGGCAAAAGGCAGCCGGCGAGTTGCTGCAGGAGGAGCGCCGCATCGCGGTGCTGGAGCATCTGTTCCGCGACGGTTCGATCCAGAAGAGCGTGTACGCGCGCCTGTGCGGCCTGGGCCTGGCCACCGCCTCCAAGCACCTCGTCACCCTGGCCGAGCGCGGCCTGCTCACCCAGACCGGCAAGGGCCCGAGCACGCGCTACACGCTGCCCGCTTGATGCCCCCCGACCTGGCCCCACCTGCTCACGATGAACAAAGCCTTCACCCGCGAAAGCGACAACGCCGACGATGAC